>NZ_JASATF010000016.1:0-169496 GCF_038440175.1 Cupriavidus sp. OTU4054
AGAGAGGCGTGTGCCCTGACTCTGCCGGCGTTCGGCGAGGTTCGGGAACATCTCGTAGATCTCGGCTTCGCTCATCGGCTGCCGGGCCTCGGCACCCTGCACCTTCAACTGCGGCGGCAGCAGCAGGTTCTCTTCGCACGAGAGGCTCGAGAAGATGGCCCGCTCTTCCGGGCAGTAGCCGATGCCGTAGTGCGCGATCTTGTGCGTGGGCAGGCCGATGGTCTCGTGCCCGTTCACCTGGATCGAGCCCTTGCGCGTGCCCGTGAGGCCCATGATCGCGCGCAGCGTCGTGGTGCGGCCCGCGCCGTTGCGGCCCAGCAGCGTGACCACTTCACCGTGGTTCACGGTGAGGTTCACGCCGTGCAGGATGTGCGATTCGCCGTACCACGCGTGCAGATCGCGGATCTCGAGCGCGGCGGTCTTGTTGGTCGTGTCGTTCGCCATGTCGGGTCCCGTTGATCAGTGCGCGCCCTGGAGCTCGGCGTCCGCCGTGCCCATGTACGCTTCCATCACGCGCGGGTCCTTCGACACCTCCGCGTACGGGCCTTCGGCGAGAATCGCGCCACGCTGCAGGACGGTGATCTTGTCGGCGATCGACGAGACCACGTTCATGTTGTGCTCGACCATCAGGATCGTGCGGCCCGCGGAGACCTTCTTGATCAGCTGCGTCACGCGGTCCACGTCCTCGTGGCCCATGCCCTGCGTGGGCTCGTCCAGCAGCATCATTTCCGGTTCCATCGCGAGCGTGGTGGCGATCTCGAGCGCGCGCTTGCGGCCGTACGGCAGGTTCACCGTGACGGTCTCCGCGAACTCGGTCAGGCCGACCTGCTCCAGCAGTTCCATCGCGCGATCGTTCAGCACGTCGAGCGAACGCTCGCTGCGCCAGAACTGGAACGCGGTGCCGAGCTGGCGTTGCAGACCGATGCGCACGTTCTCGCGCACGGTGAGGTGCGGAAACACGGCGGAGATCTGGAATGAACGGATGACGCCGCGGCGCGCGATCTGCGCGGGCTTTTCACGCGTGATGTCGATACCGTTGAACAGGATCGTGCCCGTCGTCGGTTCGAGGAACTTCGTCAGCAGGTTGAAGCACGTGGTCTTGCCGGCGCCGTTGGGGCCAATCAGTGCATGGATCGATCCACGCTTCACGCGCAGGTTCACGTCGCTGACCGCGGTGAACCCCTTGAATTCCTTGGTGAGGTTCCTGGTCTCCAGGATGTTGTCCTCGGTATTGTCCGGCCTCATAAGTCTCCTGCCCGCCCTCTTGCTGCGTCACCGGGTTGTGCCCGGCACTGACAATGGTTGGATCCGCGGCGCGCTGTCGTCACGCTGTCGCCATGCTTGTCGCCATACTGCCGCTTCTAGTCCTTTCGGATTGTTTTTTTGTGCGGTGCGGCTACCGCCCGCATACGGTGGCATCCAACGCGCCGCACCACGTATGTGCAGGCTTGGGCACCGTATACCGGCGACTATTGTGTGCGCCTGCTGCGTCGCAAAACATCGGGGTTTGCACTAGGCGTAAGACACGCCTGTGGGATGCGACGCAGCGCCGCGCGAGCGCGCCTGGCGGTCGGCGCGAATCATGTCGCTCGCACGCTCCGCGATCATGATCGTGGGCGAGTTGGTATTGCCCGATGTGATCAGCGGCATGACCGATGCATCGACGACGCGCAGGCCGTCGATCCCGATCACGCGCAGGCGCTCATCGACCACGGCATCGCGATCGTCGGCGCGGCCCATGCGGCAGGTGCCGACCGGATGGAAGATCGTCGTGCCGATCGCGCCCGCGGCTTCGGCCAGTTGCTCGTCCGTCTCGAACGCGGCACCGGGCAGCCATTCCTGCGGGCGATATGGCGCGAGCGCCGGCGATGCGACGATGCGCCGCGTGAGCCGGATGGAGTCGGCCGCGACCTTGCGATCCGCTTCCGTCGACAGGTAGTTCGGCGCGATGAGCGGCGCGCGGCGAAAGTCCGCGTCCTCGATATGCACGCTGCCGCGCGACGTGGGGCGCAGATTGCAGACGCTGGCCGTGAATGCGTTGAACGCATGCAGCGGATCGCCGAACTTGTCGAGCGAGAGCGGCTGCACGTGGTACTCGAGATTGGGCCGTGCCTGGCTCGCATCGCTGCGCGCGAACGCGCCGAGCTGCGAGGGTGCCATGCTCATCGGCCCGCTCTGGTTGAACGCGTACTGCAGCCCGATGCCGAGCTTGCCCCACCAGTTGGCGACGCGCGTGTTCAGCGTGCGCACGCCCTCGACCTTCATCACCGTACGCAGTTGCAGATGGTCCTGCAGGTTCTCTCCCACGCCGGCCAGTGCGTGTCGCACGCGAATGCCGAGTGCCTGCAGCCGCTCCGGCTGTCCGATGCCGGATAGTTCGAGCAGCTGCGGAGAATTGATGGCGCCGGAAGCCAGGATGACTTCTTCGGTCGCGCGCGCTTCGCGCTCGACGCCGCCGCCCACATAGCGCACGCCCGTGCAGCGGCGGCCGCCCGCATCGTCGTCGAATGTCAGCGCGCTGACCTGCGCGCCCGTGACGATGGTGAGGTTCGGCCGGTCGGCCGCGCGGCGCAGGAACGCTTTCGACGTATTCCAGCGAATGCCGCGCCGCTGATTCACCTCGAAGTAGCCGACGCCGAAGTTGTCGCCGCGATTGAAGTCGTCGGTGCGCGGAATGCCGGCCTGTTCGGCGGCATCGATAAAGCGTTCGAGAATGTCCCAGCGCAGCCGCTGCGCTTCCACGCGCCACTCGCCGCCCGCGCCGTGGAACTCGCTATTGCCGCGGTAATGGTCCTCGCTGCGCCGGAACAGCGGCAGCACGTTGTCCCAGCGCCAGCCGTCGTCGCCCGTGATCCGGGCCCAGTCGTCGTAGTCCTCGCGCTGGCCGCGCATGTAGATCATCCCGTTGATCGACGACGAACCGCCGAGCACGCGGCCGCGCGGATAGCCGAGCGAGCGGCCGTTCAGCCCCGCTTCCGCCACGGTGCGGTACAGCCAGTCCGTGCGCGGATTGCCGATGCAATACAGATAGCCGACGGGGATATGGATCCAGTGATAGTCGTCCTTGCCGCCCGCCTCGAGCAGCAGCACGTTGACGTCGGTGTCCTGCGTGAGGCGATTCGCCAGCACGCAGCCGGCGGAGCCGGCACCCACGATGATGTAGTCGTATGTCTCCATGTCCCTTTGGTCCAGCATCGGTTTGTTTTCGGAATGCGGAGATCATCGCACGACTGGACCGGGGCGGCCGTCAGGGTCTTAACGGAGGGGCACGAGGTGCTGCCCCAGCCAGTCCGTCAGCGCCGCGAAGGCCTCTCCGCGGCGTGGCTCCGTTTCGTTGAACAGCTCGTGGTAGCCGTCCGCGAACCATTCCATGCGGCACAGATCGTCGGGCGCGTGGTCGTGGAAGGTGCGGCTGCCGGCGGGATCGACGATGCGATCGGCGCCCGCGACGAGCATCAGCGTCGGCACTTCAAGCCGCGCCGCATCGGCCTGCGCCTGCGCCATGCCGCGCACGAACGTTTCGAGCACGCCCGCGCTGATGGTGGACTGCACGAGCGGATCGGTCCGATATGCGCGCACGACCTCGGGGTCGTGCGACAGGCCGCTCGCATCGAGTTGCGTGGGCACGCGCAGACGTGGGGCCAGCGCCATCAGCACGCGCTGGAACGTAAGCATGCGCGGCGAAAGGAACAGCGCAAGCGCCGGCGAAGACAGGACCAGTGCGCGAATCGGCCGCACCCGTGCCGTCGCGAAACGCGCGGCGACGAGCCCGCCCATGCTGTGTCCGAGCACGATGGGAAGTTCGTTCCACTGGCGCACGGCGCCGTCATGGATCTCGGCCAGATCGTCGACATAGGCATCCGCATGGGGGACCACCATGCGCGGGCCGCCGCTGTGGCCATGGCCACGGTGATCGTAGGCGCGCACGCGCAGACCCAGTCCGCAAAGCACGTCGGCCACGTGCTGGTAGCGGCCGCAGTGCTCGCCAAGGCCGTGTACCAGCAGCAGCGTACCCAATGGTTCGGGGTAGCGGCGGGGATCGGGCGCCCACGTGCGCAGCGACAGCTCGGTGCCGTCGCGCATGCGCTGGCGGCTTTCGGTCGGGAGGATCGCGCCCGCCGTGGCAGCGCTCGCGGCCGCATTTGCGGCCACGCCATCTTCATTCGCCGAATGAATGTCGCGCTCGGTAATCGTCACAGGTTCATCCATCCCATTGTCTCCTCGCCGGGTGTGCCTGCTTTGGGTTATGACCGATACGTGTTACGGCTGCGTGTGACAACACGACGCCGGCGCGCCGTCCTCCCGTGCGAAATCGGTGAGGATCGGGCAATCGGGCCGATCGTCGCCGCTGCACGACTCGGCGAGCCCGCGCAGCGTATCGCGCATGGCCGTCAGCTCCGCGATGCGCGTCTCCAGTTCGTCGAGATGACGCAATGCGAGCGCTTTCACATCCGCGCTCGCGCGGGCACGATCGTGCCACAGCGACAGCAGCCCGCGAATCTCGTCGAGCGAGAATCCGAGATTACGGGCCCGCCGCACGAAGCGCAAGGTATGGACCGCGCGCGCATCGTAACGGCGGTAGCCGCCCTCCGTGCGCGGCGGGGTTTCCAGCAGCCCGATCGATTCGTAGTGCCGGATCATCTTGGCGGTGACGCCCGAGGCGTCGGCGGCTTCTCCGATATTCATGATGTGGCCTCCTGTACGGGGGACGAAGCATTGGGGGACGCGGCCGCCGCGCGCCAGCGGCGCAGCAGCAGCGCATTGCTGACGACGCTGACGCTCGAGAACGCCATCGCCGCGCCGGCCACCACGGGATTGAGCAGACCGGCCGCCGCGAGCGGGATGCCGATCACGTTATAGATAAAGGCCCAGAACAGGTTCTGGCGGATCTTGCGGACCGTGCGATCGGACACGGCGAGGGCATCGGGGACGAGCAGCGGATCGCCACGCATCAGCGTGATGCCGGCGGCGTGCATCGCCACGTCGGTACCGGTGGACATCGCGATACCCACGTCAGCGGCGGCGAGGGCGGGCGCATCGTTGATGCCGTCGCCGACCATCGCCACGACCGCTCCGCCCTGCTGCAACGCCTGCACGCGCGCGGCCTTGTGTTCGGGCAGCACTTCGGCCTGTACCTCGTCGAGACCGAGCGCATCGCCGATATGGCGCGCCGCGCCCGCGTTGTCGCCGGTCAGCATCACGGTGCGGATGCCCGCGGCGCGCAGGCGCGCCACGGCGGCGGCGGCCGTGGGCTTGAGCGCGTCGCCAAAGGCGACCAGGCCGAGCACGCGCCGCGCGCGCGCATCGAGCAGCCACGATACGGTCCGCCCTTCGCTACGCAGCCGGGTGGCCGACGCCTGGAGCGCATCGCCCGGTTCGGCGCCGAGCGATGCGCGGAGCCCCTCGCTGCCCAGCTGCAGCGCGACGCCACCGACCTGCCCTTCGATCCCGCGACCGGGCAGCGCACGCACATCGGTGGCGGCCGGCGCGGCGATGCCCCGCGCCTGCGCGGCCGCGAGCACCGCCCGCGCGAGCGGATGTTCGCTGCCGGCCTGCAGCGCGGCAAGCTGGGCCAGCAGGCCCGCCTCGTCGCCGTCCGCGGCTTCCAGCGCGACAACCTCGGGCTTGCCGATCGTCAGCGTGCCCGTCTTGTCGAAGGCGACCACCGAGACGCGGTGCGCCACTTCAAGCGCCTCGGCGTCCTTGATCAGAATGCCCGCGCGCGCGCCGGCACCGGTACCCGCCATGATCGCGGTGGGCGTGGCGAGCCCCAGCGCGCACGGGCACGCGATCACGAGCACGGCTACGGCATTGAGCAGCGCCGCGGACCAGTCGCCGCCCACGAATCCCCAGCCGAGCAACGTGGCCAGCGCCAGCACCAGGACGACGGGGACGAACACCGCGCTGACCCGATCGACGAGGCGCTGGATCGGCGCCTTGGCGGCCTGCGCATGCTCGACCATGCGAATGATGCGCGCGAGCACGGTTTCCGCGCCCACGGCCGTCGTGCGCGCGACGAGCAGCCCCTCGGCATTGATGGCGCCACCGGTGAGCGCATCGCCCACGCCGCGCGCAACGGGTACGGACTCGCCCGTGAGCATCGATTCATCGACGTGGCTGCTGCCTTCGATGATCCGCGCATCCACCGGCACGCGTTCGCCGGGGCGCACCACGATCTCGTCGCCCACGCGGACCTCCGCGAGCGGCACGGTGACGACCTGCCCGGCACGGCGCACCTGCGCGGTATCGGGCCGCAGCGCCGCCAGCGCGCGGATCGCGTCGGCGGTCTGGCGCTTGGCGCGCGTCTCGAGCCACTTGCCGAGCCGCACGAGCGTGATCACCACGGCCGCGCTCTCGAAATAGAGATGCCCCGCGTGGTGTTCGCCCGCGGTCGCCATCATCCACAGCGACAGGCCGTAGGCCGCGGACGTGCCGAGCGCCACGAGCAGGTCCATATTGCCGGCGCCCGCGCGCACGGCCTTCCACCCGGCCTTGTAGAAGCGCCAGCCGAACACGAACTGCACCGGCGTGGCCAGCAGCCACTGCACCCATGCCGGCAGCATCCAGTGCACGCCGAACCACTCGAGCACCATCGGCGCGACGAGCGGCAGCGACAGCAGCGCGGGAATCGCGACCGCATAGGGACTCGACCAGAAATCGTGCCGCGCCGGCGCCTCGGTGCCGACCGGCGCGGTGACGGCCGCGGCGCCGTACCCGGCCCGCGTCACCGCCTGGGTGAGCGCGTCGGTGGAGACCGCATCGCGCAGCACGGTCACGGCCGCGCGCTCGGTGGCGAGATTGACCTCGGCCCCGACGACGCCGGGCACCGCGCGCAGCGCGCGCTCCACGCGGCCCACGCACGACGCGCACGTCATGTCGGACACGGACAGTTCGACGGTTTCTCGCGGCACCTCGTAGCCGGCGTCGGTGACGGCCTGCGCGGCCGCCGACAGCGCGGCGCCCGCATCGGCACCGGGCGCGGCGCGCAGCGTGACATGCTCGGTGGCAAGGTTGACGGAGGCATCGCTGACGCCGGGCACTTTGGCCAGCGCGTTCTCGACGCGGCGCACGCAGGACGCGCACGTCATGCCATCGACGGGAAAACTCCACTCCGCGCCGGTGGCGGCGTCAAAAGCGACAGAAGGTTCGGCGGAAATCGACATGATGGACGGGCAATTGGCAGTGGCGACCACTGCATCGTGGACCTTACCATCATTGGAAGGTCAAGGTCGGCCCCCCACAATTTTCCGCTTGCGCTTCCCACGGTGGGAAGGTTCACACTCCATTCCGTGCAATCCCTCCATCTCAATCCGGAGCTCAAGATGATCCAGTTCGAAGTCGAAGGCATGTCCTGCAACCACTGTGTCGGCGCGATCACCCGCGCGGTCCAGGCAGTCGATCCGGCCGCCAGCGTCTCCGCCGATGTGCCCACGCAGGCCGTGAAGGTCGATAGCCAGGCCGACCAGGCCGCCCTGCGCAAGGCCATCGAGGAAGCCGGCTACCCCGTGAAGGCGGCCAGATAACAGGAAAGGGGCACCGAATGGTGCCCCTTCTTCCTTGCCGATGCCCCGCGGGTCGCGTCAGAAGCGGTAGCCGACGCTCAGGTACGTCACGACCGGATCGATGCTGATCTTGGTATGCGACTTCACGACCGCGCCGTTGGCCAGCGTGGTTTCGAAGTTGCCGCGCGTCGAGATCGGCACGTACGAGACCGACACCCCCACCGACCAGCGGTCGGTGATGTTGTAGTTGGCGCCGACGTTGAATACGGGGTTCCACGACGGCGTGGCGCTCGCGGTCATGCGCGAGCCCGGTCCGAACTCGTTGTTCACGAAATTCTGGTTCGTGACCGTTTCGCCCGTGAACCACGTGTAGTTCACGCCGACGCCCACGTACGGACGGAACTTGGTCTTGGCGTCGAAAAAGTGCCACTTGAACACGACGGCCGGGCTCCACTGGCGGACTTCGCCGAGCTTGCCGTACTTCTCGTATCCGCGATCGCCGCTCACGTCATGCTTCGGCGGCACGCCCAGCACGAACTCGGCCGAGATGTTGTCCGTGAAGAAGTGATCGAGCGCGAGACCCAGCGTATCGGCCGAATCGATCTTCGCGCCCGTGTTCGGACGCTGCTGGCCGACCGGACGGCCCGCGAGGCTGTCGATGGTCAGGTTCTCGCTGGACCCGGTGGGCATGACGCGGAACCAGCCCATGCTCACGACCGTGCTGCCCGCGGATTGTGCCTGGGCAAAGCCGCCGAGCGTCATGGCCGCGGCCGCCACCAGCATCTTTTTATAGATGTTCTTCATAGCTCCTCTTTACTCCTCTTGATGTGACCTACTCCAAGGCACGCATTATCCCGTGACGGAAGCGCCGACTGTTTCAAACATGAAAACGATGCGTAGAAGGAACGCCCTAAAGCCCGGGTTAACCCAATAAAACATCGGAAATTACCGGGTCTTTCTTAAATATCCGCTGCGTGCGCGCAACGGTTTTTGTCGGAAACGCAAAGACCCCTTCGGGTGAGGGGGTTTGCTGCATACGCACATTTGAAACGAAATGCCGGTCACGTGCGGAGCAAAAGCCATGTCAGGGCCGGCGCGGCCGGGCCGCCGGTGCCGCGTCGCGCACGCTTGCGCCACGGACCTCGATGGCGACGCGGTCCACGACGCGGCCGGTCCCATCGACGAGTTCCACCTGATGCCGGCCCGGCCAGGGCAGCCAGGCCACTTCGCCACCGCGTCCGAGCGGCTTGCCGTCCAGCCGCCAGCTGACGCCGGTGGCCACCTCGCCGGTGGAGGCCGACGCGTGAAACCACACGCGTTGCGCGCGTGGCGGGATATCGGGATCGAGCGCGAACACGGTGCCGTTGGCGGGACTGGCGATGGCCGGGCGGGCGCCGGCATCGCGGGGCGCCGCCGCGGCGACGCTCACGCGCGACATCTCGGTGCCGTCGAGAAACACCTCCTCGCGCGCGGGCTCGAGGTTCTGGTCGAACGTCAGGCCGATGCGCCGCACACCACCCGGCATGGCCGGCGCACGGCTCGGCATGGCGCCGTGCAGCGCCTCCATCACGTCGTGCCAGACCGGCGCGGCGCCGGTCACGCCCGAGACATCGTGCATGCTCGCGCCGCTCGCGTTGCCGACCCAGACGCCAACCGTGTAGCGCTGCGACCAGCCGATGCACCAGTTGTCGCGCATGTCCTTGCTGGTGCCCGTCTTCACGGCGGTCCAGAAACGCGTGGTGAGCGGGCTGTCGAGCCCGAACGTGCGCGCGCGCGCATGGCGGTCCGAGAGCACGTCGCCGATCACATAGGCCGCGGCCGGTTGCATCACCGCGCGCGGCGTGGCGCGAGGGTCGCCCGCGCGGAGCCTTGGCGCGCTATAGGCACCGCCATTGGCGAACGCGCGATAGGCATTCGTCAGCGACAGCAGCGAAACGTCGGCGCTGCCGAGCGCGAGGCTGTAACCGTAATAGTCGCCCGACTGCGTGAGCGGCAGGCCCAGCGCCACGAGCCGGCGATGAAAGCGATGCGGCGTGACCATGACCAGCGTGCGCACAGCGGGCACATTCAGCGATGCGCCCAGCGCCGCGCGCAGGCTGACCCAGCCCGCGTACTGGTGATCGTAGTTCTGCGGGATATAGAGCCCGCCGCCCGTCGGCAGATTGACGGGACGATCGTCGAGCAGCGACGCGGCCGTCACGCGCCGCTCCTCGAGCGCCTGCGCGTAGAGAAACGGCTTGAGCGTCGAGCCGGCCTGCCGCAGCGCGGCCGCGTGATCGACCTGCGCGGCCGCGGACAGCACGCCCGACGAGCCGACGTACGCGAGCACGTCGCCGCTCGCGTTGTCGATCACGATAACCGCACCATCCTCGACGTTGCGGCCCGCGAGTTCGCGCAGATGGCGGTCGAGGCTCGTCACCGCCACGCGCTGCACGCGCGCATCGAGCGTCGAGTCGATACGCGACACCGTGCCCATCGCCGCGTTGCCCATCGCCGCGTTGCCAATCGCCGCGTTGCCAATCGCCGCGTTGCCACTCGCCGCATGCTTGCCCGCCGCAGCCTGCGCCACGAGCAGCCGGCCCAGATGCGGTGCCAGACTCGCCCCAGCCGGCTTCATCGCGCCCGCACCGCTTGCGCGCAGCAGTGCCAGCTGCGTGAAGCCGTCGAGGCCATCGCACTCGCGCGGCAGCTGCATGTCCCGCAGGATGCCGCACGCGCGCCGCGAGACTTGCGCGGGGGTCGCGTTGGGCGCGCGCACGAGCGCCACCGCCACGGCCGATTCACGCGCATCGAGCCCGCTCGGCACCTTGCCGAACAGCGTCTGCGACATCGCCGACAGGCCGACCAGTTCGCCACGGAACGGCACGAGGTTCAGATACGCCTCGAGGATCTGGTCCTTGCTCCAGCCGCGCTCGAGCGACGCCGCGCTCACCGCCTGGCCGACCTTCTGCGTCATGCTGCGTCCGCCGGTCCGTCCGCCCCCCGCGCGCAGATCCTCGTCGAGCAGCCCCGCCAGCTGCATCGTCAGCGTGGACGCGCCGCGCGTGCGCGTGTTCCAGAGGTTCGCCCATGCGGCGGCGGCCACGCCCTGCCAGTCGACACCGCTGTGCGCATAGAAGCGGCGATCTTCGGAGAGCACGATGGCCGTGCGCAGCGCCGGCGAGGTATCGGCAAGGCCGACCCAGTCTCCGCGCCGCGCGCGGAAGTCGTCGCGGATGCGCGCGATCGTCTCCCCATGCCGATCGGCGACCACCACGTCCGCACTGCGCCATGCATCGCGCACGGCGCCGAACGTGGGCACCGCGAACGCGGCGGGCACGGCCAGCATCATCGCCACCGCAAGCACGGCGCGCCAGCAACGAGGGGACGATGACGCGCCGCGCATCGCCGGCTACACCTTTGCGTCCATCGGTTGCACACCGGGCGTCTCCCGCCCGCCCACGATGCCCGCGACGATCAGCACCTGCGCCGCGGCATAGAACCACCAGATGCCGAGCTGATACGTATCGAACGCGGAAAGAAAGCGCGCGGTGCCGATCAGCGCGTCCGAGATCACGAAGCAGATGGCACCGAGCGCGGTCAGCGGCGTCGGCAGGCGCGCGAGCAACGCCGCGCACGCCATGGCCGCCAGCACGCCGATATAGGCCACCACCGGCCACGCGAGCTCGCCGAGATTCGGCCAGAAGCGGCCGAGCAGCGCGCCGGCCGCGCCGATCACGAGCCCGCAGGCGACGAGGCGATGCGCGCGCAGGTCCGCGCCAAGCGGCGCGAACAGCCGCAGGTACGCGAGATGCGCGAGCAGAAACGCGCCGAGCCCGCCGATAAACGAGATGCGCAACGCGGGCAAGGCCAGCAGCAGGTCGCCGATCGCGGACAACACGAGCGCGATGACGAGCCACCGGCGCTCGAACAGCGGCCGGTGGAACCATGCCGCGCGCGCGAGCAGCAACGCCATCGCGCACTTCCACAACGGCTGGTACGAAACCACGCCGATCAGCGGCGCGCCGGGCGGGAGCACCATCGTGGCCTGCAGCAGCAGCACGCCATAGATGACACCCGCGATCGCACCCATGAACCACCATTCGCGCACGCGCGCGGGCATCCTGACGGCAAAGCGGATCACGGGCGCGCCCCCACGGTCAGACGTTCGACCGGCAATGCACCGAACACGTCGGGCGCATACATCGCCTCCGCGCGCACCGGGGGCAACGCGAACTCGCCCGCGTTGTTGAGCCGCACCGTGTATTCGACGGTGAAGCCGCCCTTCGGCACATAGTCGTAGTACGCGCGATAGGCCTCGGGCGTGCGCTCGACGAACGTCGCGTACGTGCCACCCTGCTGGCCACGCGTCGCGATGTCCGAATCGCGGCCCAGGCCGCTGCCGAGGATCGTCGCGCCGGTCGGCACCGGATCGCTGACCACGACCCACGTCATGTCGGCCTGCGCATCGACGTCGAGCTTCACGCGATACGTATCGCCGCGCGACCACTTGCCCGCCACGGCCTGTTCCACCGGCGTGACCGTGCGGCGGATGCGATAGCCCGCTGCAATGGGTTCGCGCAGCGGCACCGCCGCCAGCGCGCGCACCGTCGCCCACGGACGTCCGCCGCCCGCATGCTCGACCTGCAGCGCGGCCGGTGCGGCCACAGGCGTCGGCGACAGCTTCGGGGTCGCGCCCGCGGCGCCTCCGGGCCACGGCAGATCGACGGCGCCCGTCGCGATGCCGTCGCGCGTGGTCGCGCGGGCCCAGTCGAATGCGCGCGACTCGGCGCCGAGCGTGGCACGCGTGGTGCCGCTCACGGGCGTGCGCTCGTATGTCTGCGCGTAGCGCGCGATCGCGAGCACACCCCAGGCGTTGGCCGTCGTCGTGCTCCACGCGCCCCGCGCCTGCCGGCCGAGCAGACCCGTCACCAGCTGCGGCACATCGTCCTTCCATGCCGGCAGCTGCGAGGCCACCGCCAGCAGCCGCGCCGCGTTGACGTCACCGTTGGCCATGAGCCACCACCAGTTGTCGTCGCGCTCGGTGGAGAACACCAGGCGCGTGCCCTGCACCGTCAGCCGGCCACGCAGCAGCTGCTGCGCTTCGGCAACGCGCGCCTCGTGCTGCGGGATGTCGGGCATGCGCGACAGCAGCGACAGCCAGTCGATCAGCGCGGACGTGGGCCATTGCGCGGGCAGGATCTGGATGGAGCCGAGCATGCGCGCCTGCGCATGGCCCGTGCGCGAGAGCGCTTCGAGCGCGGCAAGCTTGCGCACCTCGAGGTCCATCGTCGCGGACTGCGGCGCCCAGCGCGGCGGCGTGATGCGGCCCTCCACGAATGCGGTGAGGCCACGCTCCATCTGCGCGCGCAGCGCATCGGGCACGCGCATCGGCAGTCCCGCGCGCGCGGCTTCGTCCGTCAGCGCAAGCAGGTACGCGGTCAGCGTCACGCTGCCCTGCGTCGCATCGCTCGACAGCGGGAAATACGACGCGAGGCCGTTGCTGTCGAGATACGACGGCAACTGCGCCATCAGCGCATCCCATGCGGCCGTATCGTTGAGGCCGATCGACTTCGACGTCCGCTGTTCGAGGCACGAGAACGGATACGCGCGGAACCACTCGCGCACGCCAGGCATGCCGCCCGCGAGCGACGATTGCAGTGACACCTGCAGGCCGCCGCGCAACTTGCCTGCGGGATCCGCCAGCGCATCGGCGGGTGCCTGAACCGGAATCGACAGCGAGGGCGACAGCTGCGCAAGCGTGGCCTGCTGGACCGTCACCGGCACGGCGGGCACGATCTGCTGCGACACCTTGAGGCGATCGCTCGCGTTGCCGCCGCCTTTCTCCACCGCCTGCACCTCCCATTGAATCGTTCCGCTGCGGCTATACGCGAGCAGCGCGGGCGCGGTCACGTCCCACCCGATCTCGCGCGACTCGCCCGCGGGCAACTGCACCGTCTGCGTCGGCAGTGCCTGGGTGTCGACGAGCGTGGCGCGCGCGCTCGCTTCCACCGTCATCGCGCGCTGCGTCGTATTGCGCAGCGTGAACATCGCGCGATAGCGGTCGTCCTCGCGCACCAGCAGCGGCAGGCCCGCGATCATCTGCAGGTCCTGCGTGGCGGCGATGCTCGCGCTGCCGGTACCGAAGCGGCCCACGCCGAGGTCCGCCACCGCGACGATGCGGAAGCTCGTCAGCGAATCGTTGAGTGGCACTTCGAGCGAGGCCTTGCCCTCGGCATCGAGCTGCACGCGCGGATTCCACAGCAGCAGCGTGTCGAACAGCTCGCGCGTCGGACTCTTGCCGCCGCCGCCGCCCGCGGGCACGGCCTTGCGCCCATAATGGCGCCTGCCGATGATCTCCATCTGCGCGGTCGATGTCTCCACGCCGTAGCTGCGCCGCTGCAACATCGCATCGAGCAGGTTCCAGCTCGTGTTCGGCATGAGCTCGAGCAGCGACTGGTCGACGGCGGCGAAAGCCACCTCCGCGTTCGCGGCGGGCTTGCCGTCGGGCAGCTTCACCTGCACGGCCACGCGCGCCTTGCCCCGCACGGGATACGTGGCCTTGTCCGGCGTGACGGTCACGTCGAGCCGGTGCGCTTCGTTACCCACGCGAATCTCGGCGAGGCCCAGCCGGAACGCGGGCTTGGACAGATCGACGAGCGGCGACGGCGCGACATACTCGCGCCCTTCGGTGCGGAACGCGCGCCACCAATCGACGGGCTGGCGCCATCCCCAGGTAAAGAACGAATACCAGGGCACGTCGCGCAGACGACCGCGCAGCGAGAGCACCGATACGTACACGTTCGGTCCCCACTCGGGCTTCACCTTCAGGCGGATCGACGGATCGTCGCCGCGCAATTCCACGACCTGCGTTTCGATCACACCCTCGCGCTCCACGGCCACGAGCGCGGTGGCGCGGCGGAACGGCATGCGCACCTGGAACACCGCGGTATCGCCGGGCGCGTACGACTTCTTCTCCGGAATCACGTCCATGCGGTCGTGGTTCTCGCCGCCGAACCATAGCTCGCCGGCACGCGTGACCCACACGGTGGTGGCCGCGCGCGACATGCGGCCGTCGCCGTCGCGCACGATGGCCACGAGCTCCACTTCGCCCGCCTGCGTCAGCGCGACATTGCAGTGCGCGCGGCCCTGCGCATCGGTGCGCGCCTCGCACACGGTACCCAGGTCCTTCATCTCGCTGCGGTTGTCGTACTGGTAGAAGCCGCCGACCACGCGCTTGCGTGCCGACGTATTGATACGCAGCCGCGCCTGGATCTGCACGGGCGTATCCGCAAGCGGCTTGCCCTGCGTATCGAGCGCGAGACCCTGCACGGCGATCTTCTGTGTCACCGATACCCAGCTGCCCGCGCGAATACCCGCCACGACGCCGGCCGGCCATACGGGCACGGTCTGCCGCAGCGTCTGGATCTCGCCGTTGGGGTCCGCAAAGCCCGCCTCGAGCACGAGGTCCGTCGGCAGGTCGATCTTCGGCAGGTCCTTGAGCGTGGTCTTTGCGTTGCCGTTGCGGTCGAGCGTGACGCGCACCTTGTCCGCGACGAGCCGCTCCGATTGCGCCGACGCGTCCTCGTCGTCGGCATCCTCGTCGCCGCCGCTGCCGGCCTGCTTGCGCTGGCGAGGCGCGTCGAACGAGAAATCGTCGTAATCGGCAAAGTTCACCGACTTCTGCCGCAGCAGCGCGGAGAGCTGCACGGGCAGTCCCGATGCGCCGCCACCGGACAGGTAATGGATCTCCATGCCCACCGGCACCGACGACGGCGCAATGAGCGCGTTGCCCTTCGCCTTCGGGTCCTTGTCGGCCTGCAGCGTGCCCGCGAGCACCGGCAGGCGAAATGCCTCGACGCGGAAGCCGCCGGTATCGAGCGACTGGCCGCTCGCATAGACGAGCGCCGTGCTGTACTGGCCAAGCTTGGCGGCCGGCGGAATCTGGAACGTATTTTCGGCACTGCGGCCGCCCGTTGCCGTGGCGCGCCATGCCAGCGGCATCTCGTAGGTCTGGCCGCTGCCCTCGTGCGTGACGACGAGTTTCGCGGGCATCGCGTTCTCGCCCGATGGCAGTCCAAAGCCCTGCAGCGTTTCGGTGCGCAGCAGATGCTTCATCGACACGGTCTCGCCCAGGCGCAGCAGCGTGCGATCGAATACCGTGTGCGCGCGCAGCGTCTGCGAGGCGCTCATATTGGTCGGCACGTTGAAGCGCCACGTCTCGATGCCGCGATTCCAGTCCGACATCACGAACGCCATATCGGCCTTGCCGCGCGCCTGCGGATGATCGGCCGCGATGCGCGCGGAGGCAAAGTAGCCGGACAGGCCGTTCGCGCAATCGTCGTGACGCGACGCGGGCAGCTTGTCGAAGCGTGCGACGCCCGTGGCATCGGTACGCGCTTCGCCGTAGAGCTTGCCGTTGCAATCGCGCACGGCCACCGCGGCGTTCGCCACGGGCTTGCCGTCGTCGAGCGTGGTGACCCAGACCAGCCCGCTCATGTCGCCATCGGTCGCCGCGCGCGCGATCTTCAGATGCACGCCGAGGTTCGTGACCAGCGCGGCGGTACGCACGTACATCGGCGCCTGCCGGCCGAGCAGCGCGGCACCGAGGCGCGGCGAGGCGATCTCCACCACGTGGAAGCCGGGCTCGGGCAGCGGAATGCCCACGACCTCGAACGGACGCGGATCGCCACCGGTCGGCTTCGGGATATCGAGCTTGCGCACACCGGCGGCCTTGTCGAGCAGCGAGACCGAACGCGTTTCGATCGACGGTGCATTGCGCGGATTGCGCACCTCGTAAGGTGACCTGCCAGCCAGCACGGCATCGAGTTCGCCGCGCGTCCATGAGGTCTCGTGCATGCGCTTGACCAGCCCGAGCCAGCGCAGCACCGCGCCGTCGTCATCGACCTTGAGCCGCGCCACGGTACCCGCCTGCGCGCGCACCGCGGTTGCCGGCAGATCGGCCTCCACATTGCGCAGCGTCACGGGCAACAGCGGCGGATAGTCGCCATCGGACTTGTTGCGCGGAACGTCCGCGAAGCGCTCGACCACCCCGAACGGCGCCGCCGCGAACTTCGCGAGCGGCGGCAGCGCGGCCATGGTGACCTTGAGCGGAAAGAGATCGGCGTTCGTCAGCGTACGGCCCGCATCGTCCTTCAGATCCTTCGGCGCCTCGATCGTCAGCGCGGCGTTCTCCGCGAACGGCGGCGGGAACGACACCGAGTCGACGGCGGCATCGGGGGAGAGGTCCGGATCGAACGTGGGCGCGCGGTCGCCCGACGGCGTCTTCAGCACCACGCGTTCGGCAACCTTGCGCGGCACCGGTGCCGTGAACGTGACGCGCAGCGGCCGCAGCGGCGTGCAGGGTGCCTCGGCGCGTTCGCGCTCGCAGGTGAAGCCGGCCGCGAAGGCCTCGCGTACCGTGAAGTCGAAGCGGCGCGCATCGCGGGTGGCCACGCCGGAGGGCGTGGCGATACCGGCGTCGAGCACGAGCTGCATGCGCGCGCCCGACGGCAGGCGCTGCTGGCAGGCAAGCAGATGGATCGCTTCAGGCGTCTGCTTCGCGAAGTCGGACCAGCGGATCGCCCCGAGCACGGTGTCGCGATCCTTGCCGGAGAGCAGCCGCACGGGGATGCGTTCGCCGAGGCCTTCGGCCTGGCACCATGCATGAGACTGGATGGAGCCCGCCGTGGCCGCACCGTTAAAGCGCAGCGCGAAGACCTGGTCCTCTTCGATCTGGCCACCCGACGGCCGCGCCGAGAGCACGGTGGGCCCCCCGGTCTCGAAGCGGTATTCGGGCTTGCCGCTGTACGCCTTGCCGGCCACGCTCTTGAGCCCGTTGGCCATGCGCACCGTGCAGCGCACGCCCGGGGGCAGGTCCTGCTCGAAGTCGAAGACCCAGTTGCTGGCATCGACCCAGCGGCCCTGGCCTGCCGAGCCACCGCCCTGGCAGGCCACCGCGGCGGGCGCGGCGGCCTTGAGGTCGCCCATCGGGACCATCGGTTCGTCAAAGCGGATGGCTACCTGCCGCACGCGCGGCACCACCCCTTCTGGCGAGAAACGCGTGATCTGCGCGGCGAGCGCCTGCGCGGCGCTCAGCGCGGCCAGCGACGCGAATCCGATGGCGACGATTCCCCTCATCCCTGCCTCTCCCGGTTTTGGCACCCGGCGAGCGTGACATGGGCCGATGGCAAGCGCAAGCCTGCGCACATTTCAGCCGCGAGGAGCTTGCTTTTCAGCGCAAATGCGACAGCGGCAACTGGCCTTCTCGCTTTAGCGCGGTCAGCACGATATTCGAGCGCACGCTTTCCACGCCGGGCACGCGCATGAGCTTCTTCATCGTGAAGTCCGCCAGCATCGGGAGGTCCGGCACGACCACACGCACCAGATAGTCGGCCTCGCCGGCCACGGCATAGCACTCCTGCACTTCCTCGAGCAGCAGGATTTCCTCGCGAAACCGCTCGACGGCGGTGTCGCCGTGGTGGGCGAGCTTGATACTGATAAAGACGACGACCCCCAGCCCCAGCGACTGGTGCGACAGGTTCACGCGGTAACCGGTGATCACGCCGTCCGCTTCGAGCCGCGCAATGCGCCGGCCTACCTGGCTTGGCGAAAGATGGACCCGGTCCGCCAGCTGCTGATGGGTCGAGCGACCGTCGTGCTGCAGCGCGGCAAGCAGCGCCAGATCGTACGCATCGAGTTCAACCATACGTGATTTCCGCACCGAATATTTATCTGATGCGGATTATATGCATCCTCGCCGCCGCCAGCGTCGATTTTGCGGCCTTATTGCGAGTGCGACTCCATAAACTGTGCAGTATTCCCGCATCGCTGGAGCGCACATGATCACCATGACCGAGAAGCTGAAGGAACAGTTCGACGCCGGCCTGCTGTCGGGGCAGGCGTTGCGCGACGACTTCACCATCGCACAGCCCGTGCATCGCTATACCGAGACCGATCATGCGATATGGCGCACGCTCTACGAGCGGCAGGCCACGATGCTCAAGGGCCGCGTCTGCAACGAGTTTCTCGCGGGACTGGACACCCTCGGCATGGACAAGCACCGCGTGCCCGACTTCGACGCGCTCAACGAACGGCTGATGCGCGCGACGGGCTGGCAGATCGTGGCCGTCCCCGGCCTCGTGCCCGACAAGGTGTTCTTCGAGCATCTGGCGAACCGCCGCTTTCCGGCCAGCTGGTGGATGCGCAAGCCCGAGCAGCTCGATTACCTGCAGGAGCCCGATTGCTTCCACGATGTGTTCGGGCACGTGCCGCTGCTGATCAACCCGGTCTTCGCCGACTATATGGAGGCGTACGGCAAGGGTGGCCTGAAAGCGCACGGACTGGGCGCGCTGGACATGCTCGCACGCCTCTATTGGTACACGGTGGAGTTCGGCCTGATCCGCACGCCCGAGGGCCTGCGCATCTACGGCGCGGGCATCCTGTCGAGCCAGGGCGAGTCGATCTACAGCCTCGACGCGGCCAGCCCCAACCGGATCGGCTTTGACGTGCGGCGCATCATGCGCACGCGGTATCGCATCGACACGTTCCAGAAAACGTACTTCGTCATCGACAGCTTCGAACAGCTGTTCGACGCGACGGGTCCCGACTTCACGCCACTGTACGACGCGCTGCGCGCGGAGCCCACGCTCGGCGCGGGCGATATCGCGGCGGGGGACGATGTGATCCATACGGGCACGCGCGAGGGCTGGGGCGACAGCGAAGACATCTGAAGCTGAAGCGCGCCCCCCTTTGTGGAACAATCACCTTCTCTTCCCTATCGATCGAGCCCACCATGACTCCCCTCTCGCAAGAGGCGCGCGCGAGCCTGCTCGCCGGCCTGCCCGGCTGGACCCCCGTGGACGGCCGCGACGCCATCCAGAAATCGTTCCGCTTCGCCGACTTCAATGCGGCATTCGGCTTCATGACGCGCGTGGCACTGCATGCGGACAAGGCGGACCATCATCCCGAATGGTTCAACGTGTACAACCGCGTGGACATCACGCTGTCCACCCACGATGCCGACGGCCTGACCCAGCGCGATATCGACCTGGCCACGTTCATCGAGAAGGCGGCGTCGGGGCTCGCGCGCTGATTTCCTCCGATTCCCTGTTAGGTCGCTGAAAGGCATGGCCCTGTACAATCGGCAGCATTGCCGACTTGCATGATGGTTGGCCCGAACCAGACCCTACATACAGAGCCATGCGCATCCTGCTGATCGAGGACGACCGTCAAATCGCCAGTGGCGTGGAAGCTGGCCTGTCGCGGGCAGGCCACCAGGTCCGCGTCGTGCACGACGGTGTCTATGCCACGGACCACCTGCTGCGCGACCAGCACGACCTCGTCATCCTCGATCTCGGCCTGCCCGGCATCGACGGCATGACGCTGCTGGCACGCTACCGCGCGCGCAACCGCACCACCCCGGTGTTGATCCTGACCGCGCGCGACGAACTCGAAGACAAGCTCTCCGGCCTCAATGCCGGTGCCGACGACTACCTCGTCAAGCCGTTCGCGCTGCCAGAACTGGAAGCACGCGTGCGCGTGCTGCTGCGCCGCAGCCAGCACGGCGAGGCCGCGCCGGAACGCGACGTGCGGCTCGGCCGTCTGCGCCTGTCCGGCAACGACCGCCGCATGTTCGTCGATGGCCGGCCGCTGGAGCTGTCGCCGCGCGAGTTCGCGGTGCTCGAGCTGCTGCTGCAGCGCCAGGGCCGCGTGGTCAGCAAGGCGCAGATGCAGGATCACCTCGCGACGTTCGCGCACCCCGCCGGCGAAGGCGGCGACACGGTCGGCGACACCGCGATCGAGGTGTACGTCCACCGCGTCCGCAAGAAGCTCGAGGACAGCGATGTGGAAATCGTCACGGTGCGCGGCTTTGGCTACCTGCTGCAGATCCGCGCCGGACACTGATGCCGCGGCGCGGCGCGCCGTCATCATGAGCATCGTCCGCTTCGCCTGAGCCGCCACCGCCAACACCGATCATGTGGCCGCGCCATCAACCGCCTCCGTCCACCCCACCCTCCACGCCGGGTGCCGGGCAACGCGCGCGCGGCGGGGTGCGCGGCACGTCCAACCCAAGCCTGCGCATCCATCTGCTGCGGGCGCTGGCCACGCCGCTATTCGCGCTCGTGCTGACCAGCGGTTCGCTGTCGTACTGGCTCGCCGCGCACTACACCACGCAGGTATTCGATCGCGCGCTCTATGGCGTGGCCAACAATATCGCGCAGCAGATCCGCATTGCGGGGCCCCGGCTCGAGCAGGACATTCCGATGATCGCGCAGACGCTCGTCGAGGCCGAGGGCAGCGATCGCATCTACTGGCGCATCCATGGTCCCGACGGACTGATCGGCGGCATGGACACCTGGCTCGGCTACGGCACGGGCCAGACCTCGCTGCATGACGCGCGGCTGTTTTATGCGTGGTTCAGCGGACGACAGGTCCGCGCGGTGCGGCTGCCGGTCACGCTGCCGAGTCCCGCCAACGATGAGTACGGGACGTCCACCAATGCCGCCGCCGGCAGCGGCACGCCAGAGACCGCCGCACCGCGCGGGCCCATCGTGGTCGAAGTGGCGGAGTTGCTCGATCGCCGCGAGACGGCCGCCAACGAGATCCTGCTGTCGGTGTCGGTACCGCTGCTGCTGTTGCTGCTGCTCGGCAGCCTGATCCTGTCGCACGTGCTCAAGGAAGAACTCGTGCCGCTGCAGATCCTGACGGACAAGCTCAACCGCCAGACCGCGCGTTCGCTGGCGGCGCTCGACGAGACGCAGGTGCCGGCCGAGGTCGAGCCGCTGATTCGCGGCCTCAACGCCTTGCTGTCACGGCTGCGCGACGCCCTCGATGCGCAGCGCAAGTTCATCGCCGATGCCGCGCATCAGCTGCGCACGCCGCTCACGGCCGTCAAGCTGCATGCCGACCGCGCGATGGAGGCGGACACGCTGGACGTGGCACGCCATGCGCTGCGCGAGGTGCAGACCGCCGCGGACCGCGCGGTGCGATTGTCCAACCAGCTGCTGTCGCTTGCGCGCGCGGAGCCGGGCCTCTCGCTCGAGCGGCTCGGGCCCGTCGAGCACTTCGACCTGGCCGAGCTCGCGTTCGAGATCGGCGCCGAGTGGGTTCCGCAGGCACTGGCACGGCGCATCGATCTTGGCTTCGAGGTATTGCCGGGCCCGACGTTCACGGGCGGCGCGCCCGCGCATGTGCGCGGCAACCGCCTGCTGATGCGCGAGGCGCTCAGCAACCTGATCGACAATGCAGTGAAGTATGTGCCGGCCGGCGGGCGCATCACGGTGCGCGCCGGTGGGGAGACCATGGGCCATCGCGGCATGGCCGTGGTGATGATCGAGGACAACGGGCCGGGCATTCCGCCCGCGCGCCGCGACGAGGTGTTCAAGCGCTTCTTCCGTGGCGACGATACGCCCGGTGTCGCGCGCCAGGCGGCGCCGAGCGGCGCGGGCCTCGGCCTGGCCATCGTGCATGAAATCGTGACGCTGCATCAGGGCACGATCCGCATCGAGGATGTGCCGGCACCGGTTCAGCCGCCCGCCGCGGCGGAAGCCGATCGGGTGCATGGGCGCGAGGCGGGTGCCGATGGCGTCGGCGCCGACGTCGCCAGCGTCGTCGACACCACCGTTCAGCGACGGCCGTCGATGCGGTTCGTGATTCGCATCCCGTGCGAGCCCGCGCCCGCGCCGACGGGCGTGCCGTTATCCCACGTCACGCACCGCGCCTGACGTCCCGCTTATTTCTTGCCGCCTTTTTCCTTCGGGGCCAGCATCGTGCCGCGGCACTCGGGGCTGCCGCAACGGCACTCGAACTCTTTCTTGAGCTTCTTGGTGTATCGCGCGTCGAGCACGAGGCCGTAGTCGTAAAAGAGCTCTTCGCCCTCGGCGATATCGCGCAGCGCGTGGATAAACACGCGGCCCTTCTTCTCGCGTGCCTCGCAGTTGGGCTCGCACGCATGATTGATCCAGCGCGCGCGGTTGCCGCCGTGCTTGGCATCGATCACGCTGCCGTCGTCGAGGCTGAAATAGAACGTGTGGTTGGGATCGTCCGGATCGTGCGGATGACGCTTGAGCGCCTCCTTCCACGAAATGTGTTCACCCTTGTATTCGATGATGCGCTCGTCCTCGGCGATATGACCGATGGCATAGACACCGCGGCCATGCACACCCGACTGCCTGACCTCGATACGATCGCTCGCGGTCTTCTTCTTCCCGCCTTCCTTCTTGTCGCTCTTCTTCACCTTCGCGTTGTCCGCCATATTCCTTCCCGAATGGAGAAATGCCGGGAGTCTCCGGCGCGAACGGAATGATACCCGCGTGTCGTGACAAAGAACGCATCGCACGCGCATTCACCATGCGTAAGTCACGCCCGCGCGCACGGCGGCCTGATGGAAATCGTTCGCGCCCCAGCTGCCCGCAACATGGGCCCAGCCCGTCCATCGGCGTCCGAACGCCGCGTCGACGCCGAGCTTCACTTCGTAGCGGCTCGACGGAAACAGGCTGCCGACCGGCACCTGGTTGAACGCGACGCCGCCGTCGGTGCGGCCATGCCACCAGTTCAGCGTCAGCGAGGGTTCCAGCCTGCTGCCGGCCGATCCTGGATGCGAGGGCGACCGACGCGCGATCCGCGCGCCTAGGCGCGTCACGACGCCATCGCTGCCCGTACCCTGCACGCGCGTGCCGTTGGGCTCGGTGATGTCGTCGTCGGTGACGCTCGCGTAGAGCCACTGCACCTGCGGCTGCACGATCCATCCCGCCGCCAGCGGCAGCGCATAACCCGCTTCGGCCGAGACGTTCCAGCCGCTGCCATCGTAGTGGACCGCGGGCAGCCGGTCGCCCTCCACGCGCTGGCGGAACCACCCGTGGCCGAACCAGCCATCGACGTAGGCACCGAGGCGGCTGTCGTCGTGCTGGTACCAGGTGCCATAGGCGCCGACCTGCCAGCCCTCCACGTTACCGCGCGCATGGGCCGCGTTGCCCGCCGCGTCGGCGTGACTGGTGGTCTGGCCATAGGCGGCCATGATGCCGACGTGCAGGGCACCCCCATCGGTTGCCGCGGCGGACGACTGCGGCCAGCGTGCCAGTTCGGCGCCACCGTGGAGCAGGAAGCCGTCGGCCCTGACGTGCAGGCTGGCGTCGCTGCTGGTGCCGCCGCTCCATTGGCCCGCCGCGCGCAGCCAGGCGGGACCCCGACGGCCTTCCGTGGCCGCTGTGGTCACAGCGGCCGTTGCCATCCCGGTGGGGCGATCGTGGAGACTGTGCACGAACATCGTTCCGGCAATGCGCTGGTTCGCGAGATAGGCGCCGACCTCGGGCCGGTAGAGCGGCACGGGCACCGCCGCGGGGGCGAGCGTGCGCGAGGGGGCCGGCTCGGCCGGAGCAGGCGCTGGGCCGGGTACGGGGGCCGGCGATGGCGCAGGGGTAGGTACGGGAGTCGGCCCGGGTGCGGGTGCGGGCGTGGGTGCGGGAGTGGGTACGGGTACCGGTGTGGGCGCAGGGCTGGGTACGGGAGCTGGCGCAGGAGTGGGTACGGGGGCAGGTGCCGGCCGCGCCGAGCGCAGGTACCACTGGCCGTCCGCGGGGTCGGCCACCCCGCCCTGATAAAGCAGGTACTCGTACGCCCCGGCCACCACGCGGCCATCGAGCACGAAGGTACTCGCCGCCGAACGATCGCGGCCGCCCACGGCAATCACGCGAATGCCGTCGCCCGGCGTCACGGCGCCGGCCCCGCCGGCCGACTGCACGCTGAGGCGCGTCGGCCCTCCACTCCCAAGCGCCGTCGCATCGGCTACGAGCAGGTCGCTGCGCGAACCCGCGCCGCCGGCATCGAGCACGCTTTCCACGCGCATCGTCCCGCCATTGGCCACATACGGCCCGCCAACGACAACCAGCCGATCCTCGGCGACGCCGTTGATCATCGTCACGATGCCGCGATGGTCGAGCGAACCCGCGATCGTGAAGACCGCATCGGGTCCGCCCGCCAGCGCGGGCAGCGCATTACCGACGCCGATCAGCCCCGCATTGACGACAGGCCCCGTGACCTTGCCATAGCCTCCCAGCGCGCCGTTGGCCCCCACAGACACCGGCCCGCCGCCGGACAGCTCCGCCGCCACGTCCGGCCGGTCGCCCACCACCAGCGTTCCCGCCTCGACCGTGGTGCCACCGGTATAGCCATGCGTGCCGCGGAACACGAGCTTGCCGGTACCGGCCTGCGTCACCGTACCCGTGCCGCTGATGATCGCTGCCTGGACCACCGTATCGGCGCGCCGGTACACGAGCGCCGCGTGATTGACGATCGGCCCCGCCACACTGCCGCTGGTCCCGCCGTTGCCCATCTGCAATACGCCACCGAGAATCGTCGTGCCGCCCGTATAGGTGCTGTCGCCCGTCAGCGTCAGCGTGCCCGCGCCGGTCTTGGTGATGCCGCCCGCGCCGGTCATCGCGCTGCGCAGTTCGGTCGAGAAGCCGTTGCTGTCGAACGTGCCGCCGCCGGCGCGTACCGTGATCGGCCGGCCGATGAAACCGAAGGATCCATTGAGGTATCGCAGCGTGCCGCCATCGAAGACGATGGCGTTGCCGAGTGTGCCGAGGTTGTTCGGGCTAGAGAACGCCAGCACGCCGCCTTCGAGGATCGTGGCGCCCGTGTAGGTGTTGCTGGCGGTCAGCCGCAGTTCGCCCGCACCACGCTTCGTCAGCGTGCCGCGGCCGCTGATGACGCCACCGACGGTCAGGGCGTCGCCGCGATCGAACACGAGCGAGGCATTGTTGGCGATATTGCCGGACAGGCTGCCAAAGTTCGCGCCATTGCCCACGCGTAACGTGCCCTCGGCAATCGTCGTGCCACCGGTATGGGTCGCCGCGCGCGAGAGCTGGAGCGTCCCCGCCCCGGACTTCTGCAGCGATCCCGCGCCATTGATGCCGCTGATCAGCTCGAGCGTGTCGCCCGTCGCCACGTCAGCGGTCACCGCACCGGTCAGCACGAGGTTATGCGTGTTGGCCAGCGTCCCATTGCCCGCGAGCCTCGCACCGCCCTGCAGCTCCGTCGCGAGCGCGTCGAGCGTGAAACGCCCCGCGGTCACGGCGATTGTGCCGCCGTCCTGCACGGTAAAGCGCCGCCCACGCAGTACGGCTTCATTGCCACCGCGCATCGTGGCGCCGCTCCCTATCGCGACCAGCCCCGCCGTCGTCCCGGAAATGCCGTCGGTGCGGCCAAAGCGCACCCCGTCGGCCAGCGTGAACATGCCGCCCGTGACAATCGTATTGGCGTGGATCGCGGAATCGAACGCGCCCTGCCCCGCGTTGCCATGGAACACGACCTCGCCCGCGCCGGACTTGGTCACGGTCACCACCGCGTCGTCCGCCGAATCGATCGGATCGCGAAACACGATGCGTTGCCCCGACGCGGCCTGGAGCACCAGGTTCGCGTTCCCCGCGAAGTGGATCGCATTGGGACGCGGTGCCCCGGCGGCCGCGCGGTCCCCGTTGCCGGCGAACTCGATCGGCCCGCCCTGCGCATCGAGCACGAGCGTCCCCGCGCGGACAAACATGGCGCCACCGCGGCCGGTGGCCGTATTGCCCGTGAACATGCCGCCGCCGGGTCCGGCGACGACACGCATCGCGGTGCCCGCGATATTGCCGGCCAGCGCCACGGCGGTGCCGTCGATGCCGCGCAGTCCCGTCATCGTTACGCCGCCGAGTCTCACCTCCGACGCACGGTCGCTGCCGAAGTCGTGAAAGACGGCATCGGCAGGCGCGCCGGCCTGGGTCAGCGTGAGTCCGGACAGCGATACGACGCTGCCCGCGACGGTCGCGCCATCGTAGTAGACCGCGGCATTCCGCCCACGCGTGACCGTATGACCGTTCCCCTGAATATCGAGATTCACACGCGCTCCGGTATTGGACTGCACCGGTATTTGCCATGTGACATCGTTTTGCAACGAGAAACTGAATCGTGCGGCATTCCAGTTCGGGATACCGCCGGACGTCCCGTTCAAATAGCCCCCGAGATCCTCGCCGGCCGGTACCACGACCTGGGCCGATGCCGTGGAAGCCAGCAGGCATGCGCCAAGGCGCGGCAGCAGGCCTGCTGTCGTGCGCGTATTCATCAATACCCTCCCGACGATAATGATCAGGGGCGTGAAGGGTATTAAATACGAAAATCCATTTCACACGCCATCGTAATGCGCGCCAATATCAGCCGAAAATAGATATCAAGTTTTCAGATATTTACGATGCACTTGACGCGTGACGGGGGCGACGCGGGCCGTTCTGTGGATAACCCCGCCTCTGACGGTGGATAAGCCTGCGTTTACGGTGTGGGTTTGCTGGGGCTGAGTTGGGGACGTATACGGAACAAGTCGGAGGTATACGTCGGGGGTCCTCATGCAAAAGGCTGAGTCATCCCCACGCGCCAACATGTCGTCCCTGTGGTTTCTGTATACCTAACCCGCTGATTCGATTGACGTATACGTGGTTATCCACAGAAAAAGGGGTCGTTTACCTATCACTACTATCTGTATACATGAAAGAAAGATGTAAACCCGGAAGCATGGGCATTGCCCCGGGTATCCCAGACCCGATGGGAAAAACCGAACCCAGTGCTGCGCACCGGGTGAGCGGCCGGGTGGGCCGTATACGCCTACGACAGCCACGACGGCCCCCCGATGGGTCCCAGACACGTCCAGAGGCGCTCAGGAGCCCCCAGGGCGCGTATACGGCGCAGGCACGCCCCAGCACACGTCCTGGACGCACTGAGGGCGCTCAGGCGCGTATACCGCCTTCCTGATCGCTCCACGGTCCACCAAAACCGCCCCCAAACGTATGGCAAACCGGACCGCTCCAGAAGGGCCGGATACCAATCCGTAACATTCTCGTCCCGGTGCGCCTTGCCCGACACGGTATGATGTTGCCCGCGGCGTCTTTGCCGAGGCGGGTTCCAGCCGGATCCGCCGGGGCGGGACGTCTGTGTTTTTTCAACTCGATACGGAGTGAAGCATGACGAAAACCGAACTGATCGACGCAATCGCAGCTGGCGTGGACGGTCTGACCAAGGCCAAGGCCGAGCAGGCACTGAACGTAACCCTGAACGCCATCATGGAAGCCGTGGCCAAGGGCGATACGCTGAGCCTGATTGGCTTTGGCACGTTCAGCCAGGGCGAGCGCGCCGAGCGCATGGCCCGCAACCCGCGTACCGGCGAGGAAATCAAGGTCGAAGCAGCAAAGACCGTGAAGTTCAAGGCTGGCCAGAAGTTCAAGGACGCCGTCAATCAGTGATCGCGGCTGGGCGGCTGATGCATGCCCATTCGCTTGACCCCGCCATGCCGCCACCGGATGCCTATCCGGCGCGGGTGTGCGCCAGGCGGGGAACGTTATCCACAGTGGTGGCCCGTGCGTCGCACGTGGACTACCGCACAGGCGGCAGCAGAGCTTCGGTGGCTGCCAACAATCGCCAGAAAACGGCGCTCGGACAAGGCCAGCACACGCCTCGCCGGGGGCCGCGCCAGAAGTGCCTCCCATGCTCCCGCGCCGTCCCGCAGCGACATTTCCACAGCGTTATTCACAGCGCTTTCCACATCGCCTTCCACAGCTTTCTCCACAGGCTGGGCGGTCCCCCCTGAGGGGGCTGTTGCAGGGGCTGACGGTCGCCGCCGCCGTGGCGGTGCTGGGCGGCTGCGCCACCGAAATCAAGCCCGCGCGCCCGCAGGCCGCGCCGCTGCCTGATACCGAACGCGTGCGTACCGCGCCGGGTGCGACGCAGCGCGAGCGGATCGTCGAGATCGCGCGGCAGGAGTGGCAGCGCTGGGGCGGACAGGTGGTGCGCATCGGCCGCGACGACACCGCATGCGTGACGCACAGTCCGCTGCCCCCTCCCGTGCTGCCCTCGGCGGATGCCGGCGGCGATCGCGCCGAAGGCGCCGATACCGCATCGGCCGATACGGAGTCCGATACCTCGGGCGACGCCAGCTGTCTCCGGTTTCCCGACGGCACCGGCATGGAGGCCACGCCGCAGGGCTGCGCGATGGCGCAGCGTTACTGGCATATCGTGGGCCGTTCGCCGGACTGCCAGCAGATCACGCAGGGCGCATGGGCCTGGTCGGCCGTGTTTATCTCGTGGGTCATGCGCAAGGCGGGGCTCGACGAACGCCAGTTCCTGACCGGCCAGTCGCATTCGATGTACGTGGTGGACGCGCGCGACGGCATCCTGCCCGCGCCGGCGTTCCATATCGAGCCTGTCCCCGCCCTGCCCCGCCCCGGCGACATCGTCTGCGCCGCGCGCGGCCGCGACAAATACCTCGAGAATCCCGCGGAAATCGGTTTCGGCACGACGCCCATGCATTGCGATATCGTGGTCGAG
This sequence comes from Cupriavidus sp. OTU4054, assembly GCF_038440175.1. Lineage (NCBI taxonomy): Bacteria > Pseudomonadati > Pseudomonadota > Betaproteobacteria > Burkholderiales > Burkholderiaceae > Cupriavidus > Cupriavidus sp. OTU4054. Next base: position 28,833 of record NZ_JASATF010000016.1, read on the forward strand.
GTCGATCCCGCGAAGCGCGAGGTGCGGGCAATCGGCGGCAACGTGCAGCAGTCGGTATCGATGGACGTGATCGAACTCGGCGATTCGGGCAAGCTCGATGCCTTCACGAACTCGCATATGCCGTGGCTGCTGATCATGCGCAACGACCTGCAGTAAAACGGCATTCTCGGGAGTAATCGACATGTCGCATCGATCGATGAATCGATTACTCCCATGAATAATCATTCGTTTCGGGGGAACCCTCCATGGCTTCAATCTGCATCGTCGGCGCCGGCGCCGTAGGCGGTTTCATTGCGGCGCGCGTCGCACGCGCGGGACACACGGTCAACGTGCTCGCGCGCGGGAAAACGCTGGAAGCGCTGCAGGCGCACGGCATCACGGTGATCGACCGCGACGGGCGCGCCTCGTTTCCCGTGAACGCGGAAGCGGACCCCGCGCGCCTTGGCGTGCAGGACATCGTGATCCTCGCGGTCAAGGCGCCGGCGCTCGCGGAGCTGGCCGAGCGGCTCGCGCCGCTGATCGGACCCGAGACGATCATCGTGCCGGCGATGAACGGCGTGCCCTGGTGGTTCTTCGAGCGGCCGGGGCCGCTATCGGGGCTGCGGCTGCAGACCGTCGATCCCGACGGCCGCATCGGCCGTGCGCTGCCGGTACGGCAGGTGATCGGGGGCGTCGTGCACCTGTCCGCCTCGAGCCCCGAACCCGGCGTGGTGCAGCATGCATTCGGCCAGAAGCTGATTCTCGGCGTGCCGGCCGGTGGTCCCGATCCGCGTGTCGATCGCGTCGCGGACCTGTTGGCGCAGAGCGGGCTCGACATCGAGCGCAGCGAATCGATCCAGCGCGACGTCTGGTTCAAGCTCTGGGGCAATATGACGATGAACCCGGTTTCCGTGCTGACCGGCGCCACCTGCGACCGCATTCTCGACGATCCGCTCGTCAGTCGCTTCTGCCTCGACGTGATGGCCGAGGCGGGGCAGATCGGCGCGGCGATCGGCTGTCCCATCGCGCAGAGCGGCGAGGACCGGATGCAGGTCACGCGCAAGCTGGGCGCGTTCAAGACTTCGATGCTGCAGGATGCCGAGGCCGGGCGCGGGCTCGAGATCGATGCTCTGGTTGCATCGGTGCGGGAAATCGGCGGTCATGTCGATATTCGTACGCCGAATCTGGATGCGCTGCTCGGCCTTGTGCGTATGCATGCGCAGACACACGGGCTGGTCTGACCCGGTCAGTCTTCGGCCGAGAACGGCAGCTCTTCCTGCACCGGCTGATGTCCGGCCGCGCTGGCCGGCAGCAGCGCGCTGACGCGCACGCCGAGCAACCGGATGCGGCGGTCCAGCGCGATGCGCTTCAGGCATTCGGTCGCGCCGCGCCGGATGGCCGCCCCATCGGACGTATGCGCGGTCAGCGTGAGATCGCGCGTGACGGTCCGGAAATCGTCGAAGCGCAGCTTGATGCCGACCGTGCGGCCCACATAGCCCTTGCGGCGCAGATCTTCGCCCACGCGCAGGCACAGTTTCGTGAACGCTTCCGATAACGCCGGACGATCGTGTTTCGGGTGCAGGTCACGCTCGAACGTCGTTTCGCGGCTCATCGACTTGGGTTCGGACCGCACGACCACCAGCCTCTCGTCGTGACCCTGCGCCACGCGCGCCAGCCATTCCGCATAGTTGAGACCGAAGTGGGTCTGCAGCAGGCTCGGGTCCGCGTGCGCGACATCGCCGACGGTATGAATCCCTAGTGCGCTGAGCCGGTCCGCGGCCTTGGGTCCGATACCGTTGACCTTGCGCGCGGCCAGCGGCCAGATGCGCGTGGGTACATCCTCGGCAGTGAGAATCGTGAGGCCGTCCGGTTTGTCGAGTTCGGAACCGATCTTGGCCAGCAACTTGTTCGGCGCGACGCAGATCGAACAGGTGAGGCCCGTGGCGGCATGGACGGCGTGCTTGATCTGCGCCGCCACGTCGCGCACCTCGCCCGGTATATTCGTCAGATCGATATAGATCTCGTCGATACCCCTGTCTTCGATTTCTTGTGTGAATGTGCGGACGGCGGCCTTGAAGCGGCCCGAGTAGTGCCGGTAGGCGTCGAAGTCGGTCGGCAGCAGGATCGCGTCGGGCGCGAGGCGCGCGGCCTTCATCATGCCCATGGCCGAGAAGACCCCGAGCGCGCGCGCTTCGTAGGTGGAGGTGGTGACTACGCCGCGCCCCACGTAGTCGCGCAGCCGCGCATAGCGGCGCGAGCCATCGGGCAGGTCCTGCGGCTCGGCATCGCGGCCGCCGCCGATCACGACGGCCTGGCCGCGCAGTTCGGGATAGCGCAGCAGTTCGACGGACGCGTAGAACGCGTCCATATCGAGGTGGGCGATGCGCCGGTTGCCGAGGGTCATGACGAAATCAATCGAATACTGTATGTCCGTACAGTGCCGTGCGCGATGATATCGCCGGGATCTATCGATTGGCAACCGGTCCGCGCGGCGTCATTCCTTTTGTCGATACTCCGCGTCGATGGCAGCCGCCAGCGGGGTCCGCCGCGCGGCCCAGAAGCTTTCCGCCGCGTAGATGGCCAGCGAGATCCAGATCAGCGCATAGCCGAGCTGCTTTTGCGCCGGAAACGGTTCGTGCCAGAGCCAGATGCCGAGCAGCAGCTGCAGGGTCGGCCCCGTGTATTGCAGCAGGCCGAGCAGCGAGAGCGGAATGCGGCGCGCGCCGGCCGCGAAGAACAGCAGCGGGACGGCCGTGACCGGTCCCGCCATCAGCAGCAGGAATTGCGTACCCAGTGCTGCGCTCCGCGTGGTGTCCTGTCCGGTCATGATCAGGTAGCCGAGCGCGATGGTCGCGACGGGGAACAGGATCAGCGTCTCCAGCGACAGGCCCTCGAGCGCGCCCAGCGCGCCGGTCTTGCGCAGCAGGCCGTACCCGCCGAAGGTGCCCGCGAGCGCCAGCGCGATCCACGGCAACTGGCCCGCGCTCAGCGTCAGCCACAGCACGCCCGAGGCGGCCACGGCGATCGACAGCCACTGGCCGGGCCGCAGGCGCTCGTGCAGGAACACCACGCCCAGCAGCACGCTGAACAGCGGATTGATGAAGTATCCGAGGCTTGCATCGACGACCCGGTTCGCCGAGACGGCCCAGATATAGATGAACCAGTTGCCGCACAGGAGCGCCGCGCTCGCGGCAAATCCCAGGATCAGGCGCGGATTCGTCGCCACCTGCCGCAGCCAGCCGAAATGCCGGCGCCAGAGCAGGATCGCGCCGAGGAACACGAGCGACCACACCATGCGGTGCAGCAGGATCTCGAGCGGCGCCACGCCGTGGACGGATTTGATATAGAGGGGCAGGAGGCCCCAGATGATGTACGCGAGCAGCGCGTAGAGGATACCGAGTTGCATGGGGAGGACAGGGTCTGTGCGGCCTAGATTGTCGCCCAGAAACGGTGCAGGGCGTGCACCGTCCGACCATCCTCCCCGTGGGCGTTACAGCTTGTGGGTGAAGCTGAACTGCGCGAACGCCTGCTCGGCGACGTTGAACCACTGGGCCTCGTTGTTGCGGAACACGCGCCAGTCGTCATAGATCTTCTTGAACGACGGGTTCTTCGCGGTCTCGTCCGCATAGGCGGCCTGGGTGGCCTTGAAGCAGGCCTCGAGGATTTCGCGCGAGAACGGACGCAGCTTCACGCCGTTTTCGAGCAGACGCGCGAGCGCCTGCGGGTTCACGGTGTCGTACTTGGCCTGCATCGACGTGTGCGCCTCGATGGTCGCGGTCTCGAGCGCGGCCTTGTACAGCTTGGGCAGCTTCTCGTATTCGGGCGACGACACGTAGAACGACAGCTGCGCGCTGCCTTCCCACCAGCCCGGGTAGTAGTAGTACGGGGCCACCTTGTAGAAGCCGAGCTTTTCGTCGTCATACGGGCCCACCCACTCGGCCGCGTCGATCGTGCCCTTTTCCAGCGCCGGGTAGATATCGCCGCCGGCGATCTGCTGCGGCACCACGCCCAGGCGCGCGAGCACCACGCCCGCGAAGCCGGCCACGCGGTACTTCAGGCCCTGCAGGTCGGCCACCGACTTGATTTCCTTGCGGAACCAGCCGCCCATCTGGGCGCAGGTGTTGCCGCCCATGAAGTTGACGATGTTGTATTCCTTGAAGAACTCGCGCATCAGCTTCATGCCGTTGCCCTGCATCATCCACGCGGTCTGCTGGCGCGCGGTCAGGCCGAACGGGATGGTCGTGTCGAAGCACAGCGTCGGGTTCTTGCCGAAGTAGTAGTAGCCGGCCGTGTGGCCGATCTGCACGGTCTGGTTCTGCACGGCGTCCAGCACCTGCAGGCCCGGCACGATTTCACCGGCCGCGAAGACCTTGATGTTGAACTTGCCGTCCGTCAGTTCCTTCACGCGCGCGGACAGCGTTTCGGCGCCGCCGTAGATCGTGTCCAGCGACTTCGGGAAGCTCGATGCCAGGCGCCATTCCACGGCGGGATTGCTGCCGACCACGGCCGGTGCGGCCGGACCGCTCGCTGCGGCTGCCGGTGCCGCGGCCTTTTCTTCCTTGCCGCATGCGGCAAGACCTGCCCCGGTGGCGGCCACTGCACCCGCCTTCAAAAGGAAGGAACGACGTTCCATCAGATATCTCCTCGTTATAGATCTGTATTGACTGTCCGATGCACGAGACATCCAACGCACGTGACGGGCAGGGCCTGCCGATTATAGCGGTGGCTTTTTGGGCACGGAGCCCTGCATCGATGGGGGTTTTCGCTTACATCGGACGCCCGCGCGCGGGCGCCAGCGCACCGTTTCCGGGAAGTTGTCGCATACAAACGGCCGAGGGTTTCGTATCGTGAGAAGGTGGGCGGCCGACGGATTTTGTAACCCGGCTTGCGGTCCAACCGGGCGCCTGTTAAAAACTGAGCCCCGCCTCGAAGTTCGTCGCGCGGCCCCCATCGATTTCATGCAGCTTCCGGCACGTTTTCCCTCTCGTTTGCGTATCAATCGCCTCACATCCGCGCTGTTGGCGGCGTGGAGCGTCGGTGCGTGCGCGCAGGTCGGGCCGGACGTTGCGCGGCCGCCGCAGCTCGCCACGACGACGGTGCCGTCCACGGTCACGGCTTCGGCCACAACGACCGCCGCGGCCCCGCAGCCGGTGGCGTCCGCGGCACCGTTGCCATCGGGCAACGAGGACGTTGCCGCCGCGGATCCGCTCGGTGCGCTGATCGGCGCACAGGAGGGACAGCCTTCGGCGGCGCCCTCCGCCACCTCCCCGGCGGAGGCCGCCGCGGGCGTACCCGGTGCTGCGCCCCTGGCATCGAATCCGGACTTTATCGGCCCGCCCGACGAGCTCGCGCCGCCGCCGCCCCCACCCCCGCCGCTCGTGCTGTTTCCGAACCGGCTCGGGGAGTTTCCCGCGCATCCGGACAGCGCCGCCGCCGGGACGACGGTTGCCGAGGGCGAGGCCGGGGCCACGCCTTCGGACAAGCCGCCCGTGCTGCGTTCGCAACTGCCCGCCGACGATCCGGCCGGCGATTCGGTGTGGCGCCTCGGCTACAGCGGCCGCGTGGCGGCCGTGGACCAGCCACGCAACGCACGCGCCTGCGCCGGTGGCGGCACGCCCTCCACAGGACTCAATGGCGGCCTCGCGTGCAGCAGCACCGGCGAAGTGAAGGTACAGGAGTCGCTCGTCGATCTCGACGGCGGCACGCAGGTGCAACTGGTCGCGCAGGCAAAGGGCACCGATGCGACCTCGGTTAACGGGCGTCCCACGGCCGTGGATCCGTATGCGTTGCTGCCGCAGGTCTATACGTCGGTCAGCGGGTTCTCGCGCGGCGGCCTGCGGGTGCTCGACGATGCCAGCGTGTGGGCCGGCCGCCGCGACACGAATCCGTTCCTGATGTCCTCGGGACTGCTGCCGCCGAGCTCGCCGTCGATGCGCTTCGGCGTGGACAACGCGAAGGTCGGCGACTTCGGCCTCAACTATCAGTACACGGCGCGCAGCGACTTCAACGGCGCCAGCCTGCCGAGCTATCACACGGTCCGCACGGCGCCGATCGGCACCAACGACAAGGGCGCGGTGCAGGTGGGATTCACGCGCGTGGAGCCGCTCTCCGCGATGGAGAACACGGGCAGCGCGTGGTGGGCTTCGGCCATGCACGAACAGAAGGGCGTGCTCTATGGCATCAACCGCTTCGGCGTGCAGTATGGCCAGGGCTCGCGCACGGCCATGACGGGCTATACCGGCATGGGCAACGATCTGTCGCGCGTGCGGCTGGCCGAGTCCATGGAATGGAAGAGCACGTCGGGCATCGGCGGCTCGGTGGAATCGAGCCTGCAGCTCGATCGGTCCGCGGTCGGCACGCTCCAGTGGGCCGCCACGCGCGTGCGGCCGACGTATGTGGCCAGCGACCAGTTCAAACTCATGTTCGAGGTCGCGCACGACCAGATCTCGTCTGGGTTCGGCGTAGGCGGCCAGCGTACCGCGCTGACCGTTGCGCCGACGCTCACGCTGGGCAAGTCCGCGGGCAACGCGAACCTGCGCGCGTTCTACACGTATAGCCGCGCGAATGACGTGGACGGCATCACGTTCGCCGCGCCGGCCGAAGCGTGGGCCTCGCAGGCCAGCGGCTCGATCTTCGGCGTGCAGCTCAACCGCCGCTGGTAATTCCCTCGCCAGCCAGATTTTCGTTCCGCGCGTAAAATCGCGGGTCCAAGTGCATTCTCCTTGCGGCCGTTCCGATGCGCGACGACTAGATCGCCACGGCAGTCTCTCCGCAACCTCGCCGATGACCACCGTCACACCCGCTTCCGCCACTGCGCACCCTGCGCAGCCGGCCTGGATCACGCCGCTGCTCGCCGTTGCAGTCGGCATGATCGTGGCCAATCTCTATTACCCGCAGCCGCTCGTCGGCCCCATCGCGCACGCGCTCGCGCTGTCGCCCGGGACGGCCGGCCTCATCGTCACGCTGATCCAGATCGGCTATTGCGCCGGCCTGCTGCTGCTCGTGCCGCTCGGCGATATCGTCGAGAACCGGCGGCTGATCGTCACCCTCATCGTCGGCAATGCGGTGGCCCTCGTCGCGGCGGCCTTCGCCACGCATGCGGGCGTGTTCCTGCTGGCGGGCGCCGCCATCGGGCTGTGCTCGGTCGCGGCGCAGGTGCTCGTGCCATTCGCCGCGCATCTCGCGCCCGACCATGCGCGCGGACGCGCGGTGGGCAACGTGACGAGCGGCCTGCTCATGGGCATCATGCTTGCGCGGCCGGTCTCGAGCCTGTTCGCGGATTTTTTCGGCTGGCACACGATCTTCGCGGTGTCTGCCGTCGCGATGGTGCTGCTGGCCATCGTGCTCTCGCGCAAGCTGCCGCGTCGTCAGCCGCCACCGTCGGCCGGCTATGTGCCGACGCTCGCGTCGATGTGGGCGCTCGTGCGGACGCAGCCCGTGCTGCGCCGTCGCGCGCTGTACCAGGCCAGCCTGTTCGGCGTGTTCAGCCTGTTCTGGACCACCGCGCCGCTCTACCTTGCGGGGCCCGCGTTCCACATGTCGCAGAAGGGCATTGCGATCTTCGCGCTCGTGGGCGTGGCCGGCGCGATCGTCGCGCCGATGGCGGGCCGATACGCGGACCGGGGACATAGCCGGCAGATGACCGCGCTCGCGCTCGCGATCGGCGCGGGGTCGTTCCTGCTGAGCCGCATCGGCGCCGAGGGCTCGCTGCTGTCGCTGCTTTCGCTGACAGTGGCCGCGGTGCTGCTCGACTTCGGCGTGTCGTCGAACCTCGTCATCAGCCAGCGCGCGATCTTCGCGCTGAGCCCCGCGCATCGCAGCCGTCTGAACGGCCTTTTCATGGCGATCTTCTTCATTGGCGGCGCCATCGGCTCCTGGGCCGGCGCATGGGCCTTTGCCCATGGCGGATGGCCGCTCGCAAGCTGGATCGGCTTCGTGCCCCCGCTGCTCGCCCTGCTCTACTCCCGCACCGACCGCGCGCGTGTCCTACACTGAGCCGACGGGCACGCGCTGACCGGCCATCGCGGGCAGCGCCCACAACGCCGATGCCCACGGCGCTGAGGACGTCTGGTTCCGGACGTCCGCATCGGGAGTCCGCTCGATGGTCTGGCGCAAACTTCTGCCGCGGCCTCGCTGGCTGCCGCGCGCGGCAATCATGTACCCGCAGCGCGTCGTCGTGGTCTGCTTTGCCATCGTGATGCTGCTGACGCTCGTCATCGGCGCGCGCGAAGTCTGGAAGCTCCATGACCGCGTGATAGAGGAGCGCCAGCACAGCCTCGCGCTGCGCGCGCTCGGCGTGGGGACGGTATTCACCAACGAGCGGCAGCGGCTCGCGTACCTGCGCGACTACGCGGTGGCATCGTATGCGCGGCGCACCGGGCCGCAGGACGCATCCGACGCCGATATCGAGGCCGCTTACGCCGCGCGCAACGACGACACGTGGATGCTGCCGGCGGGTCCGAACAACGCGCCCGTCATCGGCGTGGGCGCGCAGCGGCTGGCCGGACTGTCAGGGTTTGCGCGCCGCGACGAGGCGCTGCGCGACGACCTGCGCGTGGCGCGCGCATTGAGTCAGATGCTGGGCCTGCTCGTGCGCGCCGACAAACTCCATCTCAACGTGCTGTTTATCTCGCGCAACGGGTTGTTCGTGGTCTATCCGGAACAGGATCGCGAACTGGCGCCCACGCTCGTGCGTCGCTTCGATGCCATGCCCTACTACCGCGACCTCCTGCCCGGTCGCGACACCGGCGACACCAGTGACGAAGGCCGCTGGATCGCCAACTACACGCAGTTCGGCGATGGCCAGCTGATCAGTACGCTGAGCATCCCGATTCGTACCCAGGGGCAGTTTCGCGGCGTGATCGCCGTGGACGTCGCGCAGACGCGCCTGCAGGCGATGCTCAACGCAGGCAATGCGCCCGACGAGACCGTCTACCTGATGAGCCGCGACGGCAGGCTCGTGTCCGCGTCGCAGGGCGCCGTCGCAAGCGGTCAGCAATGGCCCGCGGGGCCGCCCGGCGACTGGACGAACGTACCGCCCGCGCGGCTGTTCGAGCATCGTGCGGGGACGTTGCGCCAGGGCGCCTACACGCTCCTGTACCAGCAGACCGCGAATGGCAACTGGGTGCTGTTCGAAGCGATGTCGCCGAGGCGGTTGTTCGATGCGGCCGTCGCGCGCATGAGTCCGATCCTCGTCGTGGTATGGCTGCTGCTGCCATTGCTGATGTGGGTCACGCTGTTCGTGGTGACGCATGTGTTCGACCACTACCTCGCGCTCGGCGAGAAGCTGCAGGAACTGGCCGAGTACGATCCGCTGACGGGCCTCGCCAACCGGCGGCATTTCAAGCTGCTGTTCGATCAGGAGACCGAACGGGGGCTGCGGCATGCACGGCCGCTCGCGCTGATGATGGTCGATATCGACTTCTTCAAGCGCGTCAACGACAAGTGGGGGCACGCGAGCGGCGATCGCGTGCTTGCGGGCATGGCGACGCGGATGCGCGAGGCGCTGCGGACGATCGATGTGCCCGCGCGGCTCGGCGGCGAGGAGTTCGCGGTATTGCTGCCCGGCGCCACGCTCGAGGAAGCCGTGCGCGTGGCGGAACGCCTGCGCACGGCCATCGCCGGCTTTGCGGTGACGCCCGCGCCCGATGCGCCGGCCGTTGCCCGCGCCGAAGGCGATGGCAACATCCATTTCACGATTTCGATCGGTGTGGTGGAGGCTGGCGCGCGGGACGGCACCACGCTGGACGTGCTGCTCGCGAATGCCGACCGGCGACTCTACGCGGCCAAGGCAGGCGGCCGCAACCGCACCGTCAGCACGGACGAGGCGATGGCGGCGCAGGCGTGACGACTCAGCGCAGCAGGAAGGCGATGTCGTCGACGGTGATCACCGAAACGGGAATGCCCTTGCGCCGCTGGAACAGGATGTGCTGCTGCACGCGGCTACGCTGGTCGGCGAACAGTGCGGGCTCGATGACGGCGCCGGTGCGCGCGTAATGCTGGACCAGCAGCTTGTATGCGCGATGGCGGATCTGCAGCGTTTCGGATTCGGCGCGCAGGCGCTGCCATTCGGCGGGACTCAGGTCGAGCGTCTGGTTGAGCTCGTCGACGGTGCGCGAATGCAGATCGCGATAGAGATCGCGTTCCGCTTCGGCGCGATGCAGTTCTTCGCGCAGCGCCATGATCTTGCGCTGCAGCTTGAGCGTCTGCCCGACTGTCTGATGCATCCCCTTGGCGGCCTCGATCGCCTGACTCGCGGCGGCCACCGTGCTCTTCCAGATGCCGCGGTCCCCGTCCGCGCTTCCCGCCGCATCGAGCTCCGGCGGCCAGCCGTCCGCGGCCCTGATCGTTGTATCCATGCTTGACCCCTAATGACATCCGTGATGGCCACCCGCTTTGTTCTGCGCTGCGGATGTTCCTGGAAACTGTAACCAAGTGTTGCAGTCACGGAGCAATCCTAGTGACTTGTTTAACGGTAGCCAAGTCAAAGATGTTTAGATCTGCCTTGCCCGCGCGTCCTGTGGCATTCATGGCAAGACAAAGCAGACAACCGCAGGTAAACCCCGAGCGGATTGCAAGCAAATTGACAGGTGTTTGACAGTTAGCCCCTCCTAGAATCGGGCCATTCGAATCGCCTCATCAAAAATACACAGGAGACCGCGATGGACAAGTCGCTGCATCACCGTCATTCCCGCCATCCCTCGTTCAAGCGCATCGCGCATGTCGCGCTGGCCTCCGCCACGTTCGCGATGGCCGTCGCCGCGTCTCCGGCCTTCGCACTCGATACCGTCAAGGTGATGATCGGCGCCAACCCTGGCGGCGGCTACGACCAGACCGGCCGTTCGCTCGGCGCCGCGATGATCGCGGCGGGCGTGGCCAAGGGCGCGTCCTACGACAACAAGGGCGGTGCTGGCGGCACCATCGGCCTCACCCAGTTCGTGAACAGCGACAAGGGCAACCCGAACGCGCTCGTGGTGACGGGCGCGGTGATGGTCGGCGCGATCGAGACGAGCCATCCGCCGGTCACGCTGAAGAACGCCACGCCCGTCGCGCGCCTCTTCGCGGACACGATGGTGCTGACCGTCGCGGCCAATTCGCCCATCAAGACGCTCAAGGACCTGACCACGCAGCTCAAGGCCAATCCGGGCAGCGTCAGCTGGGGCGGCGGCTCGAAAGGTTCGATCGACCACATCCTCGCGGGCCTGATCGCCAAGGACATCGGCGTGGATCCGAAGAAGATCAACTACGTGCCGTTCGCGGGCGGCGGCGAAGCCTCGGCCTCGATTCTCGGCGGCCACGTGACCGTCGGTATCGCGGGCGTGTCCGAGTTCCTGCCGTTCATCAAGACCGGCAAGATGCGCGCGCTGGCCGTGACCTCGAAGGATCGCACCGCCGAGCTGCCCACGCTCAAGGAGCAAGGCGTGAACGTGGAGATCTACAACTGGCGCGGCGTGTATGGCGCGCCCGGCATCACCGCCGATCAACGCAAGGCGCTGATCGACGCCGTGGTGAAGGCCACCGAGAACAACGTGTGGAAGGAAGCGCTGCAGAAGAACGACTGGACGCCGTTCCTGCTGACCGGCGACGAGTTCGGCAAGTTCGTCGATGCCGAGTCCACGCGCCTTGGCACCACGCTGCGCGAACTGGGCGTCGCCAAGTAATCGAGCTCCCGTCGTACGAGCCCGGGCCCGCGCTGCCCGGGCTGTCTTCGTTGTCCCGCAGGAACCTCACATGAAACCCTCCCACGTCGTCATCGGCATTGCCGTGCTGGCCGTCTCGGTGTTCTTCTTCGCCGGCATTCCCGGTATCTCGGGCGAGGAAGGCTACGCCGGCCTCTCGCCGCGCTTCGTGCCCACGCTGGTCGGCATCGGCCTGGCCGTCTGCGGCGTACTGCTGACCTGGCAGGGCGTGCGCGGCGGCTTTCGCAATATGCCGGAAGAAGACGCCGAGCTGCCCGCGGCACCGCATAACTTCAAGGGCTTTCTGTGGGTCTCGGCCGGCCTCGTGCTCAACATGGCGCTGATCGGCACGCTCGGTTTCGTGCTTGCGTCGACGCTGCTGATGGTCTGCGTCGCGCGCGGCTACGGCAGCCGCCGCATTGCCCGCGATGCGCTCATCGGCCTGCTGATCACGCTGCCCATGTGGGCGCTGTTCGACTTCCTGCTCGGCATCAACCTGCCGCTGCTGCCCGTGGCCGGCTTCTGAGGACACTGACATGGACACACTCAACCAGTTGATGCACGGCTTTGCCGTCGCCATCACGCCCATCAACCTGCTGTGGGCGCTCGTCGGCTGTTTTCTCGGTACCGCCATCGGCGTGCTGCCCGGCATCGGCCCCGCCCTGACGGTGGCGATGCTGCTGCCGCTGACCGCCAAGGTGGAACCCACCGCCGCGCTGATCATGTTCGCGGGCATCTACTACGGCGCGATGTACGGCGGCTCCACCACGTCCATCCTGATGAACACGCCGGGCGAGTCCTCGACGATGGTCACGGCGATGGAGGGCAACCTCATGGCCAAGAACGGCCGCGCGGGCCCGGCGCTGGCCACGGCCGCCATCGGTTCGTTCGTGGCCGGCACGATCGCCACGGTGCTGCTGTCGATGTTCGCGCCCGTGGCGGCGGACGTCGCGCTGCAGTTCGGTCCGGGCGAGTACTTCATGATCATGCTGCTTGCGTTCACGACGGTATCGGCCGTGCTCGGCTCGTCGCTGCTGCGTGGCATGACGAGCCTGTTCCTCGGCCTCGGCATCGGCCTTATCGGCATGGACTCGCTGTCGGGCCAGACGCGCTACTCGATGAACATCCAGGAGCTGTACGACGGCGTGGATATCGTCGTGGTGGCCGTGGGCCTGTTCGCGGTGGGCGAGGCGCTGTTCAACGCGTTCTTCCCGCAGCCCGATGGTTCGTTCAACAAGCTGAGCTCCATCCACATGAACAAGTCCGACTGGCGCCGTTCGGTGCCGGCCTGGCTGCGCGGCACGCTGATCGGGTTTCCGTTCGGCCTGATTCCGGCCGGTGGCGCGGAGATTCCGACGTTCCTGTCGTACGCGACCGAGAAGAAGCTGTCGAACCACAAGGAAGAGTTCGGCAAGGTCGGCGCCATCGAAGGCGTGGCGGGTCCGGAGGCAGCCAACAACGCGGCCGTGACGGCCACGCTCGCCCCGCTGCTCACGCTCGGCATTCCGACCTCGAATACCACGGCGATCCTGCTCGCGGCATTCCAGAACTACAACCTGCAGCCCGGTCCGATGCTGTTCCAGACCTCGGGCGATCTCGTGTGGGGCCTGCTCGCGTCGCTGTATATCGGCAACGTGATGCTGCTCGTGCTGAACCTGCCGGCCATCGGCCTGTGGGTGCGCATGCTGCGCGTGCCCACGCCGCTGCTGTACGGCGGCATCCTGATCTTCGCGGGCCTTGGCGCCTATGGCATTCGCCAGTCGTGGTTCGACCTGCTGCTGCTGTTCGTCATCGGCCTGCTCGGCATGGCGATGCGCCGCTTCGACTTCCCCACGGCGCCGGTCATCGTGGGCCTGATCCTCGGACCGATCGCGGAGAAGCAGCTGCGCAACGCGCTGTCGATCGGCCAGGGCGACTGGAGCCTGTTCGTGAAGCAGCCGATCTCGGCGACGATCCTCGCGATGACCGTCGCGGTGGTGGTCATCCCCCGTTTGCTGCGCTGGCACGCCAACCGTTCGTCGGCACGCGCGGAGGCCGACAACGCCGCCTGATACCGGCGGACGGATTCGTTCCCGGAGACTCCGGTATGATGGCGCAAGCCCGGTTCCCGACGAGGAAGCGCCATGACACCGACCGCCGCAACCCGTGGCGTCTTTGACCAGATCGTTTTTGCCGGCGGCGGCAACCGCTGCTGGTGGCAGGCCGGATGGTGGGACGTCGTGGCGCCCGAACTCCGGCTCGCGCCACGCGTGATCGCCGGCATTTCCGCCGGCGCCGCCACCGCGTGCATGGTCTACACGCACGACTCGCACCAGACCATGGCGTACTACCGCCGCGTGCTGGCCGGCAATCGCCGCAATGCCTACTGGGGGAACCTGCTGGGCCGCGAGCGTGTCTTTCCTCATTACGGCATCTATCGCGGCGCACTGCTGTCCCTGCTCGGCGAGGACCGTTTCGCGCGGCTGCGCGATGCGCCCGAGATCCGCATCGGCGTCGCGCATATTCCGCGCTGGAGCGGACCGCGCCTTGCCGTGGCTGCGGGCCTGCTGGCGTACAACCTCGACAAGCACGTCTTCAGGACGCTGCATCCGCGGCTCGGCCGCAAGCTCGGCTTTCATCCTGAATTCGTGCGCGCGCAGGATTGCGCGTCGCCGGAGGCGCTGGCCGATCTGCTGCTGCAGTCGGCCTGCACGCCGCCCTTCACCCCCGTGCTGCGGCGCGAGGGACGCGCGGTGCTCGACGGCGGCCTCGTGGACAACGTACCCGTCGATGCGCTCGATGCCACGCCGGGGAACGTGCTGGTCCTCGTGACGCGCCTGTATCCGCGTCCGCGCCGTTTTGTTGTGGACCACGTGGTCGACCATGCGGTGGATCACCGCACGCAGCGCCGCCTGTATCTGCAGCCCTCGCAACGCGTGCCGATCTCGAGCTGGGACTACACGCGCCCCGATGCGATGGGCGATGCGTATGACCTCGGTCGTCGCGATGGGGAAACTTTTCTGCGCGAATGGCCGTCGATTGTTGAGCAGGAACTGTTGCCGGTGTCGTGACACCGGTGTCGCCATGTTTTTCTGAGCGGCCCGTCGCGCGTGTCATGGATGACCCGCGCGCCAGAACGGCCGCACGACAAGGGAGATATGCATGCCCAAGCGCCAGTCATCCGCCGCATCGAACGAGGCCGCGGCGGTCGCAGCACCCGTGAAGGAAAAACGCCGCGCGCGCGAGGTTGGCGCCGAGACGCCGATCGAGAACGTCCCCCGCCGCACGCGTGCGCGCCGTCCCGCCAAGCCGCGCGAAGTGGACTTCGTGGTGATCGGCGGCGGTTCCGGCGGTGTGGCCGCGGCACGCCGCGCGGCGGCGCTGGGCGCGCGCACGGTGCTCGTGGAACGCGATGCGATTGGCGGCACCTGCGTGCATCGCGGCTGCGTGCCCAAGAAGATGCTGTCGTATGGCGCGGGCTGGGCGTCGATTCTGGCGACGGGGCTGGCGAACACCGGTGGCAAGGAGGACTGGCGCGATGCCATCGTGCGCGTGAATGCGGAGGTCGCGCGGCTGACCGCGACGTTCTCGCAGCGGCTGCACGAATCGGGCGTGGAGATCCTGCACGGCGATGCCGAACTGTCGGCACCGGGCGAGATCCGCATCGGTAACGAGACCCTTCGCGCGCGCAAGATCCTGCTGTCCACGGGCGCGCACCCGCGTGCGCTCGCGGTGCCCGGCGGCGAGCTCGTCAGCACATCGGACGATATCTTCACGTGGCAGTCGCTGCCCGGATCGCTGGTGGTGATCGGGGGCGGTTATATCGCGGTGGAGCAGGCGTCGATCCTGTCGCGCTACGGCGTGAAGGTGGACCTGCTCGTGCGCGAGGACCGCCTGCTGCAGCGGTTCGATGCGGACATCTCGCGCGCGCTCGCGGAGGCGCTCGCGAACAAGGGCGTGCGCGTGCACCTGAACACCGAAGTCACGCTCGTCTCGCAGGCCAATGGCGCGTACGAGGTTTGCTATACGCAGCAGGGGCGCAAGCAGAGCGTGCGCGCGCAGGCCGTGCTCGCGGCGATCGGCCGCGATCCCAATGTCGAGGGGCTCGGACTCGAAGCCGTTGGCGTGGCGCTCGGCGAGGAACGCGGCATCGTCGTGGACAAGCAGTTCCGCACGTCGGTACGCGGCGTGTATGCGGTCGGCGATTGCACGGAGGGATTGCAGCTGACACCGGTCGCCGTATCGCAGGCGCGATGGCTGGCTGACCGGCTGTTCGGCAAGCGTGGCGATATGGTGGACTTCGATGTCGTGCCCACGGCGGTATTCAGCGAGCCGGCGATCGGCGCGGTGGGGCTGACGGAGGCGGAGGCGATCGAGGCGGCGGGCAAGCCCGAACGCATCCGCACGGAGATCCGGCGCTTTGTCTCGCTCGAGAATCGCTTCGCGGGCGTGTCGCGGCAATCGGTTTTCAAGCTCGTATTGAACGCGCGCAGCGGCCGTGTGCTGGGCGCGCATCTGATGGACAACGCGGCGCCGGAGATCATCCAGGTGTTTGCGCTGGCGATGCGGCTTGGCGTCAAGGCGTCGCATCTGAAGACGACGCTGCCGCTGCATCCGACCGTGGCGGAGGAGTTGTTCGGCTGACGTTGTTCGGCTGACGTTCGGCAGAACTTCGCCTGAACGTGGGGGGCATCGCGGGCGCCGATGGCAATGTCGGCAACATGGGCACATCGCGCGTCGCCGATCTGCCCGATAATGCGACCTCCCCCACGCGCTCCTCCATCTCATGCCAGCCAGTGCCAGTGTCGGCGCCAGACGCCTCGACGGGATTACGCTGCTCCTGCTTACCTTCCCGCCGCTGGCCTGGGCCGGCAACGCCATCGTCGGGCGTATCGCGGCAGGAGTGATTCCGCCGATCACGCTGAACATGGTGCGCTGGGCCATTGCGGGATTGTTGCTGGCGCCCTATGCATGGCGCGGCGTGGTCGAGCATCGCGCGATATTGCGCCGGCATGCGGGCGTGCTCACCGCGATGGGCGTGCTGTCCATCGCGAGCTACAACTCGTTCCAGTACCTTGCGCTGACGACATCGACACCGATCAACGTGACGCTGATCGGCGCGTCCACGCCACTGTTCCTGCTTGTGATCGGCGCGACGTTCTTTCGCGAACGCATCAAGCCCTGGCATGTGGCCGGGGCGCTGCTGTGTCTGGTCGGGGTATCGTTCGTGCTGCTGCGCGGGGACCTCGTCCACCTCGCCCAGTTGAACTTCGTGCCCGGCGATCTTTTCATGCTGACCGCCACCATCGCATGGAGCGGCTACACGTGGCTGCTGCGCAAGCGCCGCCCGGAGATTCCGCTGCCGACGCTGCTCTTCGCGCAGATCGTCATCGGCGTCATCGTGAACATCCCGTTCGCGTGGTGGGAGCTGTCGATGCTGGACCATGAACTCGCCTGGAGCGCCAAGGTGGCGGGCATCCTGCTCTACGTGGCCACGGTCCCATCACTGCTTGCCTACTTCGCCTGGGACCGCGCGATCGCGCGCGCGGGCGCGCAGCTACCGGTGTTCTTCATCACCCTGACGCCGATCTTCGCGGCGCTGCTCTCTTCGCTGCTGCTGGGCGATCCACCGCGCTGGTACCACTTCGTCGGCATGGCCACCATCGCGGTGGGGATCTGGTTCGCGCAGCGGCGATAGCTACCCCCTTGCGTTTGCTGCCTTACGCGGTAGCAGCCTCGTACGGCGCGTAATCGATATAGCCCTTCGAACCGCCGCCGTAGAACGTGCTGCGATCCGCGGGCGTCAGTTCCCAGCCGTTCTCGAGACGCGCCACGAGATCCGGATTGCTGATGAAGCTCGCGCCGAACGCCGCGAGGTCGATCACGCCGTCTTCGATCAGCTGCTCCGCGCGCTCGCGCGTCATGCCGCCCGCGAGGATCAGCGCGGTCTCGGGCAGCAACGTCTTCAGCTTGCCCAGCAGCGCGCTGAAGCCCGATGCTGCGCCGCCATCGACCGTCGTGGCGCCGACGATAAAGCCTGACTGGTCCATCAGATGCACGTAGGCGAGCTTGCGCGTGCCGATCTCCTTTGCCAGCGCGGTGTACGTGGCATCGATCTCCGGATGCAGCGGCATGTCGAACAGCTGGCCGTATGGCGAGATGCGAATGCCGACGCGCGATGCGCCGATGCGCGCGACCACGGCATCGATGACGGCCAGCGTGAAGCGCAGGCGATTCTCCATCGTATGGGCCGAGAACGCGTCGTCGCGATCGTTGACGAGCGGGTTCAGGAACTGCTCGTGCAGATAGCCGTTGGCACCGTGGATCTCCACACCATCGAAGCCCGCCGCGATGGCGTTCTCGGCGGCCTGCGCGAACTCCTCCACGATGCGATGGATCTCTTCGGTCGCGAGCTGGCGCGGTGCCGGCGGTGCGACGAGATTGGGCTTGCCCTGCTCGTCGTAGCCGAAGGCCTGCGCGCCGACCGGTTGCTTCGAGCTCGGGCTCACGGGCAGTCTGCCGTCCTGCTGGATCGACGGATGCGAGACGCGTCCCACGTGCCAGATCTGCGCGAACATATGGCCGCCGACGGCGTGCACGGAATTCGTGGTCAGGCGCCAGCCGGCGATCTGCGCGTCGGTAAAGATGCCGGGGTTGAACAGATAGCCCTGCCCTTCGCGGGAGATGGGCGTGCCTTCCGACACGATGAGGCCGGCGGTGGCGCGTTGCGTGTAGTAGAGCGCGACGCGTTCGTCGGCGACATCCTCGGGCGCGCGCGAGCGGGTCAGGGGCGCCATCACGACGCGGTTGGCCAGCGTCAGGCCGGCGAGGTCGAAGGGCTTGAAGAGGCGGGACATAAGCGTTTCCTTTGCTGCATCGTTGACAGTCTTCGGCGACCGGTTTGTTCACGGGGCCGACTGATTGGAGACCATCATAGGCAGATGCGAAAATCGCTACAATCCAGCGGCTGGACAAATCAATTTTGTCCAAATCGCAACCGAGCGCCGTTTGGGGCACGTAGAGACCCGCCATGAACCTGCAGGCCATCCGCTATTTCCTGATGGTGTCCACGACGGGCAGTTTCCAGGCGACCGCGCGCCACTTTCAGGTGCCCGCGTCGTCGGTATCGCGCTTCGTCGCCGCGCTGGAAAAGGAGCTCGGCCAGCAGCTGCTGTACCGGAACACGCGCGCGGTGCGCCTGACGGAGGCGGGCGAGCAGTACTTCCTGCAGGTGCGCGATGCGGTGGAGCTGCTCGACCAGGCGGCCGAAGGGCTGGTCCATCGCGACGCCGACATCAATGGCCTCGTGCGCATCAACGCCCCGGAAATGCTGGGACGGCTGCATATCGCGGGCATCGTCAATGCGTTGCAGGCACGGTATCCCGATCTTGTCGTCGAGCTCACGCTGACCGATGCCTATATCGATCCGGTACAGGAAGGTGCGGACATCACCATCCGCGTCAGTCCACTGCTCGACTCGGGCCTGATCGGCAAGGTCATCGGCTCGATGCGGCACGTCGTGGCGGCGAGTCCCGCTTATATCGCCGCGCACGGAAAACCCGAGAGCCCGCAGGATCTGCTCGCGCACCGCTGCCTCGTCTACAAGGGGCAGCTCGGCGCGCAGAAGTGGTACTTCCGGACGGCGCCCACCGAAGCCTTCCAGACGCTGAACGTCAGCGGTCCACTGCGCAGCAACAACGCCGAAACGCTGCTCGCGGCAGCGGTAGCCGGCCGTGGCATCGTGGTGTTCCCCACGTGGGTCTATCGCACCGACATGTTCAGGCAGGGCGAGCTCGTGGCACTGCTGGAAAACTGGGAGTTCGCGGCCTCGCCCGAGCCGTCCTACATCCAGATGCTCTCGCCAGAAAACCGCCTGCGCTCGCGCAAGGTACGAGAAGTCTCGACGTTCATCGTCGAGGCCATCGGGTCCCCGCCTTATTGGGATGGGCTCTGCGACAGCAAAGCCTCGAATACAGCTTTTGATTTGTAAAACGAAAATACAAATCAGGATTTGTATTTCCGTTTAATCGCGTGACATGCGACGCAGCTTCCAAGAGCCGGAAGAGTGGAAGGGGAAAATGAAAAAGCCCCGTGTCAGCTACATCGATGTCCCAAGTGGAACTTGGGCGTCCGCGACCCCGAGCGCGGCCGCCGCAATTTCGTAGATCGGCGCTGTATCCCCGCATCGCGCAGATCTATCATTTCGCGACGCATGGAACGCCCCCGCCATCGCAATCGATCTTCGCGCTTTCGCGTGCCGCGACCTATCCCACAATACATAGTGTGATGGCACTCCAGTTCGCCACCATCGAAACTTCGTGGCCGCCTCGTGAAAGCCGACCAGCTCTCGTATCTCCAGAAGCCGGAGACGACGGCTCTGAGGCGGTGTTGCGAGTCGCGAACAGCCCGAGGATCCGTCTTGCGCGATGTGTTAAGCAGCAGGTGCCGCAAGACGCGACTGTCTTGCTCCTCACAGCCTGCTTGGTTGAAAGTCAAACTACTATTGGATGGCACACATGAGAAGCGCCGCGACAAAACAGGACAGCGGAAATCGGTTGAATCCGGTCGCATTGGACAAGCAGCTCGCTGCTGAGGGTCCGTTGACTGCGGAGATTGTCATCGCGCTTTGCGGACCGATGGGTACGCCATTGCATGAGGTCGGCCACTCGTTCGAGATGCTACTAAAGGGCACGGATTACAACTACGAGAACGTTACCGTCATTCGACTGAGTGACGAGGTTCGAAGAATTGGCGGTCTGCACGCCGACTGCTCACGGAACGAGCTCATTGAGAAGGAAAACCAGCTCCGAGCCGTACACGGCAATGCGTACCTTGCTCGGGTCGCGATCAGAACTATCGCGTTGGCTCGTGAAAAGCTGAACGCTGGGCATTGTCGGCAGACAGCTATGTTCCATGGATGCGATGCCGATCCCTCCGCACCGATCTTCTCCAGGCGCACCTGTCACATCATCGACTCCATCAAGAACGTCGATGAGCTACGTCTTCTAAGGTCGGTGTACGGCGACATGTTGCACGTGATCGGTGTCTACGCGCCGATCGAGGTCAGGATCGATCGCTTGTCAAAGCGCGCGCATCGTGGCGAACACACGCATCTGCTGATCGATCGGGACTCTGGTGAAGAGGTCGATCACGGGCAGCAGGTCAGTGAGATCTTCCCGCAATCGGACTTCTTTCTTCGTGCCGACTCTGGTACCGATACGCAACTGCAATCAAGTGCAAGGAGGTTTCTGGATTTGATGATGGGCACGAAGATCGCGACACCCACCGCAAACGAGCGCGCCATGTATGCGGCGTACTCGGCCGCACGCAATTCCGCGTGTCTGTCCCGTCAGGTAGGTGCGGCTCTTCTGGACTCGGATGGAGAAGTTTTGTCTGTAGGGTGGAACGACGTACCGAAGCCGTTCGGCGGGCTCTATGAATCAGGCGCCAATGTTTCTGCCGACTACGATCGTCGATGCTGGAATCGCGATGGTGGTCATTGCTGCAACGATGAAGAGAAAGATCTGATTGCCAGCGATCTGGTCTGGCGCATGATAAGAGAGGGAATCGTGAGTGCAGAGAACAGGGAGCGCGCGGTCGAACTGATCCGGCACGGTAGTCAACTCAAAAGCTTGATCGAGTTCTCAAGAGCGGTGCATGCGGAGATGCATGCCCTGTTGAATGCGGGGGCCACAAACGGTGCCAAGATACGTGGGGGCCGGCTGTTTGTTACGACTTACCCTTGTCACTCATGCGCGCGTCATATTGTGGCAGCAGGCATCAGGGAGGTTTGCTTCCTCGAGCCATATCGGAAGAGCCTGGCGACAAAGCTGCATTCCGACGCCATTACAGAGCGCGAGGGAGACGGTAACAAAGTCCGAATTTTTCCTTACGACGGCGTAGCGCCGTCACGATTCCTCAAGTTCTTCTCCGCACGCTCGGAGGGCCGGAAGGATCCGAGAAGCGGAAAGATGCGAATGCACGCGGCCTACCCTGTTACTGCGATTACGTTGGAGGCCATACCGACGCTAGAGTCAGTCGCCATCCGGGGCCTCCGACCGGAAGCAGCGGCGGTTTGTCCCGACATCGTCGGGGGTCGGGACGCGTCGGGTGACGAGATGCAATTCAGGAGTTAGAAATGGGAATCGGCGAGCAGATCCAAATGCCCCTGGACTTGGGGATGCCTCAGGAACGTTCTTTTGATGCGTGCCAGGAAGACGCCAATGTTTTCGACATCGAGCGTCGGAGCGCCGTCGTGCTGCAATTCCCCAGCTCGCGAGTGCATCAGGCCGATCAGATGGAAGAGGCAATGCTGCTTGAGAGAATCCTGCGGCGCTCTGCCGGCTTTGGCGCTTGGTTCTAGAGGGCTATGTGTAGACCGGAGCGGTCGGGGGGCTGCACTGAACAGATTAGAGAGAACCTCGGCCGCGGTTATCGGCAGCATGTCCGGCGAGTTCCGACACAAGCTGGCACAGGTACGACACAGCTCGTTTCATTCACGCCACACAGCCTCTTCAGGCTTGCGCCAGTTTAGACCGTTCGATCCTTCCTTTTTCTACAACCGTCAGACCAAGCGCGCCCAGCATCGACACAACGATCTGCTGGAAGACCGCGCCCGCAACGACTGCGCCGTGGTTTGCATCTTCAAATTGACACTTTGTGCCTTTGTGGATGATGTCGTTTCTGAGTTGCTGAACCTTCTGGCACTCATCAACATCTATGTCAACTTTCACGCCATGTCTGGAGTGCCTCCGAACGGTGTCGTGCTCGTCGGCTTCGGCGACCAAGATGCGTTTCCTGGCGTGCTGGAGCTGCAATGTTACGGCCTTGTATTCGACAGGCTCATCACGGCTGGTCAAGGCAGCGTGACGAAGAAAGTGGACCATCGAAATAGCGTTCGGCGCTGTCGTCGAGGGCATGTCACTGGAACAGCTAGCCGAACTGGCCGAGGCATTGGTTATGCTCGAGGCGCTCAAGGAGCGTGCCACGCGACGTACCCATTCGGTTGGAGGTCCTGTGGATGTTGCCGTCATTACCCGATCGGAGGGCTTGGTCTGGATCAAGAGGAAACACCACTTCGATTCCACACTCAATCACCGATTTTCCATCGACAGTTCGAGGAGCAGACAACATGAGCTTTGGCCACAACCCACATCAACAGGAAAACGCCGGCGAGTTTGGTGTTTCCAACCCTCCGGCAAGACCCAGAACGCCAGCGGAGAAGTACGATGAAATGATGCGTCGACGCGCCTACTTCCGGCAACGGATCGCCGAGTACGATGCTAGTCGCGTGGAGCCTGAAGAGCCGTCTTGCGCGATGTGGTAGGGAGTGAGCAGGTGCCGCAAGACACGATACGGGGCGCGCAAAAACAAAAACAAACAAAAACGGACGCCGAAGCGTCCGTTTTTTTAATGCTGGTGGCCTGGGACGGAATCGAACCGCCGACACAAGGATTTTCAATCCTCTGCTCTACCGACTGAGCTACCGGGCCAAAGAAGCGAAACTATATCAGCCGTTTTTGCAGTGGTCAAGCGTTGCGTGCTTCACTGCTCGGTGGGCTCGGGCTTGTTGCGGCCCAGTTCGACGCCGAGCTGCTTGAGCTTGCGGTAGAGGTGGGTACGCTCGAGGCCCGTCTTCTCGGCGACGCGGGTCATGCTGCCGTGTTCGCGCATCAGGTGGTACTCGAAGTAGGCGCGCTCGAACAGGTCACGGGCTTCGCGCAGCGGCATGTCGAACGAGAAATGCATCTCCGCTTCGGGCACGCGCGTCGCGTTGCCGTTGGCCGTGGCATCCACCGGGATGTCGGCGGGCGCCGAGGGCGAGGCGGCATCGGGAGCGGTTGTCGCGGCCGGTGCGGTGCTGGCCGCGGCCGGTGCCGTGCGTGGACGCTCGATGCCGCGCGCGAGGCCCTGCTCCACCGCGGACAGCAGCTTCTGCAGCGCGATCGGCTTCTCGAGGAAATTCAGCGCGCCGATCTTGGTCGCCTCGACGGCGGTATCGATCGTGGCGTGCCCGGACATCATGATCACGGGCATCGTGAGATAGCCCTGCGCCGACCACTCCTTGAGCAGGCTCACGCCATCGGTATCCGGCATCCAGATGTCGAGCAGGACGAGGTCAGGCGTGCTGCCCGCGCGAAACTCGCGTGCCTGCTGCGCGTTCTCAGCCAGTTCGACCACATGGCCTTCGTCGCTCAGGATTTCCGAGAGCAACTCCCGAATACCCATTTCGTCATCGACTACGAGGATGGTTGCCATACTTGCCCTCTTAACCCCACCATGGCGCCGCCATGATGGACGGAACCTGATTGACTATGCCAGTTTAACGAACAGGATCGAGATCTGCGCTCCGACGATCTCGGCGCCATCCATGCGGTTCCGCAACTCGATGCGGGCGCCATGTTCGTCAATGATCTTCTTCACCATCGCAAGCCCGAGGCCAGTGCCCTTGGCTTTGGTGGTCACGTACGGTTCGAACGCGCGACTCAAAATTCGTGGCGCGAAACCCGGTCCGTTGTCCGCGATGGAGAGCTTGACGGCCTGCCGGTCTTCGCCGGCAGAATCTTTGTATTCTACAGTCTCGGTCCGGAGAGTGATACGGGGCGCCGCCCTCCCCGCCGCGACGTTATCCGCGACCGCATCCTGCGCATTCTGCAACAGGTTGTGGATAACCTGGCGCAGTTGTGTCGGATCGCCCTTTATTTCAGGCAATGCCTGACCCAGCGTCGGATGAATCACGGGGTGTTCGTGCACGGCCGGATCGTCGATCCCGTACAGATGCAGCACCTCGGACACGAGCCCATTGAGCTGGAGCAGCTGCACGACCGCCGGCGGCGTCCGCGCATAATCGCGGAAATCGTCGACCATGCGTTTCATTGCCGCTACCTGGTTAACGATCGTCGCGGCCCCGCGCTTTAGGACGTCCGCGTCGGTTTCTGTAAGTTTTGGCGACAATTTCATCTGCAGACGCTCGGCGGACAGCTGAATCGGCGTCAGAGGGTTCTTGATTTCATGGGCCAGCCGGCGCGCCACCTCGCCCCATGCGATCGAGCGCTGGGCCGAAATCACGTCGGAAATATCGTCGAACACGACCACATAGCCAGGTTCGTCACGGTTGGCCGCGGGCAGCCGCGCGCCACGCACCAACAGGGTGAGCGGCTGTTCCTCGTCGCCCTGCGGCAGTTCGATCTGCTTCTGCCAGTGCTGCGCGCCCCCGAGCACCTCGCTCGTGGTCTGCTCGGAAAACGCCTGCCGCACGATCTCGCCGAATTCCGCGAGGTTCGGAATCTGATCGAAACACTGACCGAGCACGGTCGCGAACGGCTGCCGGAAAATGCGCTCCGCGCCGGGGTTCGCGGTCAGCAGCACAAAGCGCCGGTCGAACACGAGCACGCCCGCCGTCAGGTTCTGCAGCACGCTCTCGAGGTACGCCTTCGATTGCTCGAGCGCGGCGCGGTTCTGCTCGACCGCGAGCCGCGCATCGGACAACTGGCGCGTCATCTGATTGAACTGCTGCGTGAGCATGCCCAGTTCGTCGCGGCTCTTGAGCTCGCGCTTCGGCGAGAGGTCGCCCTCCGCGACTTCCTTGGTCCCCTGCAGCAGCATCAGCAGCGGCCGCGCGAGCTGCCCGCCGAGCAGCAGCGCGAGCATCACGGCGATGAAGACGGCCAGGAACAGCGTGAGCGTCAGCGTGCCGATATACATCTTGCGCAGGCCCGTGCGGCCCAGCGCCTTCTCCTGGTATTCCTGGTACGCCCGCTGGACCTCGTCCGCATTGCGCGCGAGCGCCGCGGGCACGGGCTGGATGACCTGCAGATAGCGTTCCTCGCGGACCGTGTC
This sequence comes from Cupriavidus sp. OTU4054, assembly GCF_038440175.1. Taxonomy (NCBI): domain Bacteria; kingdom Pseudomonadati; phylum Pseudomonadota; class Betaproteobacteria; order Burkholderiales; family Burkholderiaceae; genus Cupriavidus; species Cupriavidus sp. OTU4054. The sequence continues at coordinate 54,308 of NZ_JASATF010000016.1, forward strand.
GCCGACGAGCCCGAAGCCCGCGGGCGGCGCGTCCTCGGGCCGGCGTTCGACCGACAGCCCGGAGCCCGCCCACTTGTCGCGCGTGGGCCCGAGCGCGATGCGCGGCGGGCGCTGCGCGGCCGCGCCGCTCGCGGTGGCACCCTGCCCGTTCGCGCCGTCCTGCTGCGGCACGGGGGCGACGCCGAGCGGAATGATCACGCGTACCCGATACAGCGGCGTCCCTTCGACATGCCGCGTCCCGCCGCTGGCCGGCTCGGTACCGCCCTCCACCGAGGCGTACCCGCCCGCCAGCCGCGCCTGCTCGGCCAGCGCGCCCGACGGGAGATCCGGCACGAGCGAGGCATAGCTGCTCGAGGCCGTGGCCAGCACGCGGCCGCTGCCCGTGAAGATCGCGGCTTCCTGCACGCCGTACTGCTCGCGCAGCCGGTTGAGCTGCAGCGACGTGGCCATGCCGGAGGACCCCGTGAGCTGGTCCGCCATCGAACGCGCGCGGCTCTGCACGTCGCCGAGCGTGCTGTCGATGGTCGTGCGGCCGAGGTTCAGGCCCGCTTCGAGCGCGGTTTCCACGCGCACGTCGAACCACGACTCGATACTGCGGGAGACGAACTGCAGCGACACGAGGTAGATCAGCACGCCGGGCAGCACGCCCACCACGCCGAAGAACACCGCGAGCTTGGTCATCAGCCGCGTACCGAACTTCCCGCGGCGGTAACGCAGCCACAACGTGAACGCGAGCGCGCCGATCGTCAGGATCAGCAGCACCCCGACCACGAGGTTGATCTTGAACAGCAGCGTGAAATAGCGATCGAAGAACTCGGTGTTGGCCGACGCGCCGGCCAGCAGTCCCACGAGCACGAGCGCGAGGAAGACGATGATGCTCGCCACGATGCGATACAGCACGCGGCGGAACCTGCTATCCCAGAGGCTTCCCTTCATGGCTGGCTCGCGGGCGGCTGAACGAGCTGACTGGGGGACAGCACGGTGGACACGGTCTGCGCGAACGGCGTGCGCGCCTCGTTATTGCTGGCCGCGGGCGCGGAGGCCGAAGACGGCGTCGAAGCCGGCACCGCGGCGGGCGACGATGCCGGGGCCTGCGGGGCGGGCAGCGAAGCGGGTGGCACGGCGGGCACGATCGGCACGTTTGGCGTCGCGGGCGCCACCGGCACGGGCGGCGGCGCATCGAGATTCGTCGGCACGGTGTAGTTGAAGTGCCGCCATTCGGACGACAGGTTCCACTCGCGCGTGTTCACCGCATTGATCTGGAAGGGCTTGGGCAATTGCGAAAGGTCCAGGCGCATGCGCACCTGGGCCTGATAGGTTTCGCCGGGCTTGACGGCATTACGCTCGAACACGCGCCATCCCCGCACATGCTGGATGAACTGCAGCGCGCTCTTGAGCCGCGTGAACGGCAATTGCAGGCCACCGGTGGAGACACGGTACTGTCGCGTGAGCGGCTGGTAGGACAGGCGCACGCTGCGCGTGGTGTTGACGGGCTTGTCGTCGAACCAGTACCAGCGCGGCCGCGTGAGCTGGAACTCGACGACGAAGTACAACGAGATGCCCTTGTGCAGCGCGTCCTCGAGTGCGGGCGGCAGATCGAAGTCGAACGATGCGGCGAGGTCGAACCCGCCGTCCTGATACTCGATGCGGTTCTCGGTGGTTTCGATCAGCTGCGCATCGCCGCGTCCGGGATGGCAGAGCAATGCCAGCAGCAAAAGCATCGCGACGAGCCACCAGCGCATGGCCCGCGACCGCAGGATGCGCGGGGCATGCAGGGACGAGGGCATCCCCGCGGAAAGCTCGCGCGCTGCGTCGCCATGGGCACGGAGGACGGACAAGCGCGGCGAGCTCGGCATCGGTCTGGGTCAGGCGCGTTTCTGGAAGCGGGCGTAGTAGAAGCCATCGTGGTCCGATGGCAGGCTTGCCTCGCCGGCAGCCGTCGCGGTATCCACCGCGGTGCCGCCGACCGGTTCAGGCGCCTTCACACCGGGCAGCAGTTGCCCCGGCGCCTGCAATCGTATCGCATCTGGTAGCTGCGCACCAAACCAGCGCGCCTGCTCTTCGCCCTCCGTTGGGAAAATCGAACAGGTTACATAGACGAGAATGCCGCCAGGCTTGAGCAGCGGCCAAAGCTGCGAAACGATGCGACGTTGCTCGTTGACGAGCTTGCCGATATCTGATTCGCGGCGCAGCCAGCGAATATCGGGATGCCGCCGTACGATGCCCGACGCGGAACATGGCACATCCGCGAGGATGCGATCGAACGGCTGACCATCCCACCAGTCCTTCGGACGGCTCGCATCGCCGGTAATCACGTTGGCCTGCTGGCCCAGGCGCGCAAGGTTGTCGTGAATGCGCGCCACGCGCTGCGCGTCGCTCTCCACCGCGGTCAGATCGATATCGGCGAGTTCCAGCAGATGGCCGGTCTTGCCGCCCGGTGCCGCGCACGCATCGAGGACACGCATCCCCGCGCGCATGCCGTCAGGACCTGCGAGCAGTTGCGCGGCCAGTTGCGCGCCGGCGTCCTGCACCGACACGTCGCCCTCGGCAAACCCGGGAATCTGCGACACCGGGAACGCACGCACGAGGCGCACGGCCTGCGGGCCCACCTGCACGCCCGCCAGTCCCGCATTGGCCAGACGCGTCAGATACTCCTTGACGGTGCCGCGCGCGGTGTTCACGCGCAGCGTCATCGGCGGACGCGCATTGACGCCGGCCGCGAGCGACGACCATTGATCCGGGTACGCGTCGCGCAGCATGCGCAGCCACCAGGCCGGCAGGTTCCAGCGCGCCTCGTCTTCCTGCGCGATACGCGCGAGCAGCGGCTTGCGCTCGCGCAGGAAACGGCGCAGCACCGCGTTGACGAGCCCGCGCGCATGCGCGGTCTTGGGTTCGGACGCGGCCGCGCTGACGGCCTGGTCCACCACGGTGAAGTCGCTGTAGCCCCGTCCCGGCTGATCGGCATCGGGCTGCTCGCCGTCGAGCAGCAGCGCGAGCGCGACGGCCAGCAGCGAGTCGACGAGCGCGCCGGGCGGACGCGTCACGAGGTGCGTGACCAGCGCGCGCGTGGCACCGAACTGGCGCATCGTGCGATAGGCGAGATCCTGGATGGCGCCGCGCGTGGCGGCATCGCGCACGCGGTCCAGCCGCAGATGCGCGGCGGCCTCGTCGATGGCCTGCGGCAAGGCGGTGCCCTCGTTGACGCCGCGCACCGCGGCAGCGGCGCCAAGCATCTGGAAGGCGAGTGAATCAGGTTGCAGGCGCATACGATCGAAAACTCAAGAAAAACGGTACCGGGTACGGAAAGCGCGGGCCGGCGGCGGTGAAAAAATGCCCGCCGGCTCCGAAGAAGAACACGGCGGGCAGTTTACCCGTTGGCGTGCATGCGCCGGATTTTACAGCGCAGCGGCCGGCACGCCGCCGAAGGCGGCTCAGGGGGCGCCGGCGGACCCTCAGGAGGGGTACGCGCCCGTCTGCGCCATCTGCATCAGGCGCGCGATGCGTTCCTCGGTGGCCGGGTGCGTCGAGAACAGGTTCGCGATGCCGCCGCCGGCCAGCGGGTTCATGATCATCATCTGCGCGGTGGCCGGATGCTCCTCGGCCGCCTGGAACGGAATGCCCTGCGCGTAGCGATGGATCTTGTCGAGCGCGCTCGCGAGCGCCTGCGGATCGCCGCTGATCTCGGCACCGCCGCGGTCGGCTTCGAACTCGCGCGCGCGGGAGATCGCCATCTGGATCAGCGAGGCCGCCAGCGGCGCGAGGATCGCCACCGCGATACCGGCGATCGGGTTGGTACGGTTGCCGTTCTCGTCGCGGCCGCCAAAGAACATCGCCATGTTGGCGAGCGCGGAGATCGCGCCGGCCATCGTCGCCGCGATGGTGGAGGTCAGGATGTCGCGGTGACGCACGTGCGCGAGCTCGTGCGCCATCACGCCGCGCAGTTCGCGGTCGGACAGCACGCGCAGGATGCCCGTCGTGGCGGCCACCGCGGCGTTCTCGGGATTGCGACCCGTGGCGAACGCATTGGGGGCGTCCTCGTTGATCAGGTACACGCGCGGCATCGGCAAACCCGCGCGTTGCGCGAGGTCCTGCACCATGCCGTAGAACTGCGGGGCGGTACTCGCATCGACTTCCTGCGCGTTGTACATGCGCAGGACCATCTTGTCCGAGAACCAGTAGGAGAAGAAGTTCATCCCCAGGGCGATCAGCAGCGCGATCATCATGCCGCCGCGTCCGCCGATCATGCCGCCGATGACGATGAACAGCGCCGTGATGGCGGCCATCAGCATGAAGGTCTTGACCCAGTTGAACATGGCAGTGAGCTCCGTGGATATCGGTCAACGCGCCAGGCGCGCGTTCTCTCGTTAGATAGGGTTACCGGCCCGGAAATTCAATGTCCGCGGCAGGGTTTTTCGTGACGCGCTCAGCGCGGCAGCAGGGCCAGCCGCGCGCCCAGGCCGATAAAGGCGGTACCCACCACGCGATCGAGCCAGCACTTGAGGCGCGGCGCCTGGCTGACCCGCCGGGTCAGCGTACCCGCGAGCCACGCGACGAGCGTGTTCCAGACGGTGGTCATGACGATCATGATCGCGCCGAGCACGAGGAACGCCGCCGCCTGGTGCCCGGCCTTCGGGTCCACGAACTGCGGGAAGAACGACAGGAAGAACAGGATGACCTTCGGGTTCAGCACGTTGGTCAGAAAGCCCTGCATGAACAGCGCGCGCAATCCACGCGCCTCCCGCGGGCGGCCCGCGTCTCCCGGCGCGGATACCGCCACGCCAGCCGGGCGGAACGTCGTGGCGATCATGCGCAGGCCGAGCCAGCACAGGTAAGCCGCGCCCGCGTACTGGATGACCGAGAACGCGATCGGCGAGGCCGCCAGCAGCGCGGTGAGCCCGAATGCCGTGGCGAGGGCATGCACGCAGCAGCCCGCGCTGACCCCAAGCGACGACATGACGCCGGCCATCCGGCCCTGCGCGACGCTGCGGCCGACGATATAGGCGGTGTCGGGGCCGGGGGTCACATTGAGCAGGAAGACCGCGCCGACGAAGAGCGGCAGATCCGTGATGCCGAGCATGATGGGGTAGCTGGAGTAACGAAGGAGGCGGAGGACGCGTCCTGACCGCCGCCGATTATGCCTGCGCGGCCGCCTTTGCCGCGATCTCCGCCGGCAGCAGGCAGCGCGTGCCCGGCACCAGTGGCATCGACTGCAGGAACTGCTGGGCCGGCTGCCGGCGCCCGCCCGGCTTCTGTAACTCGGTCACCTGCAGCGCGGTGCCGTCGCCGCAGGCGATGATCACCCCCGTGGCGTCCGCCGACAGCACGGTGCCCGGCGGATGCGGCAGCGGCGAGCCCCCGGCCGCGAGCGCCAGCGCCTGCCAGCACTTGATCACGGTCTCTCCCACCTGCACGGTCGCACCGGGAAACGGATTGAACGCGCGGACCTGCCGGGCGAGCGGCGCGGCCGGCCGCGACAGGTCGAGCGGCGCCTCGTCCTTGCCGATCTTCTCGGCATAGGTGATGCCCGTCTCGGGCTGCGGCGTGGCAACCAGCGCGCGGCCGGCGGCCAGTTCGCGCAGCGCGTCAACGATGAGGCGGCCACCCATCGCGGCCAGCGCGTCGTGCAGCGAGCCCGTGGTGTCCAGCGGCCCGATGGGCACGCTGTCCCGCGACAGCATCGCGCCCGTGTCGAGCCCTTCGTCCATCTGCATCAGCGTGATGCCGGTTTCCGTATCGCCCGCCTCGATGGCGCGGTGGATCGGCGCGGCGCCACGCCCCCGGGGCAGCAGCGAGCCATGGATGTTCAGGCAGCCATGGCGCGGCAGCGCCAGGACCTCGGCCGGCAGGATCAGCCCGTATGCGGCCACGACCATGACGTCGGGCGCGATGGCCGCGAGCGTGTCCACGGCCGCGCCCGCCTCTTCGGGGTACTTGCCCTGGCGCCGCAGCGAGCGGGGCTGGAGCACCGGTCCGAGATCATGCGCCACGGCGAACTGCTTGACGGGGCTGGCCTGCAGTTGCATGCCGCGCCCGGCGGGGCGATCGGGCTGGGTCAGCACGGCCACCACCGGGAACCCGGCGGCATGGATGGCCTCGAGAGCGACGCGGGCGAATTCAGGCGTCCCGGCGAAGGCAACGCGCAGGGGCTGGGCTTGTGTCATGGCGGCGTTCCGCTAAAAAGCACTCCGGCCGCATGGCGGCCGGTAGTGGATCGACTGTAGGCAGGGACTGCGGGAGGGCGAACGGTCCTCTCACGATAGCAGACCCGGCGCGCGGGCCGGGCGCATCGCGGCGGACTGTTACATCCGCGAACGTCCGCGCTTCTGCAGCTTGGACTTGATGCGGTTGACCTTGAGGGGCGACAGGTACTCGACGAAGACCTTGCCCTTCAGGTGGTCCATCTCGTGCTGTATACATACAGCGAGCAGTTCGTCCGCGTCGAGCTCGAATGTCTCGCCGCGCTCGTTGAGCGCGCGCACGCGCACGCGGTCCGGCCGTTCCACGCGGTCGTAGACCTCGGGCACCGACAGGCAGCCCTCTTCCCACACCTTGCGGTTGTCGCTGGCCCAGACGATCTCCGGATTGATAAAGACCTGGAGCGCGTCGCGCGTCTCGGACAGGTCGATCACGATCACCTGCTCGTGCACGTCCACCTGCGTCGCGGCGAGGCCGATGCCGGGCGCCTCGTACATGGTTTCGGCCATGTCCTTCACGAGCTGGCGGATGCGGTCGTCCACGGCCGCAACAGGCTTTGCAACGATGTGGAGACGGGGATCGGGGTAGGTCAGGATGTCCAGTTTTGCCATGATGCTCGGGCGCAACGCCGGCTGCGTGCAACGAAGCCGTCGCGTTGCGGCGACGGATGTTTACATGCAGAATCGGGGCGCTAGTACAAAAATTCAAGGCGCGCCGCAGCAGGCACGCTCTATCCAGGGTCAATCCGGTCGTCACGCCGACCGGTCAGGAAAATGCGCGATCTTACCAAAGAACAGGCGGCGTTCGGCCGCAGGCTGCACGCGTTCACCTTCGCCATGCTGAGTGTCGCGGGCGTCACTGCCACAGCGAGCATGGCCGCCCAGGCCGCGGAGCAAGTGGTCACACCGACGCAACAGGCCGAAGCCAACCGCACCGCCCAGCAGGGCATCCCCATCTCCGATCTCGCACAGGACGCACCGTCGCAGTACACGGTACGCCGCGGCGACACGCTGTGGGGCATCTCGGGCCGCTTCCTGCGCCAGCCGTGGCGCTGGCCTGAGCTCTGGGGGATGAACAAGCAGCAGATCCGCAATCCGCACCTGATCTACCCGGGCCAGGTCCTGTACCTGGTTCAGCGTGACGGCCGCGCGTTCCTGTCCACCACGCCGCCGGGCGGCGCGGGCAGCGACACGGTGCGCCTGTCTCCGCGCGTGCGTGGCGACGAGGCCGATGGCGGCGCCATCCTGACCATTGCGGCCAAGGACATCGAGCCGTTCCTGATTCGCCCGCTCGTGGTGGATGAAGGTACGCTGGCCACGTCGGCGCGCCTCGTCGCGCTGCCCGAGTCGCGCGTGTATATGGGCCGCGGCGATTCCGCCTATGCGCGGGGCATCAACCCCGAGGACGCGCGGATCGGCAGCGACTGGCAGGCCTTCCGGCCCGTGCAGCCCGTGAAGGATCCGGTCACGCAGAAGGTCATCGGCTATGAGGCCGAGTATCAGGGCAACCTGCGCGTGACGCAGGGCCCGCAAGGCCCCGACGCCGTCACGACGGTCGAGGCCACGGCCGCGCAACAGGAGATCGGCGTCGGCACGCTGATGCTGCCGCAGCCGCCGCGCGAACTCGTGCGCTACGTCCCGCATGCGCCCGATGTCGAGGTCGATGCGCGCGTGGCCAAGGTCTACGGCGGCGTGCAATACGGCGGCGCCAAGCAGGTGGTGGTGCTGAACGCGGGCGGCAATGCGGGCCTCGAGCCGGGCCATGTGGTGGCGCTGTCGCGCGACGGCGGCCAGGTCAAGGACACGACCGAGAACAACCGGCTGATCACGCTGCCCGACGACCGCTATGGCCTCGCCTTCGTGTTCCGCGTGTTTCCGGGCATCTCGTATGCGCTCGTGACCGACGCGTCCAACACGATCATGGTCGGCGACCGCGCGCAGACGCCGCACTGACGCGCCGGCCAGCCGGCATCTCTCATTGCGTGACCATCGCGCGGGCTTGCCCGCGCTCTCCTCTCCCGTACCCTCCGCCCCCACGACCGCTCTCGGCGCCCATCCGGATGCCGGGGTCGCGGCGTGGCTGCGTCTGGTCGCCACGCCGGGGCTCGGTCCCGTCGGTGTGCGGCAGCTGCTGGCCGTCTTCGGCCCGCCCGAGCATGTGCTCGCGCAGGATGCGGCGCGGCTGGGCGAATACCTGCCGCCCGGGATCGTGCGGGCGCTGCTGGCCGCGCCGGACGACGCCATGGCCGCGCTGATCGCACGGACGCTCGCCTGGTGCGAGGCGCCCGGGCACCATCTGCTGACGCTGGCGGATGCCGCGTACCCGGCGCGGCTGTTCGATCTCCATGACCCGCCGCCCCTGCTCTATGTGAACGGGCAGCTGGAGGCGCTCGCACGCCCGTCGCTGGCCGTGGTCGGGGCGCGCAAGGCCACGGATCAGGGCCGCCGCGATGCCCAGTCGTTTGCCGCCGCCTTCTCGCGGGCCGGGCAGGCCGTGGTGTCGGGGCTGGCGCTCGGCGTGGATGCCGCCGCGCACGCGGGCGGCCTGAGCGGGCCCGGTGGCACCGTGGCGGTCATCGGTACGGGTGTGGACCTCGTCTATCCGGCCCGGCACCGGGACCTTGCGCACGCGGTGGCGGCGCATGGGGCGATCGTGAGCGAGTTTCCGCTGGGGGTCCGCGCGGTGGGGCATCACTTTCCGCGGCGCAACCGGATCATCGCCGCCCTGTCGCGCGGCGTGCTCGTGATCGAGGCGGCCGAGCGGTCGGGATCGCTGATTACCGCGCGCGTGGCCGCCGAACTCGGGCGGGAGGTGTTCGCGGTACCGGGGTCGATCCATTCGCCGCTCTCGCGCGGCGGCCACCGGTTGATTCGCGATGGCGCGAGGCTCGTGGAGGCGCCACAGGATGTACTCGAGGAGTTCGGGGATCTGGCACCCCCCGCGTCCGGCACCCCCGCCGGCGAGGGCGTGGGCGCGGCGGCGGCGCGTACCCGGTGCAGCGATACGCTCGGCACCGCCCTGGCCTATGATCCTGTCACGCTGGACGACATCTGCCTCCGGAGCGGAATGCGCCCGGATATGGTGACGACCGCACTGCTGGAACTGGAACTGGCGGGGGCCGTCGAGCGTCTACCGGGAAATCTCTATCGGCGCTGCGGATGACCGAAGGGATGTTCCGGATCCAGGCGCGAGTTTGCAAAGCCCCGATACAATGTCCTGCATTGTGTGCGCCAACAGGCTCATGTTTACCTCGCCATGACCGTTTACTTCCCCGAGCGGGATGCCGCCGCCCTTCGCCGGGCCCTTCAGGACCGTCCGGACGGACGGCTCGTCGCATGCCTGTGCGCGGCGTGGTGTGGCACCTGCAAGGATTACGAGGCCGGCTTCGCGGCGTTGGCCGCGCGCCACCCGGCCGACTGTTTCGTCTGGATCGACATCGAAACCCATGCGGATTACCTGGGCGAAGACGTCGATATCGAGAATTTCCCGACGCTGCTGGTGCAGCGGGTGGCAGGCGGCGCGCCGGATTTCTACGGCACCGTGCTGCCTCATCTGGAGGTTCTGGAACGCATGCTGGTGCGGGGGGCCAAGATGCCGGCCCCCGCCGAGGACATGCCAGAAGTGCTCGAGTGGCTGCTTGGTGAAGGTGCCGCGCGATAGGGAGCGTGCCCCGACGGGCGTTCGAGGCCGGCCAGCGCTGGCTTGCACCGCCGTCTGAGTCGCGCTTATTATTGGCGCCTCAAAGCCCAGGCACGCCACATATATAGTGTGCAGTGCATTTTCAAGAGGTGCTGGCTTCTCATTCATGAAGCCATGCCCGCAAGGACCGCTCAATGTCAAAAGCTCTCATCATCGCGGAAAAGCCGTCGGTCGCCGCCGATATCGCGCGCGCCCTCGGGGGCTTTACCAAGCACGACGAGTACTTCGAGAGCGACGACTACGTGCTGTCCTCGGCCGTGGGTCACCTGGTCGAGATCGCGGCGCCCGACGAGTATGAAGTCAAGCGCGGCAAGTGGAGCTTCACCAATCTGCCGGTGATTCCGCCCCATTTCGACCTGCGCCCGATCCCCAAGACCGAATCGCGCCTGAAGGTGCTCAACCGCCTGATCAAGCGCAAGGACGTCACCGCGCTGATCAACGCCTGCGATGCGGGGCGCGAAGGGGAACTGATCTTCCGCCTGATCGCGCAGCAGGCCAAGGCGAAGCAGCCGGTGCGCCGGCTGTGGCTGCAGTCGATGACGCCGCAGTCGATCCGCGACGGGTTTGCGAGCCTGCGCGAGGACATCGACATGATGCCGCTCGCCGATGCGGCCCGCTGCCGTTCCGAGGCGGACTGGCTCGTGGGGATCAACGGCACGCGTGCCATGACCGCGTTCAACAGCAAGGGCGGCGGCTTCTTCCTGACCACCGTGGGCCGTGTGCAGACGCCGACGCTGTCGATCGTCGTGGAGCGCGAGGAGAAGATCAAGCACTTCGTGTCGCGCGACTACTGGGAAGTCCACGCGGAATTCATCGCGGCCGCCGGCCTCTACGAAGGCCGCTGGTTCGACCCGAAGTTCAAGAAGAACGAGTTCGACCCCGAGGCGCGCGAGTCGCGGCTGTGGAGCGAGGCCGAGGCCAAGAGCATCGTCGCGGCGTGCCGCGACAAGCCGGGCACCGTGACCGAGGAGTCGCGCCCGTCCACGCAGCAGTCGCCGGCGCTGTTCGACCTGACCACGCTGCAGCGCGAGGCCAACGGGCGCTTCGGCTTCTCGGCCAAGAACACGCTGGGCCTGGCGCAGGCGCTGTACGAAAAGCACAAGGTGCTGACGTACCCGCGTACCGATGCGCGCGCGCTGCCCGAGGACTATATCGATACGGTCAAGCAGACCATGGACATGCTCGCGGACAGTTCGCCGAACTATCTGTCGCATGCCAAGAAGATCATGAAGAACGGCTGGGTCAAGCCGAACAAGAAGATCTTCGACAACAGCAAGATCAGCGATCACTTCGCCATCATCCCGACGCTGCAGGCGCCGAAGAACCTGTCCGAGCCCGAGCAGAAGCTGTACGACCTCGTCGTGCGCCGCTTCCTCGCGGTGTTCTTCCCCGCGGCCGAGTTCCAGGTGACCACGCGTATCACCGAGGTGGCCGGCCATCATTTCAAGACCGAGGGCAAGGTGCTCGTGAACGCGGGCTGGCTCGAGATCTATGGCCGCGAGGCGCAGGGCAGCAAGGACGGCAAGGAAGATTCGAAGGACAGCAAGGACGCGACGCTCGTGCCGGTGGCCAAGGACGAGAAGGTCCGCACCGACAAGGTCGAGTCCGTGGGCCTGGCCACGCGGCCGCCCGCGCGCTACAACGAAGCGACGCTGCTGTCGGCGATGGAAGGCGCGGGCAAGCTCGTCGACGACGACGCGCTGCGCGAAGCCATGGCCGGCAAGGGCCTTGGCACGCCGGCGACACGCGCGGCCATCATCGAAGGCCTGCTGACCGAGAAGTACCTCGTGCGCGAAGGCCGCGAACTGATTCCGACGGCCAAGGCGTTCCAGCTGATGACGCTGCTGCGCGGCCTCGGCGTGCAGGAACTCACGCAGGCCGAGCTGACCGGCGAGTGGGAACACAAGCTGTCGCAGATCGAGCGCGGCCGCCTCAAGCGCGACGAGTTCATGCGCGAGATCGCGCAGATGACGCAGCAGATCGTGAAGCGCGCGAAGGAGTACGACAGCGACACGATTCCGGGCGACTATGCGTCGCTGGACACGCCGTGCCCGCAATGCGGCAGCCAGGTGAAGGAAAACTACCGCCGCTTCGCGTGTACCGCATGCGATTTCTCGATCAGCAAGATTCCGGGTGGCCGCCAGTTCGAGATCGAGGAGGTCGAGGAACTGCTGCTCAAGAAGGAAATCGGTCCGCTGCAGGGGTTCCGCAGCAAGATGGGCCGGCCGTTCGCGGCCATCCTGAAGCTCGCGAAGGACGACGAAGGCCATTGGAAGATGGAATTCGACTTCGGCCAGAACGATGACGACAACGATGGCGAACCCGTGGACTTCAGCGAGCAGACGCCGGTCGGCACCTGCCCGAAGTGCGGTGGCTCGGTCTACGAGCACGGCATGAAGTACGTGTGCGAGAACGCGGTGGGCAGCGCCAAGACCTGCGACTTCACGAGCGGCAAGATCATCCTGCAGCAGGAAATCTCGCGCGAGCAGATCGGCAAGCTGCTGACCGACGGCCGCACGGATCTGCTGACGGGCTTCAAGTCGTCGCGCACGGGCCGCAACTTCAAGGCGTTCCTCGCCAAGCAGCCGGACGGCAAGATCGGCTTCGAGTTCGAGGCGCGCGAGCCCAAGGCCGGTGCCAAGGGTGCCGCGGCCAAGACGAGTGCCAAGACCGCCGCCGGCAAGGGCGATGCGGACGCACCGGCCGAGCAGGCAGCGGCGAAGGCGCCCGTGAAGTCGGCTGCGAAGACGACCACTAAATCGGCGGCCACCAAATCGGCGGCCAAGAAGGCGCCGGCCAAGGCGCCCGCGAAGACTGCGGCCAAAAAGGTGCCCGCGAAGGCCGCCGCGAAGAAGACCAAGGCCACCGCCGAGGTTGACGAGTAATCGTCGCGGGCGGGATAAAAAAAACCGGGGCTCGACCCCGGTTTTTTTTTCGCCTCGCTTGTTGATACCCGGTCTTATCGCCCTTCGCCGGCCAGCGCGCTCGCGCGCTTGTGCGCTTCCGCTTCCACCGCGCGCTGCTTGCCTTCCTCGAGCAGGAAATCGATAAACGCGCGCACCTTCGTGGGCAGGAACTTGCGGCTCGGGTAGACCACGCTGATATCGCGCCGGGGCAGTTGGTACTGCGGCAGGATATGGGTCAGCAGGCCAGCCTCGATATTGGGCCGCGCGAGGTACGAGGACAGCATGGCGATGCCCATGTCGGCCAGCGCGGCCTGATGGGCGAGCTCGGCATTGCTGCACAGCAGCCCGGGGCGGATCGGCACGGTCACCTCGCCCTCCGGCCCGGACAGCGTCCACTCGTGCTCCGCGTTGGGCAGGCGCATGGCGATGCAGCGGTGATGCGAGAGGTCGTGCGCGTGGCGCAGCGGCGCGTGTTCGCGCAGATAGCCCGGCGATGCGCAGAGGATTATCTCCGCCGAGATCAGCGGGCGCGCCACCAGATGGGAGCCGAGCCCGAGGTCGGACAGCATCACGGCGACGTCCCTGCCCTCTTCCACGATATCGACGTTCCGATCGGACAGCAGCACGTCGAACACCACATCGGGATACAGGCGCTGGAAGCGCGCGAGCGTATGCGGCAGCAGATGGAGGCCGAACATCACCGGCGTGACGAGCCGCAGCGTGCCCGATAGCGACTGGCTGCGCGCGGTGACGACCGCCTCCGCTTCTTCCACGTCTTCGAGGATCTGGGAGCAGCGCAGCAGATAGGTTTCGCCGGCGTCGGTCAGCGACAGGCTGCGCGTGGTGCGGTTGAGCAGCCGGGTGCCGAGGTGGCTTTCCAGATCGGCCACGTAGCGCGTGACGACGGCATTGGACATCTCCAATTGCTGCGCCGCACGGGCGAAACTGCCAAGTTCGACCACCTTGGCGAACACGCGCATCGATTGAAGCCGATCCATGACACAGTCTCCCGTTTCAACCGTGGACTTTTACACGATCTGCGTGATTTATTGTTGAAATCACAATCAATCATTGTGGATAGGCTTGTTTATGCATATCCGGGAAACGCCTAATATCGGCGCGGTACGGTGTCGCGGTGCAGCATGGGCGACAAGTTCTTATCCACAGGATCCATCATGAAGCGCCTTGCCCTCGTTCCCGCCCTCCTCGCCCTCGTCGCCGCCCTCTTTACCGCCCCCGCGTTTGCCAAGGCCGGCCAGTTCGATGTGTTCACCGATGGCATGAAGGCGAAGTTCGACGTCTTTACGGACGGCGCCTCGCGCTGACCGACTGCGCAGCGCCGAATGCAAAAAGGCCGTACCCATGGGGTACGGCCTTTTTGCTTGCCACGGGTCCTGACGGATCAGTCGTGACGATGCTTACGATGCTTGCTGCGCTTGTAGTAGCGGCGATCGTCGTCATAGGAGTTGCTGCGCGACACGTTGCCGCCGAGCGCCGCGCCAGCCGCGCCGCCGAGGCCCGCGCCCACGAGGCCGCCGGTGCGGCCGCCCATGGCATTGCCCGCCGCGGTGCCGGCACCGCCGCCAAGCGCGCCGCCGATGATCGCGCCGGTCCGTTCGCGACGGTTCGACGTGATCGCGCCACCCGCGCCACCGCCGACCGCGCCGCCGATCACGGCACCGGTGCTGCCGCCGAGCGCGCCGCCGACCGCCGCGCCGGCTACGCCGCCGAGACCGCCGCCAAGGGCGTTGTTCAGGTCACCGCCTGCGAGGGCCGGCAGTGCGGAAGCCGAAAGGATCAGAGCCAGGCTCAGGCTGCGAACGGTTTGGATAGACATCGTATTTTCCTTGATTGATTGTCTGGAACGGAGTGTAGATAAGGTGCCAAATCGTTGCTGTAACGGGGTGTAAGCCCTGTAACCCTACTCCAGAAACGTTGTTTCCACGCCGCTTTGCGCTTGGATGTCCACACAAAAAAACAACGGCGGCCGTGGCGGGCCGCCGTTTTCCAGGCGCGAGGGCCGTTACAGGCTCAGCAGCATTTGCCCTGTCCGCCGCCGTACCGGGCCTCCTGACGTTCGCGGAAGAACGCCTCGTACGTCATCGGTTCGCGGTCCGGGTGCGTCGCTTCCATGTGGGCCACGTACGTCTGGTAGTCGGGCAGGCCGACCATCAGCCGCAGCGACTGGCCGAGGTAGCGGCCCATGGTGCCGAGTTGCTCGAGCATGATGGCCCTCCGCTCAGGACTGCGACGAGGCTGCCGCGGGCAGCGGTTCGAACGGCGTTTCGCGATCGGTCGGACGCGCGGCCTGGCGGGCCTGCATCGCCGTCTTGAAGCCGTACGCGACGATCGAAAGCACCACGAAGATGAACAGCGCGCAGAGGCCGGCGTCCAGGTAGTCGTTGAAGACGATGCGGTGCATTTGCTCCATCGACTTGGCCGGCGCGAGCACCTTGCCCTGCTCGATCGCTTCGCTGAACTTTGCCGCGTGGGTCAGGAAGCTGACCTTCGGGTCGGCATGGAACAGCTTCTGCCAGCCGGCAGTCAGCGTGCAGACGAGCAGCCAGACGGTCGGCACCAGCGTGACCCACGCGTACTGGCCGCGCTTCATCTTGACCAGCACGCACGTGCCGAGCACCAGCGCCACGGCGGCCAGCATCTGGTTCGAGATGCCGAACAGCGGCCACAGCGTGTTGATGCCGCCGAGCGGATCGACCACGCCCTGATACAGGAAGTAGCCCCAGGCCGCCACCGTCAGCGCCGTGGCGATCAGGTTGGCCGGCAGCGATTCCGTGCGCTTGAGCGACGGCACGAAGCTGCCGAGCAGATCCTGCAGCATGAAGCGGCCGGCGCGCGTGCCCGCATCGACGGCGGTGAGGATGAACAGCGCTTCGAACAGGATCGCGAAGTGATACCAGAACGCCATCATCGCCTGGCCACCGACCACCTGATGCAGGATGTGGGCGATGCCGACGGCCAGCGTCGGCGCACCGCCGGCGCGCGAGATGATGGTGTGTTCGCCGACGTCCTTGGCGGTCTGTACCAGCACGTCGGGCGTGATCACGAAGCCCCAGGTGGATACGGCCTGCGCCACCGCTTCCGGCGTGGTGCCGATGACGGCCGCCGGGCTGTTCATCGCGAAGTAGACGCCCGGCTCGATCACCGAGGCGGCGACGAGCGCCATGATCGCGACGAACGATTCGGCCAGCATCGCGCCGTAACCGATGAAGCGCGCGTGCGATTCGTTCTCGAGCAGCTTGGGCGTGGTGCCCGACGAGATCAGCGCATGGAAGCCGGAGACGGCGCCGCACGCGATGGTGATGAACAGGAACGGGAACAGGTTGCCCGACCACACCGGACCGTTGCCCTGCGCGAACTGCGTGAACGCGGGCATCTTGAGTTCGGGCGCGACGATCACGATGCCGATGGCCAGCGCGATGATCGTGCCGATCTTCAGGAACGTGGACAGGTAATCGCGCGGCGCGAGCAGCAGCCACACGGGCAGCACGGCGGCGATGAAGCCGTAGATGATCAGCATCCACGTGAGCGCCTTGCCGTCGTACGTGAACAGCGGCGCGAGCGTGGCGCTTTCATGCACGTACTGGCCGCCGATGATGGCGAGCATCAGCAGCACGAAGCCGATGACGGACACTTCGCCGATGCGGCCCGGACGCAGGTAGCGCGTGTAGATGCCCATGAACAGCGCGATGGGAATCGTCACGGCCACGGTGAACGTGCCCCACGGCGAGCCGGCCAGTGCCTTCACGACGATCAGGGCCAGCACCGCGAGGATGATGATCATGATCATGAAGCAGCCGAACAGCGCGATCAGGCCGGGCACGGTGCCCATCTCCGACTTCACGAGGTCGCCCAGCGAGCGGCCGTCGCGGCGCGTGGAGATGAACAGGATCATGAAGTCCTGCACCGCGCCGGCGAACACCACGCCCGCGAGAATCCACAGCATGCCGGGCATGTAGCCCATCTGCGCGGCCAGCACGGGACCGACGAGCGGGCCGGCGCCGGCGATCGCGGCAAAGTGGTGGCCGAACAGCACCGCCTTGTTGGTGGGTACGTAGTCGAGGCCGTCGTTATGGCGCCAGGCCGGCGTCATCCGCCTGGGGTCGAGCTGCATCACCTTTTCGGCGATGAAGCGGCTGTAGTAGCGATAGGCGATCAGGTAGATGCAGATCGCGGCCACCACGATCCATAGTGCGCTGACGGCCTCCCCGCGCGACAGCGCGACCGTGGCGAAGGCAAAGGCGCCGATGACGGCGACTGCCAGCCACATGAGGTGTTCCGAGATGCGATTCATGTGTGAAAGGTCTCCTCTTTTTACGGCGTGTAGTATTGATACCCGCCCCTGCCCACACAAGCGCGTAACTACGCAGCGCGCCTGCGTAGTACTACGCAGGCCGACGATGACACGCGGCCTTGCGGGCGTCGGTGTTTACCCCCGGACCCATGAAACTGCGTCAGAAGATCCTCTTGCTCGCCGTTGCGCCCCTCGCGGTGGCGATGCTCGGCATCGCGCTGGCGGTGCGCTATCAGGCCACCGCGCTCGCCCGCCACGAGCGCGCGCTGGTGGAGGCCGCGTACCTCCAGAGCAAGGAAATGGAACTCCGGCATTACGTGGAGCTGGCGCAGAGCACGATCGCGCCGATGTTGCGCTCGGGCCGCAACGACGCGGCCACGCGCCAGGCCGCGATGGAGGCGCTGGCGCGCCTCGACTACGGTCCGGACGGCTACTTCTTCCTCTACGACATGCAGGGCCGCAACCTCATGCATCCGCGCCAGCCAGAGCTCGTGGGGCAGGACCTCTGGCTGATGCGCGACCCCGAGGGCGCGCTGACCATCCAGAGGCTCATCGAGGCCGCGTCGAAGGGCGGCGGCTCCGTGCGATACCTGTGGAAGAAGCCGTCGTCGCAGCAGGTGGCGCCGAAGCTCGGCTACGTGGTGGCCGTACCCGAATGGAACTGGATGGTCGGCACCGGCATCTACCTCGACGACGTCGAGGAGACGTTGCGGCGCCTGGACGCGCGCGCGGCGATCGATATCCGCGACACCATGGCATGGATCGGCGTGATCGCGGCCATCAGCATCCTGCTCGTCGCCGCGAGCGGGCTGGCGCTGAACGTGAGCGAGCATCGCGAGGCCGACGCCAAGCTGCGGCAGCTTGCGCAACGCGTGGTGCAGTCGCAGGAACAGGAACGCGCGCGGCTCTCGCGCGAGCTCCATGACGGCGTGAGCCAGTTACTGGTGTCGGTGAAGCTCGTACTCGAGACCGCGGCCAACCGGCTGCGCCTCGCGCCCGCCGAAAGCGCGTCCGTGGTGCCCGTGCTCGGCATGGCGCTGAACCGCCTCGACACCGTGTTCAACGAAGTGCGCCGCGTCGCGCGCAACCTGCGCCCCGCCCTGCTCGACGATCTGGGCCTGCACGCGGCACTGCAGCATCTGGCGCGCGAGATGCAGGAAGGCAGCGCGCTGCAGGTCGAGGTGACGCAGCACGGCACGCCGCGCGAGCTGCCCGAGGAGCAGGCCACCGCGCTGTTCCGCATCGCGCAGGAAGCGCTGACCAACGTCGAACGCCATGCGCATGCGCGTCGCGTGTTCGTGACGCTCGATTTCGCGGACGATGCCACGCGCCTCACGGTCCGTGACGATGGCGCGGGTTTCGACGTCGCGCGCATGCAGATGGACCCGAACCGCGGCATCGGCCTGCGCAACCTGCGCGAGCGCATGGCCGCGCTCGGCGGGTCGTTCGACATCGCCTCCGGTCTCGCGGGGACGCGCCTCGTGGCGTCGCTGCCGCGCGTCACTCCCGTGGCGGCCGTGACACCCTCCCCAGAATCTTCCGATATCTCGCCGTCATGAATGTGTTTTCGGATGCCGCCGCGCCGGCGCGCGTACTGCTGATCGACGACCACGCGCTCGTGCGCGACGGCATGCGCATGCATCTGACGCTGCAGCCAGGGCTCGAAGTGGTCGGCGAGGCCGACGATGGCGAGGCCGCGCTCGCGTGGCTCGCGCGGGCCGGCGAGGCGAACCTGCCCGAACTCGTGATTACCGATATCGGCATGCGCGGCATGGGCGGGATCGCGCTGGCGGGCGCGCTTCACGATGCGTACCCCGAGCTGGCGGTGCTGATCGTATCGATGCACGACAACCTCGAGTACGTGCGGCAGGCGGTGCGCGCGGGCGCGCGCGGCTACGTGCTCAAGGACGCGCCGGCCGACGAACTGCTCGCGGCAATCCAGGCCGTGCTCGCGGGACGCGTGTTCTACAGCGCGCGTATCGCGCGCGCGATGGCGGAGCAGTCGGGAAGCCCGCTCGACGCGCTGACGCCGCGCGAGCGCGACATCCTCAACGGCATCGGGCGCGGCCTCGCCAACAAGGAAATCGCCGCGAATCTCGGCGTCTCCGTGCGCACGGTCGAGACCCATCGACTGAACCTCAAGCGCAAGCTCGGCATCGAAGGCCGCGCCGGTCTCGTCAAGTATGCAGTGCAGCAATTAGGCACGAGCGGGACCCCCGAAAACGAGAGCAGTCAGGTCTGAAGGGTATTCCCTACATTGTTGACGTGATGCGCGCTTCCTAAGATCAATACAACCAAAGGCCAAGGAGATTGCCTCTAATGTCTCCACGCGTCGCAGACATGCGGCGCGCATGCGCCTCGCACCGATTCTTTCCGTTCCATTGTTGACGTTTGCCAGCGGCGTGGGCGCTTTCGCCCGCGCGGCATGGCGACGGCCAGGCATTTCGTGTCGGTCCAAACCAACAGCAGGGGAGACAGTCATGGCAGCAAGGCGCAAAGGCAGCAAGGTCGTTGTCGTGGAGGGAACGGGTACGGGCGCCGCGGCGCCATCGCGCCGCGGATTCCTCGGAGGCGCCGCCGCCGCGGCGACGGGCGTGGCGACGATGGGTTTCCCCGCGATCGTGAAGGCACAGGGACCGGTGAGCATGCGGTGGCAGAGCACCTGGCCCACGAAGGACATCTTCCACGAGTTCGCCGGCGACTTCGTCAAGAAGGTCAACGACATGTCCGGCGGCGAGCTGCGCATCGAGCTGTTGCCGGCCGGTGCCGTGGTCAAGGCGTTCGACCTGATCGACGCGGTGAACAAGGGCACGCTCGACGGCGGCCATGGCGTGATCGCCTACTGGTACGGCAAGAACTCGGCGCTGGCGTTGTGGGGGTCCGGTCCCGCCTGGGGCATGGACGGCAACATGGTGCTCGCGTGGCACAAGTTCGGCGGCGGCAAGGAGCTGCAGGAGGAGATCTACCGCAGCCTGAACCTCGACGTGGTCTCGTTCATGTACGGACCGATGCCGACGCAGCCGCTAGGCTGGTTCAAGAAGCCGATCACGAAGCCCGATGACTTCAAGGGGCTCAAGTTCCGCACGGTGGGCCTGTCGATCGATATCTTCACGGGTCTCGGCGCGGCCGTGAACGCGCTGCCCGGCGCGGAGATCGTGCCGGCGATGGACCGCGGCCTGCTCGATGCGGCCGAGTTCAACAACGCGAGCTCCGATCGCGCGCTCGGCTTCCCCGACGTGTCCAAGGTCTGCATGCTGCGCAGCTTCCACCAGTGCTCGGAGCAGTTCGAGGTGCTGTTCAACAAGAAGCGCTACGACGCACTCTCGCCGAAGCTGCGCGCGGTCATCGCCAATGCCGTCGATGCGAGCTCCGCGGAGATGTCGATGAAGGCGATCGACCGGTACTCGAAAGACTATCGGGCCTTGCAGGAACAGGGGGTGAAGTTCTACGCGACGCCGAACTCGGTGCTGCAGGCGCAGCTGAAGGTCTGGGACGAGATCGTCGCGCGCAAGGAGAAGGAAAACCCGATGTTCAAGAAGGTCAACGACTCGATGAAGGCGTTCGCGCAGCGCAGCACGCGCTGGCAGAACGACACCAACGTCGATTACCGGATGGCCTCGTCGTATTACTTCTCCACGAAGAAGAGCGGCTGACTTTTCCTTCCTGCCCTATCTGGGGAGCGGTCTCGTGCAAACACTGCTGCTGGGTATCGACAAGATCAGTACCCTCGTGGGACAGGCCGCCTCGTGGCTGATCATCGCGCTTACGCTGATGATCAGTTACGAGGTGTTCTCGCGCTACGCGCTCGGGACGCCGCACGCGTGGGTGTTCGACGCGAGCAACATGCTGTACGGCGCGTTGTTCATGCTCGGCGGCGCGTACACGCTGGCCAAGCGCGGGCATGTGCGCGGCGACATCCTGTACGGGTTTCTGTCACCGCGCGCGCAGGCCGCGATCGACCTCGTGCTGTATCTCGTGTTCTTCTTTCCCGGCGTGATCGCGCTCGCCTGGGCGGGCCTCGATTTCTTCGAGGTCTCGCTCGCGCAAAACGAGCACTCGTCGATCGCCGCCGACGGTCCGCCGATCTATCCGTTCAAGGCCGTGATACCGGTGGCGGGCGCGCTGCTGTTGCTGCAGGGCGTGGCCGAGGTCATCCGTTGCGTGCTCTGCCTCATGCATGGCGACTGGCCGCGGCGGGAAGAGGATGTCGAGGAGGTCGATGTCGACAAGCTCAAGCAGATGGTCGGCAAGGAAGAATCGCTGGCCGCCAGGGCGGACCCTACCGTGGAGAGCACCGCGCGATGAGAAAGGAACTGTGGTTCGGTATCACGCTGATGGTGCTGATCGTCGGCGCGGTCGTGTGGTTCATGCCCGCGCCCTCGATGTGGACCAACGGCCATCTCGGCCTGCTGATGCTCGCGCTGATCGTGGTCGCGATCATGCTCGGCTTTCCCACCGCGTTCACGCTGATGGGCATGGGCGTGCTGTTCGCCTGGCTCGCGTACCGGCACGCGAACCCCGATATCGCGGTGGAGCAGACCCTCGACCTCATGGTGCAGCGCGCGTACGCGGTGATGACCAACGACGTGCTGATCTCCATTCCGCTGTTCGTGTTCATGGGCTATCTGGTCGAGCGCGCGAACCTGATCGAGAAGCTGTTCCGCAGCCTGCATCTGGCGCTTGCATGGCTGCCGGGCTCGCTCGCGGTGGCCACGCTCATCACGTGCGCGGTGTTCGCCACCGCCACCGGCATCGTCGGCGCGGTGGTGACGCTGATGGGGCTGCTCGCGTTTCCGGCGATGCTGCGCGCGGGCTACAGCACGCAGCTGTCGGCGGGCGCGGTGACGGCCGGCGGCTGCCTCGGCATCCTGATTCCGCCATCGGTGCTGCTGATCGTCTACGGCGCGACGGCCGGGGTCTCGGTCGTGCAGCTCTACGCGGGCGCGTTCTTCCCTGGCCTGATGCTGGCGGGGCTCTATATCCTCTACGCGATCCTCATCGCCAGGATCAAGCCGTCGCTCGCGCCGCCGCTGGCCGCCGAGGACCGTGTGATTCCGCTCACGACGTTCGCCGCCACGCTGCGCGATACCGTGAGCCGTCGCGCGCTGCCCGCGTTGCTCGGCGCGCTCAAGGGCCGTCGCAATGCCGACGTGCCCGTGGGCTACGTGATGCGGCAGCTCGGCGTGGTGCTGATGCCCGCGTTGGCGGTGGCGGTGGCGATGAGCCTGATGTACGCGGCGGTCACCGCGCCGAAGTCCGTCGCGAGCGTCGGCGGTGCCGTGGAAATGGGCGCGGTCGGCGAGAGCGAGACATCGTCGTTCGATTCGCTGCAGGCCCCGCCGGGCGAGAGCGATGCCTCGGCCCTGTCTCCCGCACCGGACGCCGCACCCGCGGTCACGCCGAAGCCCGTCACGCCGCAGGACATGGCGCCGGCCGTGTCCACGCCCGCGGCCGAGGCAGATGCCCCGGCGACGCCGGCACCGATGTGGTTCTGGATCACGCTGGCCGTGGTCGCGCTAGGCCTCGTGGTGTTCTACTGGTACTTCAGTTTCGCGCGGCTCGAGATCTTCAAGCTGCTGCTGTCCTCGTTCTTCCCGCTCGCGGTGATGATCATCGCCGTGCTTGGCTCCATCGTGTTCGGCCTTGCCACGCCGACGGAGGCCGCGGCGGTGGGGTCGCTCGGCGGCGCGCTGCTGGCAGCCGCGTATGGGCAGCTCAACTACAACGTCGTACGCGAGTCGGTGTTCCTCACCGTCAAGACGAGCGCGATGGTGTGCTGGCTGTTCGTGGGGTCGTCGATCTTCTCGGCAGCGTTCGCGCTGCTGGGCGGGCAGGCGCTGGTCGAGGCGTGGGTGCTGTCGATGGACCTGACGCCCGTGCAGTTCATGATCCTCGCGCAGATCATCATCTTTCTGCTGGGCTGGCCGCTCGAATGGACGGAGATCATCATCATCTTCATGCCGATCTTCATCCCGCTGCTCGATAACTTCGGCATCGATCCGCTGTTCTTCGGGCTGCTCGTCGCGCTGAACCTGCAGACCGCGTTCCTCTCGCCGCCGGTGGCGATGGCGGCGTTCTACCTCAAGGGCGTGGCGCCGCCGCACGTGACGCTGAACCAGATCTTTGTCGGCATGCTGCCGTTCATGGGCATCCAGCTGATCGCGCTCGCGCTGCTCTATATTTTTCCGGGCATCGGGTTATGGTTGCCCGAGGTACTGTACCGGTAGACGTCCGCGCCAATAAAAAACGGCCCCCGAAGGGGCCGTTTCGTTTCCTGCGTCGCGATGCCTTAACCGAGGCGCTTTTCCAGCGCGGCCTTGGTGTCCACGAGTTCCTGCGGCAGATGGTGCTTCAGCTGCGTGAACAGTTCCTCGTGCAGGGCCAGCTCACGCTTCCATGCATCGGCGTCGATCGATGTCACCTGGTCGAACTGGGTCGTGTTGAAGTCCAGGCCGTTCCAGTTCAGGTCGTCGTAGCGCGGCGAGGTGCCGAACACGTGCTCGGCGCCCTGGCCCTTGCCTTCCACGCGGTCGATCATCCACGACAGCACGCGCATGTTCTCGCCGAAGCCCGGCCACACGAAGTTGCCGTCGGCGTCCTTGCGGAACCAGTTCACGCAGTAGAACTTCGGGAGCTTCGCGCTCGAGGCTTCCAGCTTCTTGCCCAGCGCGAGCCAGTGGCCGAAGTAGTCGGCCATGTTGTAGCCGCAGAACGGCAGCATCGCGAACGGGTCGCGGCGCACCACGCCCTGCTGGCCCGCCGCCGCGGCGGTCGTCTCGGAGCCCATGGTCGCGGCCATGTACACGCCTTCGGTCCAGTTGCGCGCTTCGGTCACCAGCGGCACCGTCGTCGAGCGGCGGCCGCCGAAGATGAACGCGTCGATCGCGACGCCGGCCGGGTTGTCCCAGTTCTCGTCGATGGACGGGCACTGCGATGCGGGCGCGGTGAAGCGTGCGTTCGGGTGCGCGGCCTTGGCACCGGTCTCCTTCGCGATGGCCGGCGTCCAGTCCTTGCCCTGCCAGTCGATCAGGTGCGCGGGCGCTTCCTTGGTCATGCCTTCCCACCACACGTCGCCATCGTCGGTCAGCGCGACGTTGGTGAAGATGACGTTCTCCTTGAGGGTCGCCATCGCGTTGTAGTTGGTCTTCTCGCTCGTGCCCGGTGCCACGCCGAAATAGCCGGCTTCCGGGTTGATCGCGTAGAGGCGGCCGTCCTGGCCCGGCTTGATCCAGGCGATGTCGTCACCAATCGTGGTGACCTTCCAGCCCTCGAAGCCCTTGGGCGGAATCAGCATCGCGAAGTTGGTCTTGCCGCAGGCCGACGGGAATGCCGCGGCCACGTGGTACTTCTTGCCTTCGGGCGACGTCACGCCGAGGATCAGCATGTGCTCGGCCAGCCAGCCTTCGTCGCGGCCCATCGTGGAGGCGATTCGCAGCGCGAAGCACTTCTTGCCCAGCAGCGCGTTGCCGCCGTAGCCCGAGCCGAACGACCAGATCTCGCGCGTGGTCGGGAAGTGGACGATGTACTTGGTCGGGTTGCACGGCCACGGCACATCCTTCTCGCCGGCGGCGAGCGGCTTGCCCACGGTGTGCACGCACGGCACGAATTCGCCATCGGTGCCCAGCACGTCGTACACGGCCCGGCCCATGCGGGTCATGATGCGCATGTTCACGGCGACGTAAGGCGAGTCCGACAGTTCGACGCCGATATGCGCGATCGGCGAGCCCAGCGGGCCCATCGAGAACGGCACCACGTACAGCGTGCGGCCGCGCATGCAGCCGTCGAACAGGCCATTGAGCGTCTGGCGCATCTCGGCCGGCGCGGTCCAGTTGTTGGTGGGGCCGGCGTCTTCCTGCTTGTCGGTGCAGATGAAGGTACGGTCTTCGACGCGCGCGACGTCCGACGGATCGGACAGCGCGAGGAACGAGTTCTTGCGCTTGGCGGGGTTCAGGCGCTGCATCGTGCCGGCCTCGACCATCAGGTCGCAGAGGCGGTCGTATTCTTCCTGCGAACCGTCGCACCAGTAGATGTTGTCGGGTTTGGTCAGCGCGGCGATTTCAGCGACCCAGGAGATGAGCTTCTGGTGCTTGACCCAGGCCGGGACATTCAGAGCCGGGGTGCCTTGCATTGCGGGGTGGTTCATTGTGGTTACTCCAAAGCGACTAAAGAATTCTGGCAAAGCCACGCCGGTGTTTGGCATGATGCACATCGCCTCAATCGTCACATCCCGTTACAACTCCGGGACGGCGAATTCCCAGCAAAATATCGCGGCGGTCGCTGCGGCTGCGATAAAGTTGCGCTTCGCCCGTCCTCGGGTGCGGCGCGGCTTTGTCCGGCGACAGTCCACACACTTCACAATGGGAGCATGGCTCGACCATCGCGTGTGTAGGTGTCGACAGGAGCGGGCAAGGATACCACTGCTGCACCTCGCTGTTTTTTGCTGCGCAGCATTGCCAAAGACAATATTGTCGATGAGATTGCTGCGCGATCTGGATGCCAACCATACTGTCCGGCGCGCCGCGGCTCTGTTGCCGCGCGCACCAAGCTTCGCTGAAGTCAAAGAGTCACCGATGAAGATTGCCGTTCTCGACGATTACCAGGACGCCGTGCGGAAGCTGCCCTGCTTCGCGCTGCTGGAAGGCCACGACGTCAAGGTCTTCAACAATACCGTGAAGGGCGTGGGCCAGCTGGCCGCGCGCCTGTCCGACGTGGAAGCGCTCGTGCTGATCCGCGAGCGCACGCGTGTCACGCGCCAGCTGCTGGAGAAGCTGCCCAAGCTCAAGATCATCAGCCAGACCGGCCGCGTGGGCGGCCAGGGCGGGCATATCGACCTCGAGGCCTGCACCGACCGCGGTGTGGTGGTGCTCGAAGGCACGGGCTCGCCGGTGGCGCCGGCCGAACTGACGTGGGCGCTGATCATGGCCGCGCAGCGGCGGATTCCGCAGTACGTCGCCAGCCTCAAGCACGGGGCGTGGCAGCAGTCGGGCCTCAAGTCGACGACCATGCCGCCGAACTTCGGCCTCGGCCAGGTCCTGCGCGGGCAGACGCTCGGCATCTGGGGCTACGGCAAGATCGGCAAGCTGCTGGCCGGTTACGGCCGCGCGTTCGGCATGAACGTGCTCGTGTGGGGCCGCGAGGGCTCGCAGCAGTCGGCCCGCGACGACGGCCTCAACGTGGCCGAGTCCGCCGAGCAGCTGTTTGCGGACAGCGACGTGCTGACCCTGCATCTGCGGCTCAACGACGAGACGCGCGGCATCGTGCGTCTGGCGGACCTGCAGCGCATGAAGCCGACCGCGCTGTTCGTCAATACGAGCCGTGCCGAGCTGATCGAGGAGAACGCGCTGGTGGCGGCGCTCAATCGCGGCCGGCCGGGCATGGCGGCCGTCGATGTGTTCGAGTCGGAGCCGATCCTGCAGGGCCATGCGCTGCTGCGCATGGAGAACTGCATCTGCACGCCGCACCTCGGCTACGTCGAGCGCGACAGCTACGAGCTCTACTTCCGCACCGCGTTCCAGAACATTCTGGACGTGCTCGCGGGCAAGCACGACAGCATCGCGAACCCGAAGGCGCTGACGCCCGCGCTCTCGCGGTAGGACGCATCCGGGTACGCCCGCGCGTCGGCGCCCGCCGACGCACGGGCGCGTGGGTTCGCCCACATTCAAACGTGCACTTCCGTCGCTACACTGGTCGCATCCTCGATCCGTCGATGTCGTTCCGGAGTGCAACGATGACCGAATCCGCCCGTGTTCTCGCTGTCAGCGTGGGGACCGCCCTGCCGCTGGTCGTGGCCGGGGCCGGTACCGAGGCCATCGTCCGGTCCGCCATCCGCAAGCATCCGCTCAGCACGCAGTTGCGCCCGATCGCCGTGCAGGTGCATAGCCTGGGCCTGGCCGGCGACGAACAGGCCGACCGGACCGCGCACGGTGGTCCCGACCGCGCGGTCTATCTCTATCCGTTCGAACATTACGCGTGGTGGAATGCGCTGCGGCGCGAGGCCCGGGTGCCGGAGTCCAATCGGCCGCTCGGCTTCGGCGCGCTCGGCGAGAACCTGACCGTGCAGGGCCTGTTCGAGAGCGAGCTATGGGCCGGCGATGTCCTGGGCATTGGCAGCGCACTGCTGGAGGTCGCGCTGCCCCGGCTCCCGTCCGCGAAACTCAACGCGGCGATGGGTTACGGCCGCGCGGTGCGCGACATGGTGCAGAGCGGCAATACGGGCGTCTATCTGCGCGTGCTCAAGCCCGGCGAGATTCAGGCCGGCGATGTCATCTCGGTGACCCCGGGGCCACGCAAACTGTCGGTGGAAAACATCAACCACCGACGCAGGGATGGCTGGCGCGTGCTTTTCTGATATGTTTCCCTTTTAATACAAGGGTATCGACGCCCGACCCCGCCGGCCGCCCGTCAAGGGGCGCGGCCGGCATTGGCATGTCTGCCGCTGTAATGCGCTGTAATAAGGCGCGCTAGCCTGAAACGCGCCAGCGCTGTACTTATACAGGCTCGATACCGGGCAGATACGCGGACGGAGCGGCTCCAAGAAGCCGCCGGACGCACGGGGAGCAGCGTTTGACGTTCGCAGTGGAGAAGGGTCCTCACATGAAAACAGACGGGATCGACCGGCCCAAGGGGTTTGTCGATGGCAACTGGAGCGCGGCCGCCGGTACGGGGCGCGGCCGGATTTCGCCGTGGGTTGCCGTAGTCGTGGTACTCGTGGCCGGCGGTGCCGCCTGGTTCGGCTGGAAGATGTGGTACGTCCCGAAGCACGAGGTCAAGGCGCCCGCCGCGATCATGGTGGCGACGGCGGCCGTGCAGCAGGGTGACGTGCCGCTGGAGGTCAACGCCAACGGCAACGTGACCGCGCTGCAGACCGTGGAGGTGCGGCCGCAGATCTCGAGCACGGTCCAGTCCGTGCATATCAAGGAAGGCCAGACCGTCAAGCCGGGCGACCTGCTGTTCTCGCTCGACACGCGCATGGACGAAGCCAATATGGCGCGCGCCCGCGCGCAGCTGTTGCGCGACCAGGCCGATCTTGCCGATGCGCGGCGCACGCTGTCGCGCAGCCAGGAACTGCTCGAGCGCAACTTCATCTCGCGCAGCGCGGTGGACACCGCCCAGGCGAAGGTGGACGGTTTCGAGGCGACGATCCGCGCCGACCAGGCCGCGATCGAAGCCAGCCGCGTGGCCATCAGCTATGGCTCCATCCGTGCCACGATCGGCGGCCGGACCGGCGTCATCAATGTGTTTCCTGGCTCGCTCGTCACGCCGACGGCGACCGCCGTCTCGATGGTCACCGTCGCGCAGATCTCGCCGATCGCCGTCACGTTCACGCTGCCCGAGCGGCAGCTGGCCGCGTTGCGGGAGGCGTTGCGCATCGGTCCCGTCAAGGTGACCGCGCTGCCCAACGACGGCAGCAAGACGCCCGTCGTCGGCCGTATCACGTTCATCGACAACACGGTGGACCCGCAATACGGCAGCATCCGCATCAAGGCGCAGTTCGATAACGAGGAAACGCGGCTCTGGCCGGGCACCTATGCCAACGTCAACGCGGTGGTGCAGACGCTCAAGGGCGCGCTGACGGTACCGCCGCAGGCGGTGGTAACCGGTCCCGACGGCCGCTTCGTGTACACCGTGCAGCCCGACAGCACCGTGGCGCGCGTCCCGGTGAAGGTCATCGCCACGACGGCCGCCGCGGCGGTCATCGAGGGCGTGCAGCCCGGCGCGCGCGTGGTGACGGAAGGCACGCAGAACCTGCGCCCGGGCTCGCGCATTCGCGAAGGCAAGGCCGGAGGGGCATCCGCGCCGGCAGCTGGCAACGGCGGGCACTGACATCATGACGCTGTCCGAGCTCTGTATCCGGCGGCCCGTGATGACGGTGCTGCTGTGCCTGGCCGTCATCGTGACCGGTATCGTGCTGTACCCCACGATTCCGATTGCCGCGCTGCCCAGCTTCAACTCGCCGGTGATCCAGGTCACGGCGACGCTGCCGGGCGCGAGTCCGGAGACCATGGCCGCGTCCGTGGCCATCCAGCTCGAGAAGCAGTTCGCGACGATTCCCGGCGTCACCGTCATCAGCTCGTCGAACACGCTCGGCAACTCGAGCATCACGATCGAGTTCAACAACGACCGCGAGATCGATGCGGCTGCCGTCGACGTGCAGGCCGCGCTGTTCCGCGCGCAGCGCACGCTGCCGATCGAGATGACGCAGCCGCCGTCGTACCGCAAGGTGAATCCGGCGGATGCCCCCGTGATCCTGCTGGCGATCAACTCGCCGGCGATGAGTCTCGCCGAGCTGAATGCGTTCGGCGATAACCTGATCTCGCCGACGCTGGCCACGCTGCCGGGTGTCGCGCAGGTGCAGGTGCTCGGACAGAAGCGTTTTGCGGTGCGTGTGCGCGCGCGGCCCGACGCACTGGCCGCGCGCGGGCTGACGCTTGACGAACTCGCGGTCGCGCTCAATCGTGCCAATACCAACACGCCGGTGGGCACGCTCGACGGCGCGCGCCAGACGCTGACCATCCAGGCCAACCGGCAGCTGTCGAACGCCGATGCGTTCCGCAACATCATCGTCGCGAGCCAGCCGAGCGGCGCGATCGTGCGCCTCTCCGACGTGGCCGAGGTGGAAGACAGCGTCGAGACGATCAAGACCGGCAGCTGGCTCAACAACGAGCGCTCGATCGTGCTGACCGTGCTGCGCCAGCCCGATGCCAACACGGTGGCCGTGGTGGACTCGATCAAGGCGACGCTGCCGCGCCTCGTGCAGCAGATGCCGGGATCGGTCAACGTGGCCGTGGTCAACGACCGGTCGGTGTCCATCCGCGAGTCGATCCACGACGTGCAGTTCACGCTGGCGCTCACGGTGGCGCTCGTCGTGATGGTGATCTTCCTGTTCCTGCGCCGCGCGGCCGCCACGCTGATCCCGACCGTATCGGTGCCCATCTCGCTGATCGGCACCGTGGCGCTGATGAAGGCGCTCGGCTACAGCCTCGACAACGTGTCGCTGCTGGCCATCACGCTGGCCGTGGGCCTGGTCGTCGACGATGCGATCGTGATGCTCGAGAACATCGTGCGCCATATCGAGGAAGGCGTGCAGCCGCTCAAGGCCGCGCTGATCGGCTCGCGCGAGATGGGTTTCACGATCCTCTCCATCTCGATCTCGCTGGTGGCGGTGTTTATCCCGATCTTCTTCATGCCGGGCGTCATCGGCCTGCTGTTCCACGAGTTCGCGGCGGTGGTGTCGCTGTCGATTCTCGTGTCGGCGCTGGTGTCGCTCACGCTGATCCCGATGCTGTGCGCGCGCTTCCTGTCGGCGGACAACGTGCCGATCGACGAATCGCAGCATGCGTATGGCGATCACAAGGGTGCCGCCGTCGCGCACGCTGCGCCCCACCACGCGCCAAAGAAGGCATCGATCGGCCTGCGCTCGACGCAGTGGTTCGAGGACCTGTTCAACTGGACGCTGCGCAAGTATGCGAACGGCCTCGACTGGTGCCTCGCGCACCGGCGCTTCGTGCTCGCGCTCGCGGGCCTGACGTTCGTGCTCACGGCGGTGATGTTCGCGAAGATTCCCAAGGGGTTCTTCCCAGAGGAAGACATCGGCCAGATCCAGGTCAACGCGGAAGGTCCGCAGGACATTTCGTTCGAGGCGATGTCCGAGCGGCTGCGCGACGCGGCCGAGCGCATCCGCGCGAATCCCTCGGTCAAGTCGGTGGTGGCCTCGATCGGCGGCGGCAACTCGCCCGCCATCAATACGGGCCGGATGTTCGTGGAGCTGAAGCCGTTGGGCGAACGGCCCAAGATGCCGCAGGTGGTGGAGTCGCTGCGCAAGGACGTGTCGGTCGTGCCCGGCCTTGCCGTGTATTTCTCGCCCGTGCAGAACCTGCGCCTCGGCGGCCGCCAGAGCAAGAGCCGCTACCAGTACACGCTGCAGAGCGTGAAGGCCGGCGAGCTCCAGTCGTATTCGGACCGCCTGATGGCGAAGATGCGCGCGGAGCCGATCTTCCGCGACGTGACCAGCGACTCGCAGCAATCGGGCCTCGAGGCGCAGCTCACGATCGACCGTGACAAGGCCAACGCGCTCGGCGTGCAGATCCAGGATGTGCGCACGGCGTTGTACACGGCGTTCGGCGAGCGGCAGGTATCGACGATCTACACACCGATCGACAACTACTACGTGATCCTGCAGGCCGCGGAAGTCGATCGTACCGACGAGACCGCGTTCTCCAAGCTCTACGTGCGCAGCAAGACGGGCCAGATGGTGCCGATTTCCGCGTTCGCGACCACGGAGCGGCGCGTCGGTCCGATCGCGGTCAATCACCAGGGGCAGCTGCCGTCCGTCACGGTGTCGTTCAACCTCGCGCCCGGCGCGGCGCTGGGCGATGCGTCCAGCAAGATCGATCGCTTCCGTACCGAGATCGAAATGCCGAGTTCGATCTTCACGAGCTGGGGCGGCGACGCGGCGGTGTTCCAGTCGTCGCAGGCCACGCAGATCGTGCTGCTGGTCGCCGCCATCGCGGTCATCTACACGCTGCTCGGCGTGCTGTACGAGAGCTATATCCACCCGCTGACGATTCTGGCCGGCCTGCCCTCGGCGGCCATCGGGGCGCTGCTCACGCTGTTCATCTTCAACGTGGAGCTGTCGCTGATCGCGACCATCGGCGTGCTGATGCTGATCGGCATCGTGAAAAAGAACGCGATCATGATGATCGACTTCGCGCTTGCCGCGCAGCGCGAGCAGGGCATGGCGCCGGCCAAGGCCATCCGGCAGGCGTGCCTGCTGCGTTTCCGCCCGATCATGATGACGACGTTCGCGGCGGTGATGGGTGCCCTGCCCCTCGCGCTCGGCCTGGGCGCCGGTGCGGAACTGCGCCAGCCGCTCGGCCTCGCGGTGGTGGGCGGCCTGCTGTTCTCGCAGGTCATCACGCTGTTCATCACGCCCGTGATCTACCTCGCGCTCGACCGCTTCTCGGGCAGCGGCCCGCTGCAGATCGACGCGGAAGGCAATCTGCTCGCGGAACCGGAAGCGCTCGCGCAGCGGTAGCGGCCTCGGTCATGGCGTTTGGCTTAGAATCCAACGCCATGACACCCACCTCGCTCGAAACTCTTATGTACGAGGTCGGACAGCTGTTCCTGTATCCGACCCTCGCGCTGATCGGCATCCTCTTCGTCCACGCGTTCTGGGCGCTCGGCGACTTTGCCATGCAGGCATGGCTGCGCGCGCGGCATCCGATCGATAGCGGGCGCGGCTATGCGCTCGTCGCCTGGGCGCGCCGGCACGGTGAGGACGACGCCGATGCGCTCGACGTGGCCGCCCACCGGTTGCTGGAGCGCGCGCGCATCGCCACGCGCGTGGCGCCCATGCTCGGACTCGTTGCGACCATGATCCCGATGGGTCCCGCGCTCAAGAGCCTGTCCGGCGGCGATCTCGCCAACGTGGGCGAGAACCTGACCATCGCGTTTTCGGCGGTGATCCTCGCGCTGATCGCGGCCAGCATCACGTTCTGGGTGGTCAACGTGCGCCGTCGCTGGCTGGCCGAGGAGCTGGTCTGGCTCGGCCGCGCGCGGCAGGCCCGGAGCGCGGACGCATGAAGTTCCTCGACGAGAGCGAAGCCGACGATCCGATCCTGTCGGTGGTGAACCTCATCGACGTGTTCCTCGTGGTGATCGCCGCGCTCCTCATCGCCATTGCGCGCAACCCGATGAACCCGTTTACGCACGACGACGTCACCGTCATCACGCGCCCCGGCAAGCCCGATATGGAGATCGTGTCGCGGCAGGGACAGAAGGTCGTGCGCTATCAGGGCACGGGACAGCCGGGCAGTGGCGACGGCGTCAAGGCCGGCGTCGCCTATCGCATGAAGGATGGATCGATCGTGTACGTGCCGGAGACCGACAAACCATGATCATTCGCATAGCGGCGCTGGCCTGCGCGCTCGCCCTGACCGGCTGTGCCAGCCAGTTCTTCAACCAGTCGCCGCAGCCGGAAGCGGTCAGCAAGACTTTCGCCGGCAAATCGTATGTGCTGCTGGGCGAGGTCCACGACAACGCGCAGGGCCAGCAGCAGCGGCTCGACGCGCTGACGCGCGCGGTGCAGGCCGGCTGGCGGCCCGCCATCGCGATGGAGCAGTTCGATCGCGAGCGCCAGGCGGACATCGATCGCGCGCGGCGCGAGCGGCCCGACGACCCCGACTACGTGATAGCGCAGGCGACGGGCGATCGCAACGCATGGCAATGGCCGCTCTACCGCCCCGTGGTGGCGCTGGCCTTGCAGTACGACCTGCCGCTGCTTGCGGCGAACCTCTCGCGTGCCGACGCGAGCCGGATCGTGCGCGGCGGGCTGGGCAGCGTGTTCAGCGCGGGCCAGCAGAAGGCGCTGGGCCTCGACAGGCCGTTGCCGGCCGATCTCGTTTCCGCGCAATCGACGGAGCTCGATGCCGGTCACTGCGGGCTGTTTCCGCGCCAGATGCTGCCGGGCATGCTGAGCGCCCAGGCCGCGCGCGATGCGATGATGGCCGCGACGATGCAGCCCTACGCGGACCGCGGCGTGGTGCTGATCGCGGGCAACGGCCATGTGCGCCGCGATCTCGGCGTGCCGCGCTGGATTGCCGGCGACAAGGGCAAGGTGCTCAGCATCGGCTACCTCGAAGAGAGCAATACGGTGGCGAACGGTTTCGATGCCGTGATCCGCGTGCCCGCGATCGCACGCAAGGATCCCTGCGACGATGCGGTGGTGCGCAGGTAGCCGGCGCGCCCGGCGTGCTACGCCAGCTTCAGTGCCAGCACCGCGCGCACGCCCCGCCCCTGCGTGGCATCCCTGAGCGTCACGCTGCCGCCGAATCGCGCCGCCATCTCGCGCGAGATGGCGAGGCCAAGACCCGAGCCGGGCTCGGTGTGGCCGACCCGCCGGTAGAACCGCGCGAATACCTTCTCGCGCTCCTCGGGCGGAATCCCCGGTCCGTCGTCCTCCACCACCAGCAGCGCCTCGTCGCCCGCGAGCCGCGCGGAAAGCGTGATGCGGCTGCCGCGCGGCGAATACTGGATGGCGTTGTGCACGAGGTTGGCCAGCGCCTCGCGCAGCAGCGCGCCGTCGGCGCGTACGGGCAGCGAGAGCCCCGCGGGCCGCTCCCAGCCAAAGTCCTGCTGCTTGCCGCGCGCCAGCGGCAGATAGTCGAGTGCGACCTGCTCCGCGACGGCTACCGCATCGATGACATCCACGGCCTCCGCCGGCACCGCGCCATCGCGGCGTACGCGCGCGAGCGCCAGCAACTGGTTGGTCAGCCGCGCGGCCTGGCCGAGCTGCGTCTCGATCGCGCCCACGGCTTCGCGCGCGGCCTGAATATCGCCGTGGTCGCCATGCAGCGTCAGCTGGCGTTGCGCGAACTCGGCCTGTGTCTTGAGGATCGCCAGCGGCGTGCGCAGCTGGTGCGCGGCATCGGCGATGAACTGCGCCTGCGCCTGGCCCATCGCTTCCGAGCGCGCCACGTGCGTGTTCACCGCATCGACGAGCGGACGGACTTCGACCGGTACGTGGTCGAACGCGAGCGGCGTGAGGTCGTCCGGCGAGCGCGCGCGAACCTCGTCGCGTACCCGCGCCAGCGGACGCAGCACGTACGTGATGCCGCCGACGAGGATCAGCGCCGACAGCACGATCAGCACCGTGTCGCGCGCGAGCGCGCTGCGCCACACGCGCGCGATCAGCATCGTGCGCGGCTCCGCGGTTTCCGCCACCTGGATGATCACGCGCAGATGCGCATCGGGCCGGTAGACGGGCCTTGCCATGGCGGCAATCCGCACGGGCTCGTCGCGATAGGTCGCGTCGTAGAAGCGTGTCTCGTTGTTGACGAGCGTACCCGCGGGCAGCGGCAGATCGTCATAGCCGGTGATGGTCTCGACCACGCCCGCGCGCTCGATCGACACGCGATAGAACACATGCGTCTGCGCGGCGGTCTCGAACATCTCCATCGCGGCATCGGGCAGCGACAGCTGCACGCTTTCGCCGGCCATGCCGATCGCATTGTCGATGGTCCGCACGGACCCGTACAGCGAGCGGTCGTATGCGGTGTTGGCCGCGTCGCGCAGCGTGTCGTACGTGAACCACGAGTCGATCGCGGTAATCGCGATCAGTGCGGGAACCAGCAGCAACAGCAGCTGGCGGCGCAGGCTGCCACGCAGCCAGAGCCGCAACGGCAGCCGCGCGGGGGCGCGCAGGTGGCGTCGCCACATGTCAGGTCTCGGCCTCGGGTTCCAGCAGATAGCCGAAGCCGCGCAGCGTCACGATGGTCACGCCATGCCCGGCGAGCTTCTTGCGCAGGCGGTAGACCAGCACCTCGATCGCGTCGGGGCTCACGTCGGCGTCGAGCGAGAAGACCTTGTCGAGCAGCTGCGCCTTGGTCAGTGGCTGGCCGCTGCGCGCGAGCAGCGCGCCCAGCAGCGTCGATTCGCGTGGCGTCAGCGCGAGCGGCGCGCCGCCGAGCGTGAAGCTGCGCGTCTCGCCATCGAACACGAGCGCGCCGCATTGCAGGCGCGGATGGGCGCGCCCGCGGCTGCGGCGGATGAGCGCGAGAATACGGGCCTCGAGTTCGGCGATGGCGAAGGGTTTGGGCAGGTAGTCGTCCGCGCCGAGGTTCAGGCCGCGCACGCGTTCGTCGAGCGTGTCCTGCGCGGTGAGGATCAGCACGGGCGTGCGGTCGTCGCGCCCGCGCATCGCCTTGAGCACGGCCAGCCCGTCCTTGCCGGGCAG
Source organism: Cupriavidus sp. OTU4054 (assembly GCF_038440175.1). Classification (NCBI taxonomy): domain Bacteria; kingdom Pseudomonadati; phylum Pseudomonadota; class Betaproteobacteria; order Burkholderiales; family Burkholderiaceae; genus Cupriavidus; species Cupriavidus sp. OTU4054. Next base: position 90,153 of record NZ_JASATF010000016.1, read on the forward strand.
CCGCAGGTCCAGCACCACGGCGTCGTATTCCTCGGCCATCAGCCGGGCTTCGGCCTGCAGGCCGTCCGCCACGTGCTCGATGACGAAGCCGCCCTGCTCGAGCGCGCGCGCGACCCAGCGGGCCAGTTCCACTTCGTCTTCCACCAGCAGGATGCGCATGCGGGACCTCCTCCACCCCCATCGGCCCGGATGCGGGACGCGTCCGGGGGCGCCTATAATAACGCCGCCCCGCTCCGGGTGTCGCCTCTGCCGCCATGCCGCCCAAGCCGCTCTCCGAATCGCGCCCCTTCTGCCCAGCCGCGGACGCCGCCTCGCCCGCTCCGCATCCCGCAAGGCGCCGCCTGCTCGAAGCCGGCGCGGCCGCGGCGGCGCTGGCCGCGATGCCGGCCTTTCCCACGGTCGCGCGCGCGCAGGCCGCCGGTTCCCGCACTACCTCGCCCACCGCGCCCGCCGGGTATCCGGCCGAGTACGAAGGCATCGTCTCGCGCGCGCTGCACGAGGGTGCGGTCACGGTGTACGCGTCGACGGACAGCGATATCGTGCGGCCGCTGATCGACGGCTTCGAGGCGCGCTTTCCCGGCGTGCGCGTCAACTACCGCGACCTCAATACGGTCGAACTCAACGATCGCTTCCTCGCCGAAACGGCGAAGCTCGGCGGCGGCCGTCCGGCGCGCGACGCCGACTACGCGGACGTGCTCTGGAGCACGGCGATGGACCTGCAGATCAAGCTCGTCAACGATGGCTACGCGCAGCGCTACGAATCGCCCGAGCGCGGCGCGCTGCCTGCGTGGGCCGTATGGCGCGACGAGGCCTGGGGCACGACCTTCGAACCCGCGGTCATCGTCTACAACCGCCGGCACTTCACCGATACGCGCATGCCGGGCAGCCGTAGCGGTCTGGCTCAGCTGATGCAGGAGCACGCGCCGCTGTGGCGCGGGCGCGTGGTGACCTACGACATCGAACGCTCGGGCATCGGCTACCTGTTCGCGCAGCAGGACGCGCGCATGGGCAACGAGTTCTGGTATCTCGCGCAGGCCCTCGGGCGTGCGGGCGCCAAATTGTCGGTATCGTCGGTGGACATGATCGAGCGCATCGCGCGCGGCGAGTTCGTGCTCGGGTACAACGTGCTGGGGTCGTATGCGCTGTCGCTGATGGAGCGCGGCGCGGAGATCGGCGTGATCGCGCCGCGCGACTATACGCTGGTGATGTCGCGCGTGGCCTTTATCGCGCGCAAGTCGCCGCGGCCCAATGCGGCGCGGCTATGGCTGGACTTCCTGATCTCGCGGGAGGGGCAGGCCCTGCTGGCCCGCTCGACGTCGCAGCTCTATACGATCCGCAGCGACATCACGAGCGGGCAGACACCAGGGGCGCTTGCCGAACGGCTTGGCTATACGCTCAAGCCGATCAGCGTCGGGCCGGGCCTGCTGGCCGCGCAGGACGCGCTGCGCAAGCGCGCGTTTCTCGCGCGATGGTCGGAGGCGCTGCGCGGGTAGCCAGGGGTAGCCGCGGGTAACTACTCCGCGAGCGTTTGCTGCCGGGCCTGCGCTTCGCAGAACGTCGCCACCTCGGCGTCGAGCTCGGCTTCCGCCAGCGGCCGCGCGACGTAGCCGTGCCGGAGCGCCGGCGAATGGCGCAGCGTGTCGATGAACACGTCCGCCATACGCTCGGCCTGGCCCGCCAGATCGAAATCGGTGGGGCAAAACAGCCAGTGCGCGAGCACGCCGCCGATGGCCGCATGGAACGCGTTGACCGCGAAGTCCAGATCGAGGTCGGCCGGCAGCTGGCCGCGCTCGGTCGCGAGCCGCAAGTGCTCGCGGATCTTGGCGATGCCTTCCTGATGCGACTGCCGCTGGCGCTCGAAGATCGCGCCGTTATCCTGCACCATCTCGCACTTGTGGAACAGGATCTCGAAGATCCGCCGCCACTGCGGGTTCACCACGGTCTGGCGAAACACGAACGCGCAGATATCGCGCACCCCGCCGAGCGGGTCCTCGTGCCGCGCGATCCGCTCGGGATCGCACAACGCTTCCACGGGCAAATGCACGCGATCGACCATCGCCGCGAACACGTCGCTCTTGTTCTTGAAGTGCCAGTAGATGGCGCCTCGGGTGACACCGGCCGCCTCGGCGATATCGGCAAGCGACGGGCGCGCCACGCCGCGCGTGTGGAAAACCGTTTCCGCCGCATCGAGTATCCGGTTGCGCGTCTCGAGTGCTTCTTCCTTGGTGCGTCTGACCATGTCCTTTTCCTATCGCGGAATCACCGCGATTAACGGCCGGCATCGTACCGCGCCCGCCGCAATTGTGCTCGCCAACTGTATGTCGCCCGCGCACCACATCTGGGCATAAGTGCGCCAAAAAGCAACGCGCTGTGTAAAACGCTTAACATACATGCTTGAATGTATATATACTACGCGCTTGTTCGCCGTCCGGCCACCCCCGGTCCCGACGGCTACCCGCCTGACGTCTCCGCTCGCGCTCCCCGCCCCCCCGCACGCCGTTGCTGTCCATGGGGGACGTGTGCCGCAAGCGACCGCAGTCCATATCAGAACCAAAACGCCAAGATGGGGTGATCGATGAGCAAGACCCGACGTATTCACTATCTCGCCGCCGGAGCAGCGGTCCTGTTGCTCGCCGCCTGCGGCGAGAAAGCGCCGCAGGCAGGCGCGATGCCGCCCGCCGAGGTCGGCGTGGTCACGGTCACCCCGCGCCCCGTCGCCGTGATCAACGAGCTGCCCGGTCGCCTCGAGGGTGTGCGTACCGCCGAGGTGCGCGCCCGCGTGGAAGGCATCGTGCTGTCGCGCAACTACACCGAAGGCGGTGAGGTGAAGGCCGGACAGGTGCTGTTCCGCATCGATCCCGCGCCCTATCAGGCGCAGCTGGCATCGGCAAAGGCGTCGCTCGAGCGCGCCGAGGCCAACGCCGTGTCCGCGCGCCAGAAGGCCGAGCGCTACAAGCCGCTCGTGGCCGCGAACGCCGTGAGCAAGCAGGAGTACGACGAGGCCGTGGCCGCGGCCGGCCAGGCCAATGCCGATATCGCATCGGCCAAGGCCGCCGTGACCACCGCGCAGATCAATCTCGGCTACACCACGGTCACCGCCCCGATCTCGGGCCGCGTGGGCCGTGCGCTGGTCACCGAGGGCGCGCTGGTCGGCAAGGGCGAGGCCACGAAGCTGACGCTGGTCGAGCAGGTCGATCCGATCTGGGTCACGTTCACGCAGCCCGCGGCCGACGTGGCGCGCCTGCGCCGCCAGATCGAGTCGGGCGAGGTCAAGAGCATGAACGGCGGCGCGCGCGTGCACCTGTTCGTCGAGGGCAGCGATCGCGAGTACGCGCAGACCGGCAAGCTGCTGTTCTCCGACATGACCGTCGATCCGACCACGGGCGCGATCACGCTGCGCGCGGAATTCCCGAACGCGAAGCGCGAGCTGCTGTCGGGCACGTTCGTGCGCGTGAAGGTGGAACAGGGCATCGACGAGAAGGCACTGACCGTGCCGCAACGCGCGCTGATCCGCACGGCACAGGGCGCGAGCGTGATGGTCGTCGGTCAGGACGGCAAGGTTGCCAGCCTGCCGGTGACGGCCACGCAGGCGGTCGGCGACAGCTGGGTGGTATCGGAAGGCCTCAAGGGCGGCGAGCAGGTGATCGTCGAGGGGCTGCAGAAGGTACAGGCGGGCGCGCCGGCCAAGGCCGTGCCGTTCCAGCAGCCCAAGACCGCAGACGCCACCGCGGCAAAGCAGGGCTGACCGTAGCCCTCGCAGACGCCTCTATCGGGACCCAATAAGAAGGGAGCCAGTTCCATGGCCAAGTTTTTCATCGACCGGCCGGTGTTCGCGTGGGTGCTCGCGCTGATCATCGGACTGGGCGGGTTACTGTCGATCCTGCAGTTGCCGATCGCGCAGTACCCCAATATCGCGCCGCCGATCATCACGGTCACGGCGACGTACCCCGGCGCATCCGCCAAGACGCTCGAGGAATCGGTCACCACGGTGATCGAGCAGGAGCTCAACGGCGCGCCCAACCTGCTGTACTACGAATCGCAGAGCGAGGCCACGGGCCTCTCCACGATCAACATCGCGTTCTCGCCCGGCTCCAACGCCGACCTGAACTCGGTGGAAGTGCAGAACCGCCTCAAGCGCGTGGAAGCGCGCCTGCCGGCGGAGGTGCGCCAGCAGGGCGTGCGCATCGACAAGGCCGGGAACAACTACATGATGTTCATCACGGTCCAGTCGAAGTCGGGCAACTCCGATGCGATCGCGCTTGGCAACTTCGTCTCGGCACAGGTGGTGGACTCGATTCGCCGCGTGCCCGGCGTGGGTGCGGCCGATCTGTTCGGCACCGAGTACGCGATGCGCGTGTGGCTCGACCCGGCCAAGCTGACGGGCTACAACCTGACGCCGCTGGACGTCACGGCCGCGGTGTCCGAGCAGAACATCCAGGTCGCCGTCGGCGAACTGGGCGGTACGCCGTCGCCGAAGGGCACCGAGCTCAACGCGACCGTCAACACCGAGAGCCGGCTGACCACGCCCGAGCAGTTCGCGAACATCCTGCTGCGCGTGAACCCCGACGGTTCGTCGGTGCGCATCAAGGACGTCGGCCGCGTGGAACTCGGGGGCGCCGATTACTCGACGCTCGCGCGCACCAACGGCAAGCCCGCTTCGGCCATCGCCATCAAGCTGGCGCCCGCCGCGAACGCGCTGGCCACGGCCAACGCCGTGCGCGCGCGCATGGACGAGCTGGCGAAGTACTTCCCGTCCGACTACGAGTACAGCGTGCCGTACGACACGTCGGCATTCGTGAAGATCTCGATCGAGGAAGTCATCAAGACGCTGCTGGAAGCGGTGCTGCTGGTGTTCCTCGTGATGTACCTGTTCCTGCAGAACATCCGCGCGACGATCATTCCGACGCTCGTGGTGCCGATCGCGCTGCTCGGCACGTTTGGCGCGATGCTCGCGTTCGGATTCTCGATCAACGTGCTGACGATGTTCGGCATGGTGCTTGCGATCGGTATCCTCGTGGACGATGCGATCGTGGTCGTGGAGAACGTCGAGCGCATCATGAGCGAGGAAGGCCTGTCGCCGCGTGAAGCCACGCGCAAGGCGATGGGGCAGATCACGGGCGCCATCGTCGGCATCTCGCTGGTGCTGGTGGCCGTGTTCATCCCGATGGCGTTCTTCTCGGGTTCGGTCGGCAATATCTACCGCCAGTTCTCGCTGTCGCTGGTGTCCTCGATGGCGTTCTCGACGCTGCTCGCGCTGACGCTCACGCCGGCGCTCTGCGCCACGCTGCTGAAGCCGGTGCAGGCGGGCCATCATCACGAGAAGAAAGGCTTCTTCGGCTGGTTCAACCGCACGTTCGCGCGCGCGTCCACCGGCTACCAGGGCGTCGTGGCCCGCGTGATTCGCCGCTCGGGCCGCTACCTCATCATCTACGCGCTTATCGTCGCGGGTGTGGTGCTGCTGTTCCAGCGTCTGCCGTCGTCGTTCCTCCCCGACGAGGACCAGGGCTACATGATCACGGTCGTGCAGCTGCCGCAGGGCGCCACGCAGGACCGCACGATCGGCGTGCTCAAGCAGATCGAGGACTACTACCTGCAGAAGGAGTCGAAGGTCGTCGACCAGATGATCACGGTGGCGGGCTTCTCGTTCTTTGGCCGCGGCCAGAACGGCGGTATCGCGTTCGTGCGCCTCAAGGACTGGAAGGAACGGACCGGTGCCGACGAGACCGCGCAGGCGCTGACGGGCCGCGCATTCGGCGCGCTGTCGTTCATCAAGGACGCGATCATCTTCCCGCTGAATCCGCCGGCGATCTCGGAACTCGGCAACTCGTCGGGCTTCGACTTCCGCCTGCAGGACCGCACGGGCCAGGGGCACGAGAAGCTGATGGCCGCGCGTAACCAGATGCTCGGCATGGCGGCGCAGTCGCCGGTGCTCGCGGGCGTGCGTCCGGAAGGCCAGGAAGACGCGCCGCAGCTGCGTATCGATATCGACCGCGAGAAGGCGCGCGCGCTGGGCGTGTCCGTGGCCGACATCAATGCCACGCTGTCCATCGCGTTCGGCTCGTCGTATGTGAACGACTTCATCTACGAAGGCCGCGTGCGGCGCGTGATCGTGCAGGCGGAAGGCGAGGATCGCAAGCTGCCCGACGACCTGAGCAAGCTGCGCGTGCGCAACGGCAATGGCGACATGGTGGCCTTCGCGGCGTTCTCCACGTCGAAGTGGATCATGGGTTCGCCGCGTCTGGAGCGCTACAACGGCATGCCCGCGGTGAAGATCGCCGGCCAGGCCGCGCCCGGACAGAGCACCGGCGAGGCGATGCGCGTGATGGAGGCGAACTTCGCGAAGCTGCCGCCGGGCTTCGGCTTCGAATGGTCGGGCCAGTCGTACGAAGAACGTCTGGCCGGCGCGCAGGAGCCGATCCTGTACACGCTGTCGCTGATCATCGTGTTCCTGTGCCTGGCCGCGCTGTACGAAAGCTGGTCGATTCCGGTGGCCGTGCTGCTCGTGGTGCCGCTTGGCGTGCTCGGCGCGCTGGTCGGCGTGACGCTGCGCGGCATGCCGAACGACGTGTACTTCAAGGTGGGCCTGATCGCGACGATCGGCCTGTCCGCGAAGAACGCCATTCTGATCGTCGAGTTTGCGAAGGATCTGCAGGCGCAGGGGCGCAGCCTCATCGATGCGACGCTCGAGGCGGTGCATCTGCGGTTCCGCCCGATCCTGATGACGTCGATGGCCTTTATTCTCGGCGTGCTGCCGCTGGCTATCGCCACGGGCGCGGGCTCGGGCAGCCAGCGCGCGATCGGCACGGGCGTGATGGGCGGTATGATCGCGGCGACGCTGCTCGCGATCTTCCTGGTCCCGGTGTTCTTCGTGGTGGTGCGCAAGCGCTTCCCGGGCAGCAAACGTCAGCATGAGATGGAAGCAATGCGGGAACAGTCGCGGCTCGACCCGAAAGAGGAAATCTGACATGACCAAGACCCTGACCACACTTCTGCTGGTGGCCGGCGTGCTCTCGGGTTGCACGCTGGCGCCGCACTACGACCGCCCGGCCGCGCCAGTGGCCGCCACCTTTCCGGCGGCGCCGGAGGGCTATGCGACGGCCGAGGTCAAGACCGGCGAGACGCGCCGCGCGAGCGATATCGGCTGGCGCGAATTCTTCCGCGACCCGCGGCTGCAGGCGCTGATCGCCACGGCGATCGACAACAACCGCGACCTGCGTACCGCCGCGCTGCGCATCGAGGAAGCGCGCGCGCAGTACCAGGTGCAGCGCGCGGACCTGCTGCCGACCGTCAACGGCAATGCGGGATATCAGCGCGGCCAGTTCTCGTCGCTGTCGGTCGTACCCGGTTCGGGCAATGCCCAGACGTTCACGGGCAGCACCTATCAGGTGGGGCTGAGCATCTCGCAGTACGAACTCGACTTCTTCGGCCGTGTGCGCAGCCTGTCCAACGCGGCGCTCGCGCAGTACTTCTCCACCGAGGAGGCGCGCCGCGCGGCGCATATCTCGCTGGTGTCGGAAGTGGCCAAGGCCTATCTGTCGGAGCGCGCGCTGGCCGAGCAGTACGACATCGCGCGCGACACGCTGGCGGCGCGCCAGAGCACGTACGACCTCGCCAGGCGCCGCTTCGATGCGGGCGCCACATCGGCGCTGGACCTGCGCGACAACGAATCGCTGGTGGCGCAGGCGCGGGTCTCCGCGGCGCAGCTCGCGCGTCAGCGCGCGCAGGCGCAGAATGCGCTCGAAGTGCTGGTGGGCAAGCCCATCGCCGGGATCGCGGATCTGCCGGCGCCGATGAAGCTGTCGGACGAACGCATCATCAGCGATATCCCGGAGGGGCTGCCGTCGGATCTGCTCGAACAGCGTCCGGATATCCGGCAGGCGGAGCAGCAGCTGCTGTCGGCCAATGCGAATATCGGCGCGGCGCGCGCGGCGTTCTTCCCGCGCATTACGCTGACCGCGAACGCGGGCACGATCAGCCCGTCGTTCTCGGGGCTGTTCGATGCGGGTACCAAGACGTGGTCGTTCGCGCCGCAGCTGGTGCTGCCGATCTTCGACACGGGCCGCAACCTGTCGAACCTCGATCTGGCCAACGTGCGCAAGAGCATCGAGATCGCGAACTACGAGAAGACGATCCAGGTCGCGTTCAGCGAAGTGGCGGACGCGCTCGTGGCGCGCGGCACGCTCGAGGAGCAGGTCGCGGGGCAGGCGCAGCAGCGCGATGCCGAGGCGGCGCGCTTCGAACTGTCGCGCATGCGGTTCCGGTCGGGTGTGGCCAGCTATCTGGACGAGCTCGATGCGCAGCGGCAGCTGTTCAATGCCGAGCAGGCGCTCGTGCAGGCGCGGCAACTGCGGCTCGTGAACGCGATCGACCTGTATCGCGCGCTGGGCGGCGGACTCAACGAGACCGCCACGCAGTAAGGCCGTCGTGTTCCCTCTCCCCTGCGGGAGAGGGATCTTCCTAGAACTTGTAGGACGCGGCGAGGAAGAAGATCAGCGGTTTCGGATCCATCTTCGTCTTCGACGTGGACAGCGTGGTGCCATCCGATGCCTTGATGGTCATCGTCGACGTCGTCTTGAGCGGAATGTAGGTCACCGCCGCCGTCACCCCCCAATGCTCGTCGAAGTTGTACGTGCCGCCCACATTGAACACGGGCGCCCAGGACGACGACGCATCCGCATGCACGCTGGTCGGCCCCGGAATTCCGGCACCCGCCGCCAGAATCGCCCCCAGGTTGTTGTTGACCGAAGCCGCGAACGCCGGATTGATGCGGATGTCGGTAAAGAAGTTGTACGACACGCCCACGCCGAGGAACGGGCGCAGCCGCGAACCCGGATCCATGAAGTGATACTGCACGATCGCCGCGGGACTCCACTGCCGCGCCCGCGTGATGATCGGGTTCAGCGACGGATCGCCGAGGCTCTGGTGCCCGAGCGCGCCGGCCGGACCCGGCGGAATGAGCTCGCCATGACCGTAGATCTTGAACTCGGGTGGAATGCCGCCCACGCCCGTGACCGCGATATGGTCGGTGAAGAAGTGGCTGAACGTCAGGCCGAGCGTGTTCGCGTTCGACGTCGACAAGCCGCTGCCGGGCGCGGAGAACGTGCTGGGGAGGCCGAGCGGATAGTTGATCGGCACGTCCACGACGTTGGTCGTGAGCGGCGGGCTCACGCCACGCGTCTGGATATAGAACCAGCCGGCGGAGACCACGTTGTCGCCGGCCTTCTGCGCGAGCGCCGGCGCCGCGAACGTGGTGCACAGCGCGAAGCCGGCAGCGACGCGCGCGAGTTGACGCATCCATTGCGGAGACCGCATGCGGAGTTGCAGAGTCATCGACATGTCTCCGGTCATTCGACGAACGCGCCGATGGTGAAGTAAGGCGAGCCGCCGCGCGTCTCGAGGAAGCCGAACACACCGCCCGTGAACATGAACTTGCCGGTCGGGGTGGTGGCGTTGCCGTCCTTGCGCGTGGTGGTGATGACGCCGGCCGTGGTCTGCGAGTAGTCGAGCTTGAGCGCGATGGCGAGCGTGGCGTCGGACGCGCGGAACGGGTCGAGCATCGCCGCGTCCACGCCCACGAGCGCCGTCGTGCGGTACTCGAAGTTGCTGTCTACGCCGATGTATTCGCCGTTGATCGCACCCTGCGTCGCGGAGACCGCGGGCGCCATCATGCCGATGCCGATCTCGTCGTCGGCGCCGATGGGCTGCAGGTTCGTGAACGACGCGTTGGCATACCCCACGCGGATCATCACCGGCACCAGCGCGCCACGAAGCTTGCCCACGATGAGGTACGCGCGCCCCTGCGTGCCGCCGAGCGTCGGCGCGAGCTCGCCTTCGTAGTTGGTGGAGAGCAGCGCGCCGCTCGGATGCACGGCGAACTTGTTGCCCTTCTGGCGGCACGAGCCGCCCGCCTTGTTGTCGCACACCGTGAACGAACCATCGGCCGCAAGCGACATGCGATAGTCCTGCGCGACCCACTGGAAGTTCTTCGACGGTACCTCGTGGAAACCGGACCCGTTGTACGTGCCCGCGACCTTGGTGAGGTCGCTCTCGATCTGCGAGAAGCCGATGAACTGGAAGTACGGGAACGTGGTGTCGGGCACCGCGCCCGCGCCGGCCACACCGTTGAACTGGATGCGCGCGCCGGGAATCGTGCCGCCCATCACGCCCTCGCCCAGGAACAGGCGCGCGGGGCGCGCGGGGTCGAGGCTCGCGCCGTTGAGCCGGAATGCGCACTGGTTGAGCTTGTCGGTCGGCAGGCCCGTCTCCTGCGTCAGCGTGCCGGACATCACGTTGGAGCCGCTGACGGTGTCCGAGCGTGTCGGTTGCACCGTGCCCGTCGTGCGCGGGACCGAGGAGTCGAGGAACGTCACCGCCCACGTCATCCGCTTCGTGTCGATCTGCACTTTCACGAGCTCGCCCGAGCCCGTGCCGCCGAGGTACGGCGTGGAGTAATCGACCGCGGCGGGACACAGGCGCACCACGGCCGATGCCGGCGCGGCGGATCCCCCGCCGCCGCCTTCACCGCCGCCGCACGCGGCAAGCGCGAGCACGGTACCCGCCGCGAGCATCGCGCGCGGCAGCCATCGCCGCGCCGTGGCGAAAGCGGTTTGCTTCGTTGCGGGGCAGCGCGATGCGACATGCGGCTGCATGGCTTCTCTCTCCATGGCGAGTCTCCTTGTGTGGCGTACGTCCGGGGCGCCCGTGCGGGGATTCCCTGCGGGCGCTTCTGTTATGGGCGGTGGTACTCTCGAATGGCGCTCAGCGGCTTGCCACCACGCTCACGCGGAACGTGGGACTGGCGGCATTGCCGTACAGATGCGCGAACACGGGGCCGGTGGTGATCATCTGGCCGGCCTGCCCGCTGTTATCGACGGTGTTGACGAAGCCGGGCGCGTTCTGCGTCAGGTCCATCTGGTAGGCACCGATCGGATGCAGCGACGAATCCTGCGGATCGATCAGCGCCACGATGTTGTTCTGCACGATCGACGACACGTACTTCAGGTCGCTGCCCGAGCCGATATAGCTGCCGTTGAGCACGCTGTTCGTCGTCCTGACGTTCGGGGCGAGCAGCGCAAGGCCGGACTCGTCGTCGATGACGATCTCGAACGTGCTCAGGTCCGCGATCGCGTAGCCGACGCGGATCAGCAGCGGCACGAGCTTGCCTTCGAGCTTGCCGACCACGAGCACGCCCTTGGCCTGGCTGCTCTGATCCGTCGTGACGGACTCCTTCCAGAAGTACGGGTAGTGCTTCGTCTTGTCCTTGTTCGTGCTCTCGAACGCGCCATCGTTCTGCGCGCGGGGCTTCCATGGCTGGCCCGTCGAGAAGCAGTCCGCGCCCGAGGCCGGTGTGCAGGTGCCATCCGCATGGATGGTTTCGGTGGACGTCTTCGTCGCGGCGATGAACTTGTCGCCGGGGAGGATCGACGCGCCCGACGGCACGATGTGATAGCCGATCATGTTGTACGCACCGGCCACCTTGCTGAAGTCCGTCTCGGTCTGCGCGAAGGCCAGGACCGGATAGACGGGAAACGTCTTGGGCGGAATGACGCCGATGCCGAAGATGCCGTCGAACGAGATCGTCGCACCCGGAATGCCGCCGCCGGCCACGCCGTTGCCGACGAAGACGATCGGCGGATTGGCGGGATCGATCAGCGCCTGCGATACGCCATCGGACGCCGAGACGGTCTTGAGCTGGAGCGCGCAGGCATTCTGCGCCGGCGTCGGCAGCGGCTTGTCGGGATGCGTGAACGTGCCTTCGAGCGTCACGCCCGCGCGCGTGGGCTGCACCTCGCCGGTCCGCTTGGGCACCGGCGATTCGATGATCTGGATGCGGTATGTGCCCGCCGTGGTGTCGAACTGCATCTTCACGAATTCGCCGGCACCGGAGCCGCCCGTGTAGACGGTCTTGTAGTCCAGCGAGGCGGGGCACAGCGCGGCGACGGGATCGTTCTGCGCGGGGCCGGAGTCGGGGCAGCTGTTGGTCTGTCCGCACTGCTGGCCCGCGGCGGCCGGCGAACTGGTGGGCTCGCCTTCACCGCCGCCGCATGCGGCGAGTGCGAGTGAAAGGCTTACCCCTGTGACAAAAAGGAAGGCGCGTCGACGCGACGGCTGGTGCATGGCTTGTCTCCATTTCTTATGCCGGCGACCCGGTTTCTCCGGATCTTGCTCGGTGGTCGGACTCTGGCCGGTGGGACGCCACAGCGCAATAGAGCGCACGTTCCAAACATGGCCGGTCCGGTCGATACGGGTACTGCATGGCCGTTCGCGGCGTCGTTCAAACCGCGCGACGCGGCGCGCGAGCGCGAATTCAAACGCACGGACTTTCGCGTACGAACTGCACGGCGGAACCCGATCGGAATCTGAACCTGCGAATCAGAACTTGTATTCGCTGTTGGCCGGATCGAACGCGGAAGCATCGAAGTTCTTCTTCACGGCCTTCTCGAAGACGATCTTCTCCACCATGAAGCCGTCGGCATCCCACGCGGTTTCCACACGCGGAAACGGGTTCCTGAGATCGAACATCAGCTGCACCTTCTTCGCGTAATACTTCGGTGCGCCTTCGGGCAGGTCCCAGGTGAGCGCGACCATGCGCGTGCCGTGTTCGCGCACGATCTCCGCGCGCGTGTATTTCTCGCTGAGGCCGGCGGCACGCAGCGTGCGCGCGTCGCGTTCGAGCGTGGAGACGACGAACTGCAGCCCGAGATCGCGCACGGTGTGATTGGACTGCGCCCGTGCGAGCGAGCCGTCGAGCGCGAGCCAGATCGACGTGAAGCCGAGCATGCCGCCGAGATGGCCGTACATCTCGTCCTTGCGCTTCGTCTCGTCGTAGATGATCTCCTGCCCCGCCTGCACACCATTGGGCAGCCATTTCGCGTAGAGCTGCCGCGGCAGATGGCGATAGCGGACCTGCATGCGCGCGGGCGTGTCCTGCCACTGTCCGTTGAGCCGCTCCTGGCGCGTCATCCAGTATTCGTACTCGGGATAACGGTTGACCTCCGCACGCGCCCACTGGAGCAGCGCCTCGGGCCGCATCGCATCGAACGTCGCCAGCACCTGCTCGTCGGAGAGCGCGGCCAGTTCGCCGCTGGCGGTCTGTTTCGAGAACAGCGCGGCCTGCTGGGCTGCCGGCAGTTCGTCGTAAGGCGTGGCCGCGCGGGTCAAGGCGGCCGGCGCGGACGCGGACTGCGCGACGCCCGGCGGCGCCGCCAGCAGGCCGAGCATGCCGCCAGCGAGGGCGAGCAGCGTGAGGGGAATGGAAGAGGAAGCGGACGACAGGATCGGGGGGGCCTTCATGGTGTCTCCTCGTTTCTAGTTATGTGCGGCCGGACGGGGCGCGCGCGAACGCGCGCCTCGCTCTCGCGATTCGGGAACAGCGATCGGAACAACGATCGGGAAGGGGTTGGAGGAGAGCGGCCCCGGCCAGGGCCGCCCTCGTACTACGGTGCCGCTACGTCCTGGGACGCGTGCGCATCCAGTCGTCGAGCGGGTTGCTCGGGAAGGGCGCGCAGTGCTCGCGGCGCACGGCCATGCTGGCCGTGGCGGATCGGGAGGTGCCCTCGTTGCGCACCGTGCGCGCGGCGCCGCGGCGCGCGCGATTCACGGCGGCGGCGGTCGCCGCGGCGACCGTGTGGGCTTCGTCCTCGACGGTGGCGGCGAGCGCGGCCATATGCTCCTGCCTGGCGCGTTCGTCCGCATGCTGGTCTTCGCCGATGTCGAAGACGTCCTGCAGCGCGCCGAGCTGATCGGACGACGGCGCGGGCGCCTGGAGGGCGGCCACGACCATCGACGTCAGTTGCGCGAGTACGTGCGCATCGCTCATCTGCTGGCCTTGCGTGAACGTCGGCATCAGGTTGCCGAGTTCATCGCCGGCCAGCACGCCCGCCAGCGCCTTGAGCGCGAAATGCAGGCGCCAGCCCAGTTCCTGGCGTGGGACATCGGGCAGCGCGCGGGCGAACGCTTCGAAGAAGCGGCCGAACACCGGCGCGTAATGGCCGACCAGATAGGACTGGATGAACGGAGAGGTATCGGAATACACGCGGCCGAGCAGCCGCAGGAACGACGGACCGCCGATATCGGGCTCGCGCGCCATCTGGAGCGCGGGCACGAACAGCGCGCCCATCACGTGTTCGCAGCGGATGTCATGGCCTGGCCACCGTGCCTCTACGGCATCGAGTAGCGCAAGCCTGCGCTCGTTGAGCGGATCCAGACGGCGCCCCAGCACCGACTGCATCATCATTTCCTTGCTGCGGAAGTGGTAGTTGACTGCTGCCAGGTTCACGATGGCCCGTGAGGTGACTTGACGCAGGGAAGTCGCCTCGTAGCCGACCTCGATGAACAACTTTTCAGTTGCATCGAGAATGCGGGCCTTCGTGTCTCCTGCCGTGCTTCTGCCGGTCTTCATGGGTGTCTCTCGCAAAAAAAACCTGCTGTGGACCCCTGCAAAAAATATCCACTACCATTTGGCTCCGAGCTCTGACGGCTGACGGTTGCTTGAAACGGTTGTACGAAGCCTATCTATGGCTTCGAGCGTTTCACAAGCCAAATATTCGAAGAGTTGCTCTAATGAGACAAAACGGATTGTCACCCCGGTCAGGGGTTGTCCGTCCGCGTGGCCCGGTCCGGTCGCCGATTGCCGCAAAGTCCCGTCACGCAAGGGTTTGCGAACGATCGCCGCCATCTGTTGTGTGGCACGCCCTCCTCCGGCTCCGCCCCCCGACAGAGCCCACTCTCTTACCTTGCAGCGCCGCCACGCTCATCACGCCGTGATGTTTCGCCGCAGCTGTGACACATTTTGCAATGTCAGTGCGAATACTGACAACTGCGGATTCGCCCCTATGCTGGTGGGGAAGACAGATCCGTCGAATACCCATAGATTTCGTAGTTCATGATGACGTCCCTGGCTATCCACCACGCCGGCAGTAGGGTCATCGCTCATCCCGCAGCCGCCCATCAGGTGGGCCGAGAACAGCAGCGTGCGAAACGGCCGTAGCGGCAGCGCGCCGATGGCCTCGCGCGCGGCGGGCCAGTTGTCGTGCCAGGCGCCGTCCAGATGTGCCGCGCGGACGCGCCGCGCGCCCGCGGCAAACTGGGCCTCCGCCATGCTCAGGTACGCGCGGCGCACGCCGTCCCATACATAGTCGCTGACCGCATAGTCCAGGACCGGACTGCCGTCGGCGGCAATGCGCACGCGTCCCCCTTCGCTCTCCGGCACGAACCCATCGCGCAGCAGCGCCAGCATCGCGTTGGTATGGGGCAAGGCCGCCATCGCCCGGCGCAGCTCGTCGCCGAGCGCGTTGAACACGCCCGCGCTGATGCCCGGAAACATCGGTGGCACTTCGAGCTTGTAACCCATCGGGCCTGTCGCGCCATCGCGCCACTGGAAATGATCCGAGGCGACCGACTGCGGTGCGCCATAGTAAGGATCGATACGCTCGGGCATTTCCGCGATGGTGAGATTGACCGGATGAATAAACGTACGCTTGCCGATGCGCGCATGCGGATCTGGGATGCGTGAGCGCAGCAGCAGCGCGGGCGTATTGATCGCGCCGCCGGCCGCGATCACGTAGCGCGCGTGCACGATGACCGGAACGCCGGTCGCGGTGTAACCGTCGCCGCCCAGTGCCTCCGCCGTCAGGCCGCTTGCATGTTGCCCGACGTGGTCGATCGTGCGGACGCGCACGCGGTGGACGAGCGTGGCGCCATGCGCGAGCGCGGCGGGGATCGTCGAGACCAGCATCGACTGCTTGGCGTTGACCGGACAGCCGAGGCCGCAATAGCCCGAGTTCCAGCAGCCCTTCACGTTGCGCGGAATCACGTGCGACTCCCAGCCGAGCCTGTCGCAGCCGCGCTTGAGCACGCTGTTGTTCGCGTTCGGCGCCATCGCCCATGGCGACATGCCGAGCCGGGCCTCCACCTGTTCGAACCATGGCGCCATCTCGCGCTCGCCGTGGCCGCTCACATGATGGTGCGCGGCCCAGTGCGCGAGCGTCTGCGGCGGCGTGCGAAAGCTCGACGACCAGTTGACCGTGGTGCTGCCGCCCACGGCCCTGCCCTGCAGGATCGCGATGGATCCGTCGCCGGTCGCGCGCGCGGCCGCTTCCTGATACAGCTCGCGATAGGCGCGTGCCTCGTCCATGTCGCGGAAGCTGTCGGAGGTGTGCAGGCCGCCCTCCTCGAGCAGCAGCACGCGCAGTCCCGCCTGCGCGAGCACCTCCGCGCTGATGCCGCCGCCGGCCCCGCTGCCGACGATGGCGACGTCGGTCTCGAAGGTGCGCGGCGACGTGAACGTGGAGGCGTCATGCACGCGCCAGCCGGCCGCGATGCCGGCGCTGTAGAGATCGTCGATGGGCATGGTCGGTTCACGCGTGGAGCGCGCGATAGATGGCGGGATTGGGTCCCGGATAGCCGCTGGCGGCCCAGGTCTCCGGCAGCACGAAGTAGCTGACGCTCGCGAGCTTGACGAGCACGACGCCGCCCGCGTTGAGCGTGGCGAAGCGGCTCGCCCGCCAGCGCGCGAGGAACGCGCGCGCCTGCCCGGGGGTGGTGTGCTCCCAGGGCGTGGCAATGCCCGCCAGCATCCAGCGCAGCGGCCGGCTGGCCAGCAGGTCCAGCAGTTTGCGTAGCTCGCCGCGCGACTGCGATCCCATGGCCGCGATGGTCGCGTCGATATTGCGCACGGCCTTGTCGAGCCGCACGTCGCGCTGCGCGGTATCGAGCGTCGCGAGGTCGCTGGCGATCGCGGGCAGCAGCGCGCGGAACATCGCCACGTCGGCGGGTTGCAGGAAATCCAGACCGGGCAGCGCCGGACTGGCACCCGCGCATCCCGTCAGCGCGGGGAGGATCGCGGCGCAGGCGAGTGCGGCGGTGAAGCCGGCGCCGACCTTGAGCACGTGGCGGCGCGCGGGGTCGCGAGGGGGCATGGCGGTCTCCGTGGATGTTGTCGTTCTCGTATCGCCCGCAGCTTTGGGCGATCGGCGTTGCGATTCTGCCGAAGCCGCCCGCGCGCGCCAGCAATCGCTCACCGGTTTCAAACGCACGGCAGCGGTCCGTACCCAGCGCTGCGATCCCGCCACTAACGCCGTTTAATGTGATGCCAACATCGCTGGAAATCGGCCAAAAATAGAGCAATCCTTCAAACCAGCGCGTTGACCGACGCCGGGGCGGGTGCCTACGATGACATCGATCAATGTAAAGATCGACGCCAGATCGATGCCACCACCATGGAGAGACGCCCCCGATGAATGCCCCACCGAGAAGTGCCTCGGAGACCCGTGCCGACGGGCATTGCGACGTTGCCATCATCGGCAGCGGGTTCGCCGGACTTGGCATGGCCATTCGCCTCCGGCAGTCCGGTGTCGAGGATTTCGCGATCTTCGAGAAGGCCGACTCGCTGGGCGGCACCTGGCGTGACAACCACTACCCCGGCTGCGCGTGCGACGTGCAGTCCCACCTCTATTCGTTCTCGTTCGCGCCGAACCCGGACTGGTCGCGGATGTTCTCGCCGCAGCCAGAGATCCGCGCCTACCTCGAACGTTGCGCGGACCGCTTCGGCCTGCGCCCCCACCTGCGCTTCGGCCACGAACTGCGCCGTGCCAGCTGGGACGAGCATGAGGGCGTCTGGCGGCTTGAGATGGCCAATGGCGCGCGGATCAGCGCGCGCGTGCTGGTCTCGGGCATGGGTGGGCTGAGCCGTCCGTCGATTCCCGATATCCCGGGCCTCGAATCCTTTGCCGGCACCTGTTTCCACTCGCAACAGTGGCGGCACGACTATCCGCTGGCCGGCAAGCGCGTGGCGGTGATCGGCACCGGCGCGAGCGCGATCCAGTTCGTGCCGCAGATCGCGCCGCAGGTCGCGCAACTCGATCTGTACCAGCGCACCCCGCCATGGATCATGCCGAAGCCGGACCGCGCCGTGAGCGCGCGCGAACGCTGGCTGTTCCGCCATCTGCCATTGACGCAGGCGCTGTGGCGCGCGGGGCTGTACTGGGCGCTCGAGGCGCGCGTGCTCGGCTTCGTGATCCATCCGAAGCTGATGAAAGCGGTGGAACGCATCGCGCGCCGGCATCTCGCGCGGCAGGTGCCCGATGCCGCGTTGCGCCGCACGCTGACGCCCGACTACACGATCGGCTGCAAGCGCGTGCTCATCTCCAACGACTACTACCCGACGTTGTCGCGTCCCAACGTCGACGTGGTGACCACGGGCATCGCGCGCGTGGAGCCCGATGCGATCGTCATGCGCGACGGCACGCGGCGGCCCGCGGACTGCATCATCCTCGGCACGGGCTTCCACGCCACCGATCCGCTGCCGCGCGGCGTGATCGTCGGCCGCGACGGGCGCGACCTGCTCGACGCGTGGCGCGATGGCGCGCAGGCGTACCTGGGCACCACGGTCGCGGGCTTTCCGAACCTGTTCCTCGTGGTGGGCCCGAACACGGGCCTCGGCCATAGCTCGATGGTGTTCATGATCGAATCGCAGGTGGCCTACATCCTCGACGCGCTGCGCCATATGGACAAGCGCGGCCTGCATGCGGTGGATGTGCGGCCCGAAGTGCAGCGGACCTTCAATGCGGATATCCAGAACAGGCTCGGCCACGCGGTGTGGTCGGCCGGCGGCTGCGCGAGCTGGTACATCGATCCGCGCAGCGGCCGGAACACCACGCTGTGGCCGGGCTTCACCTTCCAGTTCCGCCGCGCGACGGCCTCGTTCCGGTTGAACGACTACGAGACGTGGCCCCGGCGCGCGCATGCGCCCGATGCGAGGGACATGCAGGACGCGATGCACGACGCGCAGGACGCCTACAACAACGAACGGAGACCCGCATGAAGGTATTTCGAGACAAGGTGGCGGCCATTACAGGCGCCGCGTCCGGCATGGGCCGCGCGCTTGCGCTGGACCTCGCGCGCGAAGGCTGCCACCTCGCGCTGTCCGACTGCAATGCCCATGCGCTCGCGCAGACCGTCGCGGACGTGGGACGCATCGCGTCGCGTAGCGCGCCGATGCTGCGCGTGACAAGCGCCGTCGTCGATGTCGCGCAACGCGATGCCGTGCATGCGTGGGCCGATGGGACCGCCGACGCGCATGGCTGCGTGAACCTGATCTTCAACAATGCGGGCGTGGCGCTCTCGAGCACCGTCGATGGCATGACGTACGACGATCTCGACTGGATCATCGGCATCAACTTCTGGGGCGTCGTGCATGGCACCAAGGCATTCCTGCCGCATCTGAAGGCGACCGGCGAAGGCCATATCGTCAACACGTCGAGCGTGTTCGGCCTGTTCGCGCAACCGGGCATGGGCGCCTACAACGCGAGCAAGTATGCGGTGCGCGGCTTTACCGAAGCGTTGCGGCAGGAGCTCGACCTGATGAACTGCGGCGTGTCGGCGACGACCGTGCATCCGGGCGGCATCAAGACGAACATCGCGCGCGCGAGCCGCGTGTCGCCGAGCGTGAACGGGCTGCTCGTGCGCGACGCGCAGCAGGGCCGCGACGAGTTCGAGAAGTTCTTCATCACCTCCCCGGAGAAAGCCGCGCGCGTGATTCTCGATGGCGTGCGCGCGAACCGGCGGCGCGTGCTGATCGGACCCGATGCGGTGGCCGCCGATGCGATGGCGCGCCTGCTGCCCGCCGCGTACCAGTCGCTGGTCGTGCGCGAAACCCGGCGCAAGCGCCGCAAGCTGCTGGGCGATGCCGCGCCGGCCCCCGCGCACGACGGAGAGCGCGCGTGAGCGCCGCGCTGCCGCGCGAGGCGGCACTGCAATCGCCACCGGGATGGTTCACGCGCTGGTTCGGCCAGGGCCGCATCGGACTGTTCGGCGTCTCGCAGCAGACGCTCGCCCGACGCTATGCGCTGCCGCAGTCGCGCTGGGCCGCGGTCACGCTGCCGGACTGTGCCGGGGCTCGCCTCCACTACACCGACGAGGGCGTGCCGGACGGCGAACCGCTCGTGCTGATTCACGGCTTCGGGGCATCGCTGCATACGTGGGAAGGCCTGATGCCCGCGCTCCGCCGGCACTATCGCGTGTTGCGCTTCGACCTGCCGCCGTTCGGGCTCAGCGGGCCACTGCGCGACGCGCAGGGGCGGATCGTGACGATGGATGTCGATCGGTATCGCGCGGTCATCGACGGCTTTCTTGCCGCGGTGGGTATCGGGCGCGCGACGTTCGTCGGCAGTTCGCTCGGCGGGCTCATCGCATGGGATCTTGCTGTGCGCGCGCCCGCGCGCGTGCAGCGGCTCGTGCTGATCGGCGCGGCGGGGTTCCCGATGAAGCTGCCGATCTGGATCGACCTGTTCCGTCATGCGCCGGTGCGCTGGTCAGCGCCGTGGATGTTGCCCGAGGCGATCGTGCGGGCGGCCACGCGCGATGTGTACGGCGATGCGTCGCGTATCTCGGAAGCGACCTTCCGTCGCTATGTGGACCTGTTCCATGCCGCGGGCGTGCGCGAGGCCGTGGGACGCATGGTGCCGAAGCTCGACTTCGACACGCTGCCGACCGAGGCGCTGCACACGGTGCGCGCGCCCACGCTCGTGATGTGGGGCGAGCACGACCGGTGGATTCCCCCCGCGCATGCCGATGCCTTCGTCCAGCGCATAGCGGGCGCGCGGCTGCGCCGTTATGCGGGGCTCGGCCATATCCCGATGGAAGAAGATCCGCGGCCCGTCGCGGCCGATCTGTTGTCATTCCTCCAGGAGACGTCATCATGATGCCTGTCCGACGCGACGTGCATCCCCATCTGCCGCCCGATCGCATCTGCGACTGGCACGAGCGGGGGCGCCATGTCACCCACTACATCAACGCGCTGTCGATCTTTTTTCCGGCCGGCGAGCGCTTCTTCATGGACAGCGTGCGCAACTATCGCGACCGCATCACCGATCCCGTGCTCAAACAGGCCGTGGCGGGCTTTATCGGACAGGAGGCGATGCACACACGCGAGCACATCCTCTATAACCGGTTGCTCGACGACGCGGGCCTGCCCGCGTCAAAGCTCGACAACGCGGTAGCGAAGCTGCTGAACCTGCTGCGCCGGATCCTGCCGAAGTCGTGGCAACTCGCGCATACGATCGCGCTCGAGCACTACACCGCGATGCTCGCGGGCGGCCTGCTCTCCGACGCGCGCCACATGGGCGACTCCGAGCCCGGCTACCGGCAGGTGTGGACGTGGCATGCGCTCGAGGAGACCGAACACAAGGCCGTGGCCTACGACGTGTGGAACGCGGTGATGAAGCCGGGTCCCTACCGCTACCTGCTGCGCGCATTCACGATGCTGACCACCACGGTCACGTTCTGGGCGATGGTGTTCGTGTTCCATATCCGCCTGGTCATGGCGGACCGCGGCTGCCCGAACAAGCTGCTGGGGTTTGGACGCGTGATGAACTTCCTGTGGGGCTCCCCGGGCGTCCTGCGGCGCATGATCCCCGAATGGCTCGACTACTTCCGACCGGGCTTCCATCCATGGGACGAAGACAACCGCGCGCAACTCGCCCGCATCGATCCGCTCGTGGCGGAAATCGAGGAAACGGCGATCCGGGCGGGGGCGAGCACGCGCGCGCCGTCTATCCGCGGGGTGTCGGCAGGCGCGTGACCGCGGCAGTTGGCATCACTTGCCCGCCTTGCCGCCGGGCCCGTCGTGCAGGTGCTCGAGTATCGCCGCCACGCGGTCGCCCAGGTACTTGTTGGCCGAGATCTCGAGCGCACGCATCATTTCCGTTTCCACGGCAACCATCGCCAGCGGGCGAATGCGCCAGAGGATATCGACGAGGCGCGGCACGTCCTGGGGCGGCGGCAGGTTGCCGTCGCCGAACTTGTCGAGTTCCCGCACCACCATCGCCACGATGCGGTCGGACACCGCCTGGAAGTGGCTGCGCGCGTGTTCGATGATGCCGAGCACATCCTCGAGCGGGAATCCCGCGCGTGCGATCTCCGCGCCGGCTTGCAGGGCGCGCGGGCTCCGGGCGAGATAGCCGAAGCCATCGGGCTCGAGCAGCCCCAGGGCGATGGCCTTGGCGAGCGCCGGGCGCGAGACCGCCCGACCGAACAGGCGGGCGAGGGCCAGATAGGAGTAGTGCCGCGGGGACTCGCTGGTCCATGGACTGCTGATCGCGCTCTCGAGCCCGAGGATCGAGCGCAGGTCATGGCCTTCCACGATGGCCTTGAGCAGCTCCATGATGTTCGCGAGCGTGTACCCGCGTGCCAGCAGATGGTTGATGAGCCGCAGGCGCCCGAGGTGGGTCTGCGTATAGATGCCCACGCGCCCGCGCCGCTCGGGCGGATCGATCAGCCCGCGATCCTGATAGGACCGGATATTCCGCACGGTCGTCCCGGCCGCGCGCGCGAGTTCGTCGATCGTGTACTCGGGATAGGCGGGGGTACCGCGGGCGGTCGGCTTGGGAGCGGGCATGGGCAGATTCTAGACCGTTTCGCCGTCCCCCCTCTTCAGACAAAGCGATACATATAAAACCGGTTCATCTGTAAAGCATTTCCTAAAGTCGATCCCCCAAGTAACCGTAATAGCTCCGGTGACGACCGGCCCGAAGAGCAGGCGTCGCCCACGCGCCGGGATGGCGTGTGGTCACTCCACGGAGCGCCCCCTTGTCAGAACTCATCATCCATAGTCCGAACCTTGCCGGCCGCGCACGGGAGCGCGCCAGCAACTGGAGCATCGGCACGCGCGTCGCACTCGTCGTGCTCGTCGTGCAGGTCATCGCCTTCGGCGCCTTCTCGCTTGCCATCTCCGTCGCCAGCATGCGGCAACTGGAAACGCAGGCGCGCGACGCCATCACCGCCGAGAGCCAGACCCTGCGGGAACTGGTCGGCCAGCTCGACGACACCATGCTCCAGGAAGCCGACCGCTTCATGCTGAGCTTCGCGGCGGTCCTCCCCGGCCCCTACGCGGTGGATCCGTCGCAGACCATCGAGGTATCCGGCAAACCGACCCCCGCCTTCCTGAGCGGCGACCTGCAGCTGAACAACAGCTTCGAGATCCCCGACCGCTTTCTCGCCACCACCGGCGGCACGGTGTCCACCGTGTTCGCCCGCACCGGCGACGATTTCGTACGCGTGACCACCTCGCTGAAGAAGCAGGACGGCGAACGCGCCGTCGGCACGCTGCTCGACCGTTCGGGCGCCGCCTACGCCGCCATATCCGCGGGCCGTTCGTATCGCGCCCTCACGTGGTTGTTCGGCAAGCCCTATATGAGCAAGTACGAGCCCGTGAAGGACGTTGGCGGCAAGATCGTCGGCGCGCTGTACGTGGGCGTGAACGTCGAAGCCGAGCTCGCGTCGCTGAAGAACCGCATTCGCCGCAAGACGATCAACGGCACGGGCCACTTCATGGTGATCGATGCCAAGGCCGGCGCGGATCAGGGCAAGGTGATGGTGGACAAGCTGGGCAGCGAAGGCACCTCGCTGCTCGACGCGAAGGATGCCGACGGCGGCACGTGGGTCCGCGACATGATCGCCGCCAGGGACGGCACGCTGACCCACACCATCGCGCTCGGCGGCACGTCGCCGACCGAACGCCTGACCGCCTTCGTCACCTACCCCGAATGGCAATGGCTGATCGCGGGCTCCGTGCCGATGGCCACGCTGCGCGACGAACTGGTGGCCAGCCGCAACCGGTTCCTGATCGGCGGCCTGCTGGCCGCGCTCGCGGTATCGGCCGCGTTCTGGTGGCTGCTGCGCCGGATGGTGAGCCAGCCGCTCGCGCATGCGGCCGAAGCGGCCTCGCGACTGGCGGCCGGCGACCTCACCACGCGGCTGGACAGCCAGCGCGGCGACGAGATCGGCGAGCTGATGCGGGCGATCGATGGCGTGGGCCAGGGCCTCACGGGCATCGTCGACAAGGTCCGCGCAAGCATCGGCGCGATTGCCGGCAGCACGAGCCAGATCGCCAGCGGCAACGCCGATCTGTCCGCGCGCACGGCCGCACAGGCAGGGAGCCTCGAACGCACGGTGGCCAGCCTCGAGCAACTGACCACGACGGTGCAGCAGAACGCCGAGAACGCGCAGGACGCCGACGGAGCCGTGACCAGCGCCGCCGAGGCGGCACGCGCGGGCGGCGAAACCGTCGGCCGTGTGGTCACCACGATGGCGGATATCCACAAGAATGCGCAGCAGGTCGTGGACATCATCGGCATGATCGACGGCATCGCGTTCCAGACCAATATCCTCGCGCTCAATGCGGCCGTGGAAGCGGCACGGGCGGGCGAGCATGGCCGCGGCTTCGCGGTCGTGGCCGGCGAGGTGCGCAGCCTCGCGCAGCGCAGCGCCAACGCGGCCGGCGAGATCAAGCAGCTGATCGAGCGCACGGTAACGGACCTGAAGTCGGGCAACGAGGCCGTGCAGCAGGCCGGCAACGCGATCGACGACATGGTTCGCCGCGTGGAAGGCATTGCGGCACTGATGGGCGATATCAGCGTGGCGTCGCGCGAGCAGTCGCAGGGGCTGACGCAGATCAGCGGCGCGGTGGCGGAAATGGACATCACCACGCAGCAGAACGCCGCGCTGGTCGAGGAAGCCGCCGCTGCCGCGGAAAGCCTGCACTATCAGGCGCAGGAACTGCGGCAGGCGGTGGAAGTGTTCCGCCTCGCCTAATGGGCGGAAAGGCGGAAAGGCGGAAAGGCGGAAAGGCGGAAAGGCGGAGAGGGGCGGGATAAGGCGGGATGAGGCGGCCGTACCGGCTCCCCCCTCCCCCCACTCCGCCTGTCAGGCCGCCGGCGGCGTGGCGGCGGCGTCCGTGGCCTGCGGCGCGGGCTGCGGCTTCAGGCCCGGGAACAGACGTTCCACGAGCATCTCGATGGTCTGGTCGGCCGGCACGAGGTGGCTGAAGTTCAGGCCACCCGAGCTGCGGTTGGCGTTGTACACGGCCTTGCCCACGCGTTCGCCGCTGCGGTACACGGTGATATCCGCCGCGTTCACGAACGGCATCCAGTAGGTCTGCTCCTGCACCGTGTACGTCACGGTAAGGGGACACGACGCGATCGACGAGTCGGGCGGCAGCATCTTCACTTCGAAGTTGCGCGCGCGCAGCGACGAGCGGAACGCATTCAGATAGGCGTTACCGTTGGCCGTGTTGGCGATCACACACAGCAGCGTGCCGTCGGCACCGATCACGCGCGTACCGTTGATGCGGTACTGCGGGACGCCGTTCGGCGTCTGGAACGCGAGCAGCGGGTCGGATTGGTCGGGTCGATCCACGGGGGTGACGGCCACGTAGGTCGAGCAGGCGCTGACCGTCAGGGCGAGCGCGGTGGCAAGAAGGGTTCGTTTCATCGGGGTGTCCTGGCGGGGTTCCGGAGCGTGTCGGCGCGGCCGAGCGCACCGCCGGCAGCATGCCTACTTACTCTAGGCGCCCGGACGCCCTTTCAATCGCACGAACAGAGGCCAAAACCCCCGGCAAAGCGCCGGCGGCTAGTTCGCGCCGCCGCGCAGCAGGCAGTCCGCGAGCAGCGGCGTGTCGCCGTTCAGCAGACCGGCACCCGTGCATTCCACGGCCACTTTCTGGCCGCGCCGCACCATGGTCGCGCGCGCTTCCACCTCGCAGGCGCGCGTGCCCGGACCGCAGATCTGCCGCGGCAGCAGGTTCGCGCGCACGACATGACCGTAATCGTTGGTACGGATCTCGAGGAACACGTCGCTGCCTTCGCGGCGAATGCCGCTCGCAATGCCCTCGACGATGAAATACTGGCCGCGGTAGCGATCGTCCGCCGCGCCGGTATTGTCGCGGTAGTCGTTGAGAATCGCATCCGCGTCGTACTGGGGAAGCCGGTCGGCCGGCCGCGCGGGGTCGATGCTGATCGGATCGAGCGTGCCGTTGCGCGGGATGCCGCGCGGCAGGCTGGCCGGCGCGTCGGGGGCCGCCGCATCGCTGGTATCGGAGACGACCGCGGGGGTCTTTTCATTGCCGACAAACCACAGCATGCCGAGAACCACGACAGCAATGACGGCAATGAGGGTCTGACGGGTGCGACTCAACATCGGAGAACCTGCGCTGGCGGAATGTGGCAAAGATCGCCAGTGTAAACGGTTCGCCGTTGTCCTGATGGGGAGTCCTCAGCCGCCGGGCAACTGCGCGCGCGCCGCGGCCAGCACCTCGTTGGACAGCGCATGCCCGCGCGTGGCGCGCGAGAGTACCAGCGCACCGACCAGCATCGCCATCTGCGCCAGCGCATCGGTATGCCGCTGGCCGGCATCCTCGGCCGGTTGCAGTGCTTCCAGCAACGCCAGCTGCGCGGCGAATCCCGCGACGAAGGCCTCGTGCACGGGCTTGTCGTCGGCCTCGCGGGCCACATCGTTGGCGAGCGCGGCAATCGGGCAGCCCGTGCCCATGGCATTGCGGCTGCGCGCGGACAGGTAGCTGTCGATCAGCGCCGTGAGCGCGGTGGCGCGGTCCGGCGCGCCGTCGATGCGCTTGCGCCACCGTTCGGTCGATTCCTCGAACGCGCGCGTGCAGGCGATGGCGGCCAGCGCATCCTTCGATTCGAAATGGCCGTAGAACCCGCCGTGCGTGAGGCCGGCCGCCGACATCAGATCCGCCACGCTGATGCCGTGAAACCCCTGTTCGCGAAACAGGCGGGCGGACACCTGTTCGATATTGGCACGGTTCTTCTCTGCTTCCGCCTTCGATACCCGTGGCATCTGGTCGCTCCTGCTTCATTTCTCGATGGCCCGATGGTCGGCGCTCCCCGGCCCGCTGTCAACGTGCCCTGAATAAAAGTTGATCGTCATGTATTATCGCGAAGCGATATGACGGACATTCCTGGAGACG
This sequence comes from Cupriavidus sp. OTU4054, assembly GCF_038440175.1. NCBI lineage: Bacteria > Pseudomonadati > Pseudomonadota > Betaproteobacteria > Burkholderiales > Burkholderiaceae > Cupriavidus > Cupriavidus sp. OTU4054. The sequence continues at coordinate 116,917 of NZ_JASATF010000016.1, forward strand.
AACATCATGAAGATTCTGGTTTTGGGCGCGGGCGCCATCGGCGGCTATTACGGTGCGCGGCTGATCGAAGCGGGCGCCGACGTCACGTTTCTCGTGCGCCCGGGCCGTGCGGCGCGGTTGGCCGCCGACGGCCTCGTGGTGCGCAGCGAGCTCGGTGAATTCCGGCAGCCCGTCCGGTGCGTGGACGACGCCGGCGTGCGCGCATCCGACGTCGCCTACGACCTCGTGCTGCTCGCCTGCAAGGGTTACGACCTCGCCTCCGCGATGGACGCCATCGCGCCGGCCATCGGCCCGCAGACGCGCATCCTGCCGTTTCTCAATGGGGTGTCCGTGTACGAGCGCCTTGACGCGCGCTTCGGCCGCGCGCATGTGATGGGCGGCGTATCGCAGATCGCGACCATGCTCGACGCCGATGGATCGATCGCCCATTACGGCAAGCTCGACGTGGTGATCGTCGGCGCGCGCGAGCCGGTACAGCAGGCCGCGGCGGAAGCGTTCCACGCGCTCATCCGCACCACGCCCGGTACGCGCAGCGTCTCCGACAACATCGGGCAGGCGCTGTGGAACAAGTGGATCCATATCGCGACGGCCGCGCTGATGACCTGCCTGATGCGCGGAACGGTCGGCGAGATCGCGCGCACGCAGGACGGCAAGGCGCTGATGCGCCGCGCGATGTCCGAGAGCCTTGCCGTGGCCGACGCCGAGGGTTATCCGATTCCGGCAGCGGTGGTGACGCAGATGGAGACGCGGCTGCTCGACGAAAATCTGGACTGGATGGCCTCGATGGCGCGCGATATCGCCAATGGGGCACCGCGCCTCGAGGCCGACGACGTGGTCGGCGACCTCGTGCGCCGCGCGGCGGCGTTCGGGCAGGACGCGCCGATCGCGCAGGCCGCGTACTGCCATCTGCAGGTGTACGAAGGCCAACAGCGCCGGGGCGCCTGAGCCTGACATCGCCGCCTGCGGCGTGCGCGGCGCCGCAGTATAGTTTCCCCCACACCAGACCCTGTGGAGAGACACCATGAAGATTGCAGTGATCGGCGCCGGCGGCGTGGGCGGGTTTTTCGGGGCGAAGCTGGCCGCTGCCGGCTGCGACGTGACGTTCGTCGCGCGCGGCAACCATCTGCGCGCGATGCGCGAGCATGGCTTGCGGGTTCGTGGCACGCGGAGCGCGGATGGAACGGGTGACGATCTGCACCTCCGCGACGTGAATGCCGTGGAGGACGTCGGCCAGATCGCGCACGCGGACCTGATCCTGATCGCCGTCAAGCTGTGGGACACCGAAGCGCTCGCACCCGCGCTCAGGCGCCTGACCGACGGGGGCGCGGCGGTGGTGTCTTTCCAGAACGGCGTGCACAAGGACGAGATCCTGCGCCGTCATCTGCCCGCGGAGGCCACCTTCGGCGGCGTGAGCTACATCGCATCCGTGATCGCCGAGCCCGGCATCATCGAATACAAGGGCGCATTGCAGCGGCTGGTGTTCGGCGAGTTCGACCGCAGCGTGAGCCCGCGTGTCCAGGCGTTCCATGCCGCCTGCGTGAAGGCGGGCTTCCAGGCCGATATCAGCGAGGACATCACGCGCACGATCTGGGAAAAGTTCGTCTTCCTCGTGGGCCTGTCCGGCACGACGTCGAGCATGCGCCAGCCGATCGGCCCGATCCGATCGAACCCGCAGACGCGGCCGTTCCTGCATGACGTCATGCGCGAAGTGGTCGCCGTGGGCCGCGCAAAGGGCGTTGCGCTCGCGGAGAACTTCGCCGACGATCGCCTCGCCTTCTCGGACACGCTGCAACCCGACATGACGTCGTCGATGCACCACGATCTCCAGCGCGGCAATCGCCTGGAAGTCCCCTGGCTCAGCGGCGGCGTCGCCGCGTACGGCCGGGAACTGGGTGTACCCACGCCGTGCAACCGGGCCATTGCCGATGTGCTGGCGCTGTATGCGGAGGGGACGCGCGAGTCGTCCCGAGCCGTGCAGGGGACGTGACGGGAGATCTCACTTCCCGATACAGAACCGCGTAAAGATCGTCCCCAGCAGATCGTCGCTCGTGAACTCGCCCGTGATGCTGTTCAGGTGTTCCTGTGCCAGCCGCAGTTCTTCGGCAAACAGGTCGAGCGCCTGCGCCTGCTGGTCCGCGCGTTCCGCGGCACAGTCGAGGTGCGATTGCGCGCAGCGCAGCGCCGTGAGGTGCCGCTCGCGCGCGAGGAAGGTGCCTTCGCTGCCCGACTGCCAGCCGACGATACGCAGCAGTTCGCGGCGCATCAGGTCGATGCCCGCGCCCGTGCGCGCGGAGATCCAGATCTCGGTGGGATTGGGGCCGTTGGCCACCACCACGTGCGGGCGGTTGCCGCCGAACATCGTGTCGCTGGCGGAGGGTGCCATATCGATCTTGTTGACCACGCGCACGATCGGCGATCCCGGCGGCAGATGGCCGCTGAGCCGGTCGTCGATCGCATCGTCGATCTCCGACAGGCCGTTCTCGAGATAGTCCGACGCATCGACCAGATGCAGCACCACATCCGCGCGTCCGATCGCTTCCCACGTCCGCTCGATGCCGATGCGCTCGACCTCGTCGGCCGCATCCTCGCGCAGCCCCGCCGTATCGATGATATGGAGTGGAATACCTTCGATCTGGATCGTCTCGCGCACGCGATCGCGCGTGGTCCCCGCGATCGGGGTGACGATCGCCAGCTCCGCACCGGCCAGCGCATTCAGCAGCGACGACTTGCCGACGTTGGGCTGGCCCGCGAGCACCACCGACAGCCCTTCGCGCAGCAACGCGCCCTGCTTTGCCTGCCGGAGCACGCCCTTCAGCGCCTCGCGAATCGCCGCCAGCTGGCCGCGGGCATCGGAAGCCTCGAGGAAGTCGATCTCCTCTTCGGGAAAGTCGAGCGTCGCCTCCACGAGCATGCGCAGGTGAATCACCTTCTCCACGAGCGTATGGATGGCCTGCGAGAACACACCTTCCATCGAGCGCGCCGCCGAACGCGCGGCGGCTTCGGTGCTGGCCTCGATCAGGTCCGCGACGGCTTCGGCCTGGGCAAGGTCCAGCTTGTCGTTGAGGAACGCGCGCCGCGTGAACTCGCCCGGCTCGGCGAGCCGCAGGCCGACATCGCGTCCCGCCTCGAGGCACCGCGCGAGCAGCATCTGCATGACCACGGGACCGCCGTGACCCTGCAGTTCGAGCACCTCTTCGCCCGTGTAGGAATGCGGGGCCGGAAAGTACAGCGCGAGGCCGTGGTCGATGACACCGCCGCGCGCATCGAGGAACGGCAGGTACGTCGCATGGCGCGGCTTCAGCGTCTGGCCACACACGGCGCGCGCGATCGTCGCAACGTCGGGGCCGGATACGCGCACGACACCGATACCGCCGCGTCCGGGCGCGGTGGCGATGGCGGCAATGGGAAGCAGGGGAGCAGTCATGGGCCGTATTTTCGCAGATCGGTCAGGCACTCACACAGCAGTCGCCGGGCCACGGCATCGTCGACGACCGTGCCAAGCGCGGTCTGCCGACGGACGAGCTTCTTGTGCAGGCGCTTGCGCAGCCGCCGCGGCAGTACGTCCGCGAGCGCCTCGATCGCGTAGCGCAGCCGCTTGTTGCCGATGCGCAGGCGATGCACGTGTTCGGTCTGGCCGTCGCGCGCGGTCCGCGCCAGCGCGCGAACGTGGCGGCGTGCCTTGCGTACCCGGCGCTGCGCGAACGCATCGAGACGCACGGCTTTATCGCGGCGCTTCCGCGTGGCCGACGTCGTCTTCCGCACCGCTCGCACCATGCGTCGCACATCGTCCTCAAGCGTACCCAGACGCGGCCGCATGTCACGTGACAATTTCGTCATCATCACGTCGTGCGCCGCGGCGCGACGGGTCCGCGCGGCGTCGATCAGGGCCAGCAGGACCGGATGCGCGGGTTCGCGTTCGAGCGCCGGTGCGAGCGTCTCGGCGACGAACACATCCCAGTCGCGCGTCTCGCCACAGGCATCGGCCGTGTCGCGCAGCACGGATTTCCAGCGCGCACGGACCGCATCGGCGACCACTGGCTGGAACGCCCAGGCTACCGCGCGCAGATGCCGAACGGCGACGCGCAGGGCGTGGATCGCCTCCATATCATCAGCGCCGGGGCTATCGCGATCATCGCGGATATTGCCAACATCACCGACCAACGCATCGACGCGCGCCAGCACCGTGCAAAGCCCCGCATCCGCCAGGGCCACGAATGCGGCGAGCGGAGCCATCTTGCGTCGCAGGCCGCCGCGTGTGCGCCCGGACCGTATGCGTTCTGCCATGGCGGGTGGATCGTCTGACGCGCGTGCGCGACGCTTCCAGTGTAGGCGATCAGGCACGTGACCGCAGTACACGAGCCGCCTGGTGCGGCGCGACATGCGCGGCGCCGCGGGCTATCGCGTGGCGACGATAAACACGCGCGGGAATGGCAGCAGCACGGTGCCGTCCGCCAGCGCCGGCATGGCCGCCGCGATCTTCGCCTCGTAGCGGCGCAGATACTCGGCGCGCTCGGCGTCGTCGAGCGGCGCGAGGAACGGCCGCAGGCCGCTGCCCTTGAACCATTCGACGACCGCGGCCGCGCCGCCCGCGAGCGGATGCTGGTAGATCGTGCGCCAGATATCCACGCGCGCGCAGAGCGGCTTCAGCAGTTCGTAGTACCAGCGCTCGGACGCGAGCGGCGTGCGCGCGTCGGCCGCGGCGGCAAGCTTGGCGGCCCACGGTCCTTCCAGCGCGGTCTCGCGCATCAGCAGATGCGGCGCTTCGTTGAGGTTGTCGGGCATCTGCACCGCGAGGCTGCCGCCCGGCGCGAGCTTGCGGATCAGCGACGGCAGCAGCGTGGCATGGTCCGGCACCCATTGCAGCACCGCATTGGCGAGGATCGCATCGTACGGACCCTCGTCGCGCCAGTCCGTGATGTCGGCCTGATCGAAACGCAGGGCGGGCAGGCGCTTGCGCGCGGCCGCGATCATGTCGGCATCGCTGTCGAGCCCGATCGCCTCCGCATCGGGGTAACGGGCCGCGAGCACCTCCGTGGAGTTCCCCGGTCCGCAGCCGATATCGACGACGCGCTTCGCGTCCTGCGTGGGAATGGCGCCCACGAGATCGCGCACGGGACGCGTGCGTTCGTCTTCGAATTGCGTGTACTGCCGGGCGGACCAGGTCATGTCGGCTCCTCGTGAAGGGGGGGATCGACAGCAAGGATACGCCTGCTGCCCGCCAAAGAAAAAACCCGGCCGGAGCCGGGTTTTTCGTCTTGCGCGCGAGGAAGGATCAGCCCTTCGCCGCCGCGGCCGCCTTGCCCTTGCCGAGCATGCGGTTGATCTGCCATTGCTGGGCGATCGACAGGATGTTGTTCACGACCCAGTACAGCACGAGGCCGGCCGGGAAGAAGAAGAACATGAACGAGAACACCAGCGGCATGATCATCATGACCTTCGCCTGCACGGGGTCCGGCGGGGTCGGGTTCAGCTTGGTCTGCACGAACATGGACACGGCCATCACGACGGGCAGGATGTAGAACGGATCCGGCACCGACAGATCGTGGATCCAGCCCAGCCACGGCGCGCCGCGCATTTCCACCGACGACAGCAGCACCCAGTACAGCGCGATGAACACCGGAATCTGGATCACGATCGGCAGGCAGCCGCCGAGCGGATTGACCTTCTCGGTGCGGTACAGGCCCATCATCTCCTGGTTCATCTTCTGCGGGTCGCCCTTGTAGCGCTCGCGGATCGCGGTCATGCGCGGCTGCAGGTCCTTCATCTTGCCCATGGACTTGTAGCTGGCCGCGGACAGCGGGAAGAACACGAGCTTGATCAGCACGGTCAGCGCGATGATCGACCAGCCCCAGTTGTTCAGGAAGCCGTGCAGCTTCTCGAGCAGCCAGAACAGCGGCTTGGCCAGGATCGTCAGCCAGCCATAGTCCTTCACGAGTTCCAGGCCCGGCGTGATCTGCTCGAGCATGCGCTCTTCCTGCGGACCGGCGAACAGGCGGGCATCGGTGGTGACCGTCGCCCCCGGCGCGATCTGGCCCAGCGGCTGCTGGATACCGACGCGGTACAGGTTGTTGTCGATCTTCTCGACGTAGAACGAGTGTTCCTTGCCCGTCTGCGGAATCCACGCGGACGCGAAGTAGTGCTGCACCATCGCGACCCAGCCGTTGGTGGTCGGGCCCGGCACCGAAGCCTTGCCCTTGGCGATGTCCTCGAACGTGATCTTGTGATACTTGTCCGCGTCCGTGTACACGGCCGGACCCGTGAACGTGCTGTAGAACTGCGACTGCTCGACCTTGCTGCCGTCGCGCGCGAGTTCCATGTACAGCGTCGGCGAGATCGGGGCGGTGCCGTCGTTGGTCACGGCGAACTGCGTGTCCACGACATAGCTGCCCTTGTGGAACGTGTACGTCTTGACGAACTTGGTACCGTTCTTCTCGGCCGTCAGCACGACGCTGACCTTGTCGCCGCCGTCCAGCGAGCGCGGGCCCGGGGCCGCCGTGAAGATGGTCGTGTGGTTCGGCAGGTCGCCGCCGATCAGGCCCGAACGCGCGAGGTAGGTACGCGTGGCGTCACGCTCGAGCAGCACGACCGGCTTGCCGTCCTTTTCCTTCTCGTTGAGCAGTTCCAGGCGGGACAGGATGCCGCCGGCCGTATCGATCTCCGCACGCACCTCGTCGGTGGTGACGATGATCTTCTCGCCGGTGGGCTGGGCCGCCGCCGCGGGCGCTGCCGCGGGAGCGCCCGGCACGCCGGCGGCCGCCGAGGCGGCATTGGCCTGCGGTACGTCGTTGCGCGCCGCGGCGTCGCTCGCGCCTCCGGCCGGCGCCTGCTGCGTGGTCGCGCTCGGGAAGAACATCGACGCGTGGCCGTTGGCCCGCTGCCAGTTGTCGTAGAGGAGCACGAGGGCCATCGAGAAGATGACCCACAGGATGGTGCGTTTGATATCCATGTCTCGCTATGGTCGGAGGAATTCAGGGTCTGGGGAGCCGGATCGTGACAGGCGGCTGGCCTGGCGCGGCGCTCGTACGGGGCGCCTGGGCGCTCCCCATGTTTCGGGGCTCGGGCACGGGATCATACCCGCCCTGTGCGAAAGGATGACAACGGCAGAGCCGGCAAGCGGCCATCCAGCTTCCGCGTGCGGCGCCGTGCAGGGTGACGGCGTCGCGCGCGTATTCGGAACATGTCGGCAGGAAGCGGCACTGCGAGCCCAGGTACGGACTGAGCGCGATCTTGTAGATACGCAGCAGGACAAGCAGGATTCGCTTCATGGTGTCGGGATCAGGCGGGCGGTGGCATCGGCCTTGCCGCCACCTCCAGCAGGCTTGCGATTTCCGTGCTGCACGCCCGGCGGATCGCCGCCCGGCTGGCAAACTCGGCCCGCGGAAACTTGGTCTGCAGCCGCAACAGCACATCGCGGCCCGCGAGTTGGTCCTGCCGGCCGCGAAACAGTTCCCGGGCCATGCGCTTGACCAGGTTGCGCTCGGCGGCGCGCGGCGCGAACTTCTTGCCGACGACGACGCCAAGACGCGCTTCGGCCTTGCCGTTGGCGCGCACGTACAGCACGAAGTGCGGGCTGCGGCGGCGTGGCCGCAAAGCAAAAACGGATGAAAACTCATCCGTCTTTGTTAGCCTCGCGGCCTTTGGAAAGGCATGGGTAGACACGCTGTGCAAAGCTAGCGAAAAGCTGCGCCCGGCGGCTGCGCTCCCGGCCATCCTGAGTGCGAGGCGGTAGGCAAGAACGGGATCCGTCGGATCACCGTCCAGGCCGGTCGCCCGGCCCTCAGATTGCCAGGCGCTTGCGGCCCTTGGCGCGGCGAGCGTTGATGACGGCACGGCCGCCACGGGTCTTCATGCGCACGCGGAAGCCATGGGTACGCTTGCGGCGGGTAACGGAAGGTTGGTAAGTACGTTTCATGTTGCACTCTCTGGTTGATCCGGGCTATCCGGACGCCGGCACTGCCGGGGCCGTGGCCGCCGCGTATGGTTCGCACGAGGGTTCGCGGCGCGAGCCGCGAAGCCGATATCGAGTTGACTGCTGAGGAAGTCTCGATCCGCGCTGACCAACAACGCGGAAACTGGCAAGGACCGGGTGGCACATTTCGGGGCGTTACGGTTAACGTCCCGTACGACACACGTGATCCCCTGCCGAATCGCAGAACCCGCCATTTAACCGATTTTCGGCTGAGGTGTCAAGGAAACCGATGTGCGCAACCTCCGAAAGCGGCTCGGCCCAATCGGCCGCGCACGGGCCATTGTCCACACCTATCGGTGGGTAACAGCCACACGGCGCGATGAGGGGTCCAGGGGCGTCAAGGCGGCATCAAGTTGTTGTTCTGTTGGGAAAAAATCGTGTAAAGCGCGCTTGTCGCCACCCGCGCGGGGACAGGTTGTGCACAGCAATCCACTGAATTTGCACAAGTTGTCCACAGACTTATCCTTTGTGGATAACTCGGGCCGGGGGGTACAATCCCGGTCCAACTACTACACGGGCTGCGTGGCGCACGTACAACCCGGTCCTCTGCCATCGGTATACCGCTTCCCCCTGATGCCCTCGTCGCGCATCGTGGGTGCGGTATCGCCGTCTCGACCCGATCACGCGGATCGGGGCCGTGTGCGAGGCCGGATTGTGAAGAAGGCGTCGCAGCGCTCGTGCTGTATCCGGGAGGCTCGACCCGAGCCGCCTGGTACGGTCACTCAACAAGAACACATGCAAGATTTCTGGCAGGCGGCAGCCGCGCAACTCGAGCGCGAACTGACGCCGCAACAGTTCAAGACCTGGATCAAGCCGTTGGCGCCCGTCGCCTTCGACGAGGAGGCGCACGCGCTCAGAATCGCCGCGCCCAACCGTTTCAAGCTGGACTGGGTCAAGAGCCAATTCTCCGGCCGCATCACGGCCCTTGCGTGCGAGTACTGGGAAGCGCAGGTCAGCGTTCACTTCGTACTCGATCCCGCCGCCTCGGGGCGCGCGGCCGCCTATATGGCGCCGGGCGCGCAGCCGGGCGTGCATGGCGGCGCCCCGGAAGGCGCAGCACCGGGTACGTATCCGCAGTCGTCCGTGGCGGGTCAGTCCGCCCCCGGCCAGCGCGCGAACCATGCGCCCGCACAGGGGTACGGCAGCCAGCAATATGGCAATCAGGCGCCGGGCGGCTTCGACTATCCGGCGCCCCATCCGTCCAGCGCGCCGCAGGCGCCCTACCCCGCTCCCGTGAACCACGCGGGCGGCCATCCGGGCAGCCATCCGGGCAGCCACCCGGGCGCGCACCCGTCGCACGCCGGCCGCGGCGCGGCATCGGGCCATCCGTTACAGGGCAACCACGTGCCGGACATGGGCGAGATCGATGTCGCCCAGATGGATCCGGCCGAGGCCAGCGCGCGATCGTACCGCGTGCCCCAGCAGCAGCCGGCGCAGCCGCAGCAGAGCGACACGGTGCACGAGCGCTCGCGCCTGAATCCGATTCTCACGTTCGACAACTTCGTGACCGGCAAGGCGAACCAGCTTGCGCGCGCGGCGGCGATCCAGGTGGCGAACAACCCGGGCAAGTCGTACAACCCGCTCTATCTCTATGGCGGCGTGGGCCTCGGCAAGACGCACTTGATTCACGCGATCGGCAATTTCATGCTGATGGAGAATCCGCGCGCGCGCATCCGCTATATCCACGCCGAGCAGTACGTCTCCGACGTGGTGAAGGCGTACCAGCGTAAAGCGTTCGACGAGTTCAAGCGCTACTACCATTCGCTCGACCTGCTGCTGATCGACGATATTCAATTCTTCTCGGGCAAGAACCGCACGCAGGAAGAATTCTTCTACGCGTTCGAGGCGCTGATCGCGAACCGTGCGCAGGTGATCATCACCAGCGATACGTATCCGAAGGAGATCACCGGTATCGATGACCGGCTGATCTCGCGCTTCGACTCGGGCCTGACCGTGGCGATCGAACCGCCCGAGCTCGAAATGCGCGTGGCGATCCTGATGAAGAAGGCGGCCGCGGAAAACGTGAGCGTGCCGGAAGAGGTGGCGTTCTTCGTCGCGAAGCACCTGCGGTCCAACGTGCGCGAGCTCGAGGGCGCGCTGCGCAAGATCCTCGCGTTCTCGAACTTCCACGGCAAGGACATCACGATCGAGGTCACGCGCGAGGCGCTGAAGGATCTGCTGACCGTGCAGAACCGCCAGATCTCGGTGGAGAACATCCAGAAGACCTGCGCCGATTTCTACAACATCAAGGTCGCGGACATGTACTCGAAGAAGCGGCCGGCAAATATTGCACGGCCGCGGCAGATCGCGATGTACCTGGCGAAGGAACTCACGCAGAAGAGCCTGCCGGAGATCGGCGAGCTGTTCGGCGGACGCGATCACACCACCGTGTTGCACGCGGTGCGGAAGATCGCCGACGAACGCAGCAAGGATGCGCAGCTCAATCACGAGCTGCACGTGCTCGAACAGACGCTCAAGGGTTGAACGGTGGCGAAGGGCGGACGTGAACTAGCGTCCGCTCATGGCCATTCGACGATTTTACAAGCCGGCCTTGCCGGGCTGGCATACTACTGGCTACGCGCCCGGCGGCAAACGGGCGTCTGGATCAACCGGTTGTACCGCGGGAAATTGGCCTCAGATAAGGCTTTGCGGTGAGTCGGGACAGTTCTGCAATGCGGACGGGCGCGCCGTGGCTTTTTGGGCACAAGCGCGCCGCTTGCCGGAACCGCCCCGCTTCACCGCAGCGGCTTATCCTTGGTACAATGCAACATTAACTCCTTGATTCATAAGTGAATTTGAATCGATTTCAGGGGTTTGCGCATCTGCGGTCGAGCTGACGACAAACGACGAAGGATAAATTCAATGCAATTGGTCAAAACCTCGCGAGACAATCTGCTGCGTCCGCTGCAAATCGTGAGCGGCATCGTGGAGCGCCGCCACACACTCCCGATCCTGGCCAACCTGCTGATTCGCAAGTCCGGCTCGAACGTTTCCTTCCTGTCGACCGACATCGAGATTCAGATCACCACGCACGCCGAGTGCGGCGTCGGCAGCGACGACGTGGCCACGACCGTGGCCGCGCGGAAGCTGCTCGACATCCTGCGCGCGATGCCCGACGGCGATGTCGCGCTGTCGCTGAACGACAAGCGCATGACCGTGCAATCGGGCAAGAGCCGCTTTGCACTGCAGACGCTGGCGGCCGAGGAATTCCCGACCGTGGCGGAAGCGAGCGAGTTCAACGCGAGCGTGAGCCTGCCGCAGAAGACGTTCAAGCATCTGCTGGCGATGGTCCATTTCGCGATGGCCCAGCAGGACATCCGCTACTACCTGAACGGCATGCTGCTGGTCGTGGACGGCAAGAAGGTGATGGCCGTTGCGACCGACGGTCACCGTCTGGCGTATTGCGGTGTGGAGCTCGACACCGAAGCCACCGGTGGCGGCTCGCGTCAGGAAGTCATCATCCCGCGCAAGACGATTCTCGAACTGCAACGCCTGCTCGAGGACACGGACGATCCCGTGCAGGTGCAACTGGCCGCGAATCAGGTGAAGTTCAGCTTCGCGAACATCGAGCTGATCTCGAAGCTCGTGGAAGGCAAGTTCCCGGACTTCCAGCGCGTGATTCCGAAGGGCTACAAGAATGCGTTCGCGATCGACCGCGTGCGTCTGCAGCAGGCGCTGCAACGTACCGCGATCCTGACGACCGACAAGTTCAAGGGCGTGCGCTGCATTCTCGACACGCACACGCTGAAGATCAGCTCCACCAACGCCGATCAGGAAGAGGCGCAGGAAGAGCTGGAACTCGATTACTCGGGCGACGCGCTCGATATCGGGTTCAACGTGACCTATCTGCTCGACGTGCTGGGCAACCTGAAGAGCGAGCAGGTACAGGTCAGCCTCGGCGACTCGAATTCGAGTGCGCTGATTACCGTGCCGGACGACGACAACTTCAAGTACGTCGTCATGCCGATGCGCATCTGATCCTCCGGAATTCGGACGACAAGATACCAGCAGGGGGCCGGATCCCGTCGATCCGCCCCTTTTGCCGTTTTAGTAACCCGCTATTGCGGAACGATCGGGGCGCGCCAGCAGCAACACGCGCGCCGATTGCCGCATTTGCCGTGAGTAGGAAAACATGACCGAACAGCAGAAACCGCAACAGGAAAACACCTACGGAGCCTCTTCGATCCAGATCCTGGAAGGCCTGGAGGCGGTACGCAAGCGACCGGGCATGTATATCGGCGATACGTCCGACGGCACTGGCCTGCATCACCTCGTGTTCGAGGTGCTGGACAACTCGATCGACGAGGCGCTGGCGGGCTATTGCACCGAGATCTCGGTGACGATCCACAGCGACAACTCGATCTCGATCGTCGATAACGGCCGCGGCATTCCGCCGGCCGTGAAGTTCGACGACAAGCACGAGCCGAAACGCAGCGCCGCGGAAATCGCGATGACCGAGCTGCATGCCGGCGGCAAGTTCAACCAGAACAGCTACAAGGTGTCGGGCGGCCTGCACGGCGTGGGCGTGTCCTGCGTGAACGCGCTCTCCAAGTGGCTGCGCCTGACCGTGCGCCGCGATGGCCAGGTCAACCTGATCGAATTCTCGCGTGGCGAGGTGCAGAACCGGATCATCGAGACCGTGGAAGGCCCGGACGGCCAGCCCGTGGAAGTGTCGCCGATGAAGATCGTCGGCGCGACCGACAAGCGCGGTACCGAAGTGCACTTCCTCGCCGACGAGGAGATCTTCACGCACGTCGAATTCCACTACGAGGTGCTGTCCAAGCGCATCCGCGAGCTCTCGTTCCTGAACAACGGCGTGCATATCAAGCTCACCGACCAGCGTACGGGCAAGGAAGAGGATTTCGCGTTCTCGGGCGGCGTGAAGGGCTTCGTCGAGTACATCAACCGCGCGAAGACCGTGCTGCATCCGAACATCTTCTACGCGAACGCGGAGAGAGATGGCATTGCCGTGGAAGTGGCGATGCAATGGAACGACGGCTACAACGAGCAGGTGCTCTGCTTCACGAACAACATTCCGCAGCGCGATGGCGGTACCCACATGACGGGTCTGCGCGCGGCGATGACGCGCGTGATCAACAAGTACATCGAAGAGAACGAGATCGCCAAGAAGGCCAAGGTGGAGACCTCGGGCGACGACATGCGCGAAGGCCTGTCGTGCGTGCTCTCGGTGAAGGTACCCGAGCCGAAGTTCAGCTCGCAGACCAAGGACAAGCTGGTGTCGTCGGAAGTGCGTCTGCCGGTGGAAGAACTCGTCAGCAAGGCGCTGACGGACTTCCTGCTGGAAACGCCGACCGACGCGAAGATCATCTGCGGCAAGATCGTCGATGCGGCGCGCGCGCGCGAGGCCGCGCGCAAGGCGCGCGAGATGACGCGGCGCAAGGGCGCGTTCGATGGCATGGGCCTGCCGGGCAAGCTGGCGGACTGTCAGGAGCGCGATCCGGCGCTGTCCGAACTGTTCCTCGTGGAGGGTGACTCCGCAGGCGGCTCGGCCAAGCAGGGCCGCGACCGCAAGTTCCAGGCGATTCTGCCGCTGAAGGGCAAGATCCTGAACGTGGAGCGCGCGCGCTTCGACAAGATGCTGTCGAGCCAGGAAGTGCTGACGCTGATCACCGCGCTGGGCACGGGTATCGGCAAGGACGACTACAACCTCGAGAAGCTGCGCTACCACCGCATCATCATCATGACCGATGCGGACGTGGACGGTTCGCACATCCGTACGCTGCTGCTGACGTTCTTCTATCGCCAGATGCCGGACATCATCGAGCGTGGCTACGTGTACATCGCGCAGCCGCCGCTCTACAAGATCAAGCACGGCAAGGAAGAGCGCTACATCAAGGACGACAACGAGCTGAACGCATACCTGCTGAAGCTCGCGATGGAGAAGGCCGCGCTGATTCGTCCGGATGGCAGCGAGATCAACGGCGATGCGCTGACCGAGCTCGCCCGCCAGTATCAGCTGGCGGAAGGCGTGATCAGCCGCCTCTCGCGCATCGTGGATAGCGATGCCCTGCGCGCGATCGCGGACGGCGTCACGCTGGACCTCGATAGCGCCGCGGCGGCTGAAGCTTCGGCCGTGGCCCTCAAGGCGAAGCTCGCCGAGATGCACGCCAAGACGCTGCTGGGCGCCGCCGTCAACGACGACGGTACCGCCGACGTCTACGCACAGTTCGACGAGAAGTCCGACAAGCACCGCCTGATGATCGCGCGCCGCCACCACGGCAACGTCCGCCTCTCGCACCTCGACGCGGACTTCGTCCACGGCGCCGACTACGAGGCGCTGGCCAAGGCCGCGGCGACGTTCCAGGGCCTGATCCCCGACGGCACGAAGGTCAAGCGCGGCGAAGGCGAGAAGCAACGCGACCAGACCGTGTCCGACTTCCACCAGGCCATGCAATGGCTCCTGAGCGAAGCCGAACGCGGCGTGACGCGCCAGCGCTACAAGGGTCTCGGCGAAATGAATCCCGACCAGCTGTTCGAAACGACGCTGGACGTGACGCAGCGCCGCCTGCTGAAGGTACAGATCGAAGACGCGATCGCCGCGGACCAGATCTTCACGACGCTGATGGGCGACGAGGTGGAACCGCGCCGGAACTTCATCGAAAGCAATGCGCTGGTGGCGCGGAATATTGACGTTTGATGATGTCGGATGTCACGAAACGTGAGATCTCTGCCAAGTTGTTGAGAACTCTGTGACGTGGAAATTGAGAAAAAGCCGCCTTCTGGCGGCTTTTTTTTTGCCTAGTGTTTCGAGGGGATTACGGCCCCCTTATCGCTGGCTCTGGATTGAAGCGAACCGCCGGTGACAGGGTGAAGGACTCGCGCATGTCGCGTGCCTCCTCAACCGGTGTTCGCCCGAAAAGCCGCTTGAACTCCCTGCTGAACTGCGAAGTGCTCTCGTAGCCCACTCGTCCCGCTGCTGCCGCCGCGGTGACGCCGTCGCGAATCATCATCAGGCGCGCTTGATGAAGGCGGGTGGACTTGATGTACTGGATTGGCGACGTCTGGGTCACCGTGCGGAAGTTGGCGTGAAATGCCGGCACGCTCATGCCGGCCTCTTCGGCCAGGCGGGACACGTTCAATGGCGTCGCATAATCGGCATGGATGCGCTTCAGCGCTCTTGCGACGCGGCCGAAGCGCCCGTGGTGAGCGAGAGCGGCACGCATCGCGCCTCCCTGTGCCCCCGTCAACACGCGGTAGCAGATTTCCCGTACCAGGCCGGGCCCCAGAATCCGAGCATCCATCGGGACCGTCAATGTCTCCAGCAACCTGACGGTTGCATCGGCCAGATTCTCGTCAAGCCCCGTAGACACCATGCCGTTGGGCGGTGCCTGAGGCAGATCTCCTGCCGCCCCGATCTGCGTGATCAGTTCGCTGAGTTCGAGGAGGTCCAGACGGATGGACACCGCCAGCATGGGTTCCTCTGGCGAAGCCTGGGTTTCCGTGGAAAACGGCAGCGGTACCGACAGTACGAGATAGTGCTGCGCGTCGTAGACATAGACCTCATTGCCCAGAAAGCCAAGCTTGCGGCCCTGGCACACGATCACGATGCTCGGCTCGTACAGCACCGGTGTGCGCCCAAGGGGCCGATCCGAACGCATCAGCCGCACGCTATCGAGCGTCGACTGCGTGTAGCCCTCGTTGGGCGCCAGTTTCTCGATCAGACGAACCATCCTGACGGAAGCGGGGGAGCGGACCTTGGACACAAAGCCTCCTCTTGTTTGCCTGCAGCCGCCATTCTAGCCCGCCTTGCACACCGTACCAGCCGGTTCAATAGGAACAGGCAATAACGGCATCGGTCCGTGTATTCGCCTGCAGGCAGGTCATCCCTAACATTCATGCACCGGCCGAACGAACCGTACCGCTTCATTGGAGGCCGAAACGCAACTGCTGAGCGCGCTGCATCAAGCGCCGACCTCCGCGGCCAGATCCGAACCAACGATAGGAGTATGCAACATGGCAATCGTAGCCAACGAATCGAAAGTCATTCTGATCACCGGGGCGAGCAGCGGCATTGGCGAGGGCGCCGCGCGCCTGCTGGCCGCGCAGGGACACCGGCTCGTGATCGGTGCACGCCGGACCGACCGGCTCGCCGGGTTGGCGGCATCGATCGAAGCCTCCGGCGGCGTGGTGTGTTACCGCGAGCTCGACGTGACCTCGGCCGGCGACGTGGCGGCATTCGCCCAATTCGCGCTTGATGCCTTCGGTCGCATCGACGTCCTGATCAACAACGCGGGCGTGATGCCGCTTTCGCCGCTCAACGCGCTGAAGGTCGGCGAGTGGGACCGGATGATCGACGTGAACATTCGTGGCGTGCTGCATGGCATTGCCGCCGTGCTGCCGACGATGGAAACGCAAGGGATGGGCCAGATCATCAATATTTCTTCGATTGGCGGGCTCTCCGTGTCGCCGACTGCCGCGGTCTATTGCGCCACCAAGTTCGCCGTGCGCGCTATCTCCGATGGGCTGCGCCAGGAAACCGACAAGATCCGCGTGACGGTGATTTGCCCCGGCGTCGTGGAATCCGAACTGGCCGACTCGATCTCCGACGACACCGCGCGCAGGGCGATGCAGGAGTTCCGTCGCATCGCCATCACCCCTGACGCGATCGCACGTGCCATCGCCTACGCGGTGGAGCAGCCCGCCGACGTCGACGTCAGCGAGATCGTCGTACGGCCCACCGCCAGCCCGTTTTGATCCATCCCGGCACGGGACCCAAATCAATCAGGAGAACATCATGACATCACGAAACACGACAAGCGGTGCCTTCGCAGGCAAGGTCGCCATCGTCACCGGTGCAGCCAGTGGTATCGGCCTGGCGACCACCGAACTGCTTCACGCCGAAGGGGCGAATGTGATTGCCGTCGAGCGCAGCAGCAACGTCGAAGCGCTGGCGCGACCTGGCATCGTTCCCGTCGTCGCCGATGTGGCGCGAGAGGAAAGCGCCGTGCAGGCCGTTACCACGGCAATCGACCGCTTTGGCAAGCTCGACATCCTCGTCAACAACGCGGCGGTCATCATCAACAAGCCGCTGGTGGATATGTCGCTGGAAGACTGGAATGGCATCCAGGCCGTCAATGCCACGGGCGCTTTCCTGTTCTCGCGGGAAGCCATGCGCGCCATGCTGCCGGCAAAGACGGGGGCCATCGTCAACGTGGGGTCCTACGCCTGCTATCAGGCCTTTCCGCTCATCGCAGCGTATGCGGCATCCAAGGGCGCACTTGCTCAGTTGACGCGGGCGCTCTCGCTGGAAGCCATCGAACACGGTATTCGCGTGAATGCGGTGGGCTCCGGCGATGTCATCACCAACATTACCAACCACATCCATGCGGACGGCCAGGCCTTCCTTGCCGAGCATGGCAAGAAGGCACCGATCCGCCGCGCGGCACAGCCGAAGGAAATCGCCGAGGTGATCGCCTTCCTCGCATCGGAAAAGGCCAGCTTTATCGTCGGCGCCGTAGTCATGGCCGACGGTGGGATGAGCGTGGCCCTGCCTTGATCCACGTCTTGGCCGCGTAAGTATCTGAAGGCATCTGACGTGCCGAGAAAGAAAACCGCCCTCGGGCGGTTTTCTTCATGACCTTCAACGCGAGCGGCTTCCTGCGTTGTGCAACGACGAAGCGCTCGCGCCTCCGAACCGCATCTCGGCATTCGGGTCGATGCGCGATGCCGGCATCGGCTTGCCGATGAAATAGCCTTGCACGGCGTCGCAGCCGAGTTCCTTGACGAGGGCAAACTGCGTTTCGGTCTCGATGCCTTCCGCGACCGTTCTGATGCCGAGCGCGCGCGCGAGCGCGACCATGGCTTCGACCATCGCACGCGCCCGAGGGCAGGTTTCCTTGACGGTGAGTTCCTGCACGAACGACTTGTCGATCTTGATGCGATCGACAGGCAATCGCGTGAGGTATGCGAGGCTGGAGTAGCCGGTGCCGAAGTCGTCGAGAGAGACGGTCACGCCGAGCTGTCGTACCGCGGAAAGCGCGCGCGACGCGGTCGCGAAGTCGCTCATGACGACCGTCTCGGTCACCTCGATGTCCAGTACGGAGGCGCATACGCCGGCCGCTTCGGCCGCCTCGAGAACCAGTGTGGCGAGATCGCCGTTCTGGATCGTCGTGGCCGAGAGATTGACGGCGACCTTGAACGGCGGACGGCTCGCCGCCTGCCATGCCGCCGCCTGACGGAACGCATTGCGAATGAGCCAGTCGCCGGTCGCCTCGTAAGCCGGCGATGCAAGCAGCACGTCGAGGAAATCGATTGGCGTGAGCAGCCCGAGTTGCGGATGGTTCCATCGCAAGAGCGCTTCGGCACCGTAGACGCGGCCGGTATGCAGATCCAGCTGTGGCTGATAGTGCAGTTCGAACTGGCGCGCGGCGCTCGCACTCTCCCGATCTGCGCGTAGCCGCCGGCGATGCGAGAGGCGCAGCGCGTCCTCCTTGCCGAACGACCACACCTGCGAGCCGCCCGCGCGTTTCGCGTGATACATCGCGATGTCCGCATTGCGCAGGAGTTCTCCGGCATTCGCCGCCGAAACGGGATAGCGCGCCACGCCTATGCTGGCCCCCACCGAAGCCCGCGCGCACGACGTCAAGATGGGCTCGCGCAAGCGTACGACGACTTCATGCGCGACGCGTGGGGCCTCGTCCTCGGGCGCGTCGACGAGAAAAATCACAAACTCGTCCCCGCCGATGCGCGACACGGTCCCGCCTTCGCCACACATGCCGGAAAGACGCTCGCCGATGGCACGCAGTACGTCATCGCCCGCGACATGGCCGAACGAGTCGTTCGTATCCTTGAAGCGGTCAAGGTCGATGAAGAGCAGATCGACGGAAGCGGCCGTGCCTTCATCGACGAGACGGTTCAGGCGCAACAACAGTTCCCGCCGGTTGATGAGACCGGTCAGTTCGTCATGCGTCGCCTGGCGCAACAGGCGTTCGGAGATGGCGCGCGCTTCGGTGACATCGCGGACGAGCACGATGATTCCGTCGTCGCTGGGGAACGCCCGCACTTCAAACCAGGTATCGAGCGGAGCGTAGAAGTCGGTCGCGGTGCTGGGCGTACCCGTCTCGGCGGCCTGGCGATAGGCTTTTTCGTAGCTCGACCCGAGGAGGTCCGGATATTCGGCCCAGATCTCGCGGCCCAGCAGGTCCGCGGACTGACGCTTGAGCAGCCGCTCGGCGGTATGGTTGATATTCCGAAATTTCCACTCTCGGTCGAGCGACATGACGCCGTCCGTGATGTGATCGAGTATTTGAAAACTTCCCACGTCCGCGCTTCTCCGTATTCGACCGGTGCGACGGCGCCGGTAATGTCTGCGATAACTGACAGGGCATATCGTAAGAGGAAATTCGCATGATGGCGATCATTCAGCGCCGGCGCCAAGGTGCGGCTTGCTGGCACGAGGCCCTTCAAACGGCGGTTTGAGCGATTTTCCGGCCGCCTGGCCGGGCGCTCGTGACCCGTACCGCGAGAAACCATCGGGAGGCTGTTCATCCGCCATTCAGATATCGATGCACGAGCGCCACACACATGGCGCCTTCACCGACGGCAGATGCGACGCGCTTGATCGACGCATGGCGGACGTCTCCCGCAGCGAACACGCCCGGCATACTGGTCTCGAGATAAAGCGGAGCGCGGTCGAGCGGCCATCGCGGGTCGGGCTCGAACTCGCGCAGGTCTGGACCGGTGACGAGGTAGCCGGCTTCGTCCCGCACGATCCCCACGTGCGTGGCCCACTCTGTCTGCGGTAAGCCACCGATGCAGACGAAGAGGCAGTGCGCCTTGACCTTGCGGTGCTGGCCGGTGCGCATATCGGTCAGCGTGATTTCACGCAACGTCTCGTCGCCGTGGAGCGCCGTGACTTCGGTGCATGGGATGACTTCCACATTGGGTGCCGAGGTCACACGGTCCACCAGATATTGCGATAGCGTGCGCTTCAGCGAGGCGTCGCGCACGATCATGAAAACGCGATGGGCGGACTGCGCGAAGTACATTGCCGCCTGGCCTGCCGAGTTGCCGCCTCCGACAATATAGGCATCTTCGCCGTGCGTCAGTGCCGCTTCACTCGCCCCGGCACCATAGTAGAGGCCCGAGCCAAAGAAGCGATCCTCGTCAGGCAGCCCTAGCTTGCGATACGCCACGCCCGTGGCGCAGATCGACGTTCGCGCCGTGATGCGAGTACCGTCTTCCAGATAGACGATGCCCTTTCCTGGCGGAAACTCCGCACGGATGCCCGCGCGTGCAAGCAGTATCTCGGCCCCGAACCTCACCGCCTGGGCGCGAGCGCGCTCGGCGAGCTCCCAGCCACCGATGCCATCGGGAAAGCCCAGGTAGTTCTCGATCTTCGAGCTGCTACCTGCCTGACCGCCGACCGCCCACCGTTCCACCAGTACCGTGCGCAATCCCTCCGATGCCCCGTACACCGCCGCGCTCAGTCCCGCGGGGCCGGCGCCGTAGATGGCGAGGTCGTACTCCGATCGTGAGGGGTTGGCGAACCAGCCGAGCTTTTCCGTGATCTGACGGATGGTCGGGCATTCGAGCCGTGTGCCGTCATGGAAGACACACACGGGCAGGCGCGCATCGGTCAGGTCCTGCACGCCAGCAAGCGATGCAGCATCGTCGTCGCAAGTGAGCTCGATCCATTCGAAAGGAATGTCGCTGCGATGAAGGAAGTCGCGAATTGCGTAGCCGGTGGCTGTACGCCTTCTCCCGTAGATCTTTACCATGAAGGTGGCTCCAGGTCCGTCGTCCGTGCCAGTCAGGACGCCAATACCAACCACCATAGGGGTGCGGTGGAGCACGCGTCTTCCCCGATCCTGCTCCGGTTTGTCCGAATTCTGCAGTGCCTTCCGAGCATGCAATGACTGATGGTTCAGGGCGGATATGCCGCGCTATTCGTGCGGCATTCCGGACACCCTCCGGATCTCCTCGGCCACGATCGCGATCAGCGCGTCGGCGGCCGTGCCGAGCGGACGCTGCGGATGGCTCACGCATACCAGATGGCGCACGATGCGCGGCGCCAGGATCGGATAAATGCGCAGCCTGCCCTCGGTCACCGCCCGCTGCACCACGATGCGCGGCAGCACCGTGGCAAAGCGCGTGGCCTCGACGAACTGCATGATCGTGCCGAGGATATCGATCTCGAACTTTGGCTGCAGCGTGACACCTTCGACCTGCGTCGCGGCGTCTATCACGCCGCGCAGGCCATGACGTTTGGTGGGCAACACCAGTTCCAGTCCGGGCAGCTTGGCGAGTTCGACCGCCGCCGGCAGTTCCACGCCATGCTCGGTACTGGTGACCAGCACCATTTCCTCGTCGTGCAGGGTCTGCACATGGAGCGAGAGCTTGCCACGGGGCTTATGCACCACCGCGGCGTCGAGATGGCCGGCGGAGACCAGGTCGATCAGCGTGGCACTGAATCCGTCCGCGACGGACACCTCCATATTCGGGTAGCGCGCGTTGAAGCGGGCCAGCGACCCCACCAGCACGCTTTCCGTCTCCGACGCCACCATGCCGATGGAGATGCTGCCGGCCACCTGCTCTTCGCGTTGCATCAGTTGCTGCCGCGCATTGGCGAGGTCTCGCGTGATCGGCAGGAACAGCCGGTACATCATGCGGCCGGCGGCGGTCGGGACCATCCCGTGCGGGATGCGATCGAACAGCTTCTGGCCGAACTCTTCCTCCAGCTTGGCGATCTGCATGCTCAGTGCTGGCTGCACGATGTTCATGCGCTTGGCCGCACGTGTGACGGAGCCATCTTCGAAGAGCGCGATGAAGTACTGAATTTGTTTGAGGTCCATGCGCTTCTCGCTATCAGTCTTAATGATGCAGTCGATCAATAAACAATATTATAACTAATACCAGATTCTCACTAAGCTCCTGTTCAAGGCTGCAGGAACCGCGGATTCGTCCGTCGGATCCCGCGGACAGAATGGAGACAGGCATGAGAATCAAAGATGCTGGCGGCATGACCGGCAAGATCGAGGAGACCCGCGCGTCGGCCGGGCGCCAGCGTCATGTGGGCCGCCCGCATGTGGGCCGATCGATGGAGCGGCTCGAGGACGCTGCGATCCTGACAGGCCGTGGCCGCTATGGCGATGACCTGGGCGTGAAGCCCGGCACCCTGCACGCCGCCATCGTGCGTTCCCCGCATGCGCATGCCGAACTCGGCCGTATCGATGCCTCCGCCGCGCTCGACGCACCGGGCGTGCACGCGGTGCTGACCGGCGCGGACCTCGTGGCCTGGTCGCGTCCCTTCGTGGTGGCCGTGAAAGCCCCCATGGAGCAATGGGCGCTGGCCATGGACCGCGTGCGCTATGTGGGCGAGCCGGTGGCCGTGGTCGTGGCAGAAAGCCGCGCCCTCGCCGAAGACGCGCTCGATCTGGTGCGCGTCACTTACGACGTGCTGCCGCCCGTGGTATCGATCGAAGCGGCGCTGGGCGACGATGCGCCCGTCCTGCATCCCGGCGTGGGCGCCAATGTCGTGAGCGATCGCCACTTCCGCTACGGCGAGCCCGAAGCCGCTTTCGCCGCGGCCCCGCACCGGGTCACGCTGACCGCCCACTATCCGCGCAACACCTGCACGCCGATCGAATGCGGCGTGGTGATCGCGGAGTGCCTGCCCGGCGACGAAGGCTACGACGTCACCTCCAATTTCATGGGGCCGTTCTCGTTGCATGCGGTGATGGCGATGGTGCTCAAGGTGCCCGCCAACCGGCTGCGCCACAAAGCCCCGCGCGATTCCGGCGGCAGCTTCGGCGTGAAGCAGGCCGTGTTTCCCTACGCGGTGCTGATGTGCCTGGCGTCCCGCAAGGCCGGCGCGCCCGTGAAGTGGGTGGAAGACCGGCTCGAGCACCTCAGCGCCGCCACCTCCGCCACCGCGCGGCTGTCCACACTGGAAGCCGCGGTGAACGCCGATGGCCGCATCGTGGCGCTCTCCTATGACCAGGTCGAAGACTGCGGCGGCTACCTGCGCGCCCCGGAGCCCGCCACCTTCTATCGCATGCATGGCTGTCTGACCGGCGCCTACGACATCCCCAACCTGCTGGTGCGCAACCGGGTGGTGATGACCAACAAGACACCCACCGGGCTGGTGCGTGGCTTTGGCGGGCCGCAGGTGTATTTCGCGCTGGAGCGGCTGGTCCAGCGCATCGCAACGCAGCTCGGACTCGATCCGCTCGACGTCTATCGCCGCAACTTCGTTGCTGCCGATGCCTTCCCCTATCGCGCGGCGGCCGGGGCGTTGCTGGATTCCGGTAACTACCAGCAAGCGCTGACGCGCGCGCTGGAAGACGGCGGCTATGCCGAGCTGACGCGCCGCCGCGACGCCGCGCGCGCCGAGGGCCGGTTATATGGCATAGGCTTTGCCGCCATCGTGGAGCCGTCCGTCTCCAACATGGGCTACATCACCACCGCCATGCCGGCCGAGGCGCGCAAGAAAGCGGGCCCGAAGAATGGCGCCATCGCCAGCGCCACGGTCAGCGTGGATCTGCTTGGCGGTGTGGTGGTCACGATTGCCTCGACGCCGGCCGGACAGGGGCATATGACCGTGTGCGCGCAGGTGGTGGCCGACGTGCTGGGCGTGGCCCCGGCCGAGGTGGTGGTGAACGTCGAGTTCGATACCCACAAGGATGCGTGGTCGGTGGCCGCCGGCAATTACTCCAGCCGCTTTGCCGGCGCGGTGGCCGGCACCGTGCATCTGGCCGCCCAGCGGGTACGCGACAAGCTGGCGCGCATCGCGGCGCCGCAGTTCGGCTGCACGCCTGGCGAGGTGGAGTTCGCGGACGGCCATATCGCCCGGCATGGCGCACCCGAATCCGCACTGCCCTTCGCGCGTGTCGCGAGCAACGCGCCCCACTGGTCGCCGCAGCAATTGCCGGAGGGAGAAGAGCCTGGCCTGCGCGAGACGGTCTTCTGGTCGCCGCCCAATCTGGAAGCGCCCGATGACAACGACCGCATCAACACCTCCGCCGCCTATGGTTTCGCCTTCGATATGTGCGGCGTGGAGATTGACCGCGCCACGGGCCGCGTGCGTATCGACCGCTACGTGACCGCGCATGACGCCGGCACGCTGCTGAACCCGGCGCTGGCCGATGGCCAGATCCGCGGGGCTTTCGCGCAGGGGCTCGGCGCGGCATTGATGGAGGAGTTCCGCTATGGCGCCGACGGGAGCTTTCAGTCCGGCACGCTGGCCGACTATCTGATGCCGACCACCTGCGAAGTGCCCGATCCGGTGATCGTGCATCTGGAAACGCCGAGCCCTTTCACGCCGCTCGGCGCGAAGGGCCTTGGCGAGGGCAACAACATGAGCACGCCGCCCTGCATCGCGAACGCGGTGGCGGACGCGCTCGGCGTCGACGATATCCGCCTGCCGCTGACCCCGGCGAAGGTGATGGCCATGGTGGGCTTCGACGATCCGCCACCGTCGCGCCCCGAGCTGCTGGAAGCCATGCGGGATGCTGCCGTGCCTGCCGCCCGCAGGGGCAGTGGCAAGGCGCTCACCGCGCGCGGCACGGTGGATCTCGACGCCACACCCGAAGCCGTATTCGCCGTGCTGCTGGACCCGCAGGCGCTGGCCAGGGTCGTGCCCGGCTGCCACGCGCTGGAGCGCACCGCAGAAAACCATTACCGCGCCGATGTCACGGTCGGGGTCGGGATGATCAAGGCGCGCTTCGAGGCGGAGATCGCCCTGTCGGACCTCGATCCCCCGCACCGGCTGCGGCTAGCGGGCGCCGGCATGTCCTCGCTGGGCAGCGCGCGCGGCGCGGGCCTGGTGGAACTGGCGCCGCAGGGCAGCGGCACGCGCCTCAGTTACGACTACGAGGCCGAGGTCACCGGCAAGGTCGCGGCCGTGGGCGGTCGCATGCTGGAAGGCGCGGCCAAGGTGGTGCTGCGTCAGTTGTTCGAATCGCTCGGCCGCCAGGCCGCCGGCAAGCCGGTACGCCCGCAAGGCTGGCTTGACCGCCTGCTGGCTCGTTTGGGAGTTCGCCGATGAAACCATCCGCATTCGATTACCTGCGCGCCGAATCCACGCAGCACGCGCTCGATGCGCTTGCACGTGGCGGCGAGGGCGCGCGCGTGCTGGCCGGTGGCCAGTCGCTGATGGCGGTACTCAACATGCGCCTGGCACAGCCAGAACTGCTGATCGATATTTCGCGGACCGCCGAGCTGAATACGGTGCGCGTGGATGGCGGTCACCTGGCGGTGGGTGCCGCGGCCACACAGGGCAGTGTCGAATGGCGCGCCACGCTGGCCGACGAGGTGCCGCTGCTGGCGATGGCCCTTCCGTTTATCTCGCATTTCCAGATTCGCAACCGGGGCACCGTGTGCGGCTCCGTGGCGCATGCCGATCCGAGCGCGGAATTGCCACTGGTGCTGACGGCGCTGGGCGGCGAAGTGGTGCTGCGCGCCGCGCGGCGCCACCGCGTATTGCCGGCGGCCAGCTTCTTCCAGGGCATGTTGATGACGGCACGCGAGCCCGACGAGCTGGTGGAAGCGGTGCGCTTTCCGCTGCGGCGCCCCGGCGCGCGCTACGGCTTTGCCGAATTCTCCGCGCGCCACGGC
This sequence comes from Cupriavidus sp. OTU4054, assembly GCF_038440175.1. NCBI lineage: Bacteria > Pseudomonadati > Pseudomonadota > Betaproteobacteria > Burkholderiales > Burkholderiaceae > Cupriavidus > Cupriavidus sp. OTU4054. Next base: position 142,463 of record NZ_JASATF010000016.1, read on the forward strand.
GATTTCGCGCTCGTGTCCTGCGCGGCCACCGTGACCGATGACGCGATCGCGCTGGCGGTTGGCGGCGTGGCGGACCGGCCGGTGCTGGAAACCTGGCCCCGTCTTCAGGGCAAGGATCTCGAGGCCGCCATCAACGATTTCAGTTGGAAACTGGGCGCGCAAGACGACGCCCACATCAGCGCGCAGTACCGCCGGCATCTGGTGCGGCAACTGGGCAAGCGTGTGATCGAGGAGGCAAGATGAGCAAGACCACCAAGGGCGCCGGATCCGGCAAGCCCGCCGAGGTGATGCAGCGCCACGAGCAGCGGCGCATCACTCTGACCCTGAACGGCCGTGCGCGCAGCGGCCATTGCGAGCCGCGCGAGCTGCTGTCGGATTTTCTGCGCCACGAGCTCGGTGCCACCGGCACTCATGTGGGCTGCGAGCACGGTGTGTGCGGCGCATGCACGGTACGCGTCGACGGCGTTGCCGCGCGCTCTTGCCTGATGCTGGCGGTGCAGGCGGAGCACCGGTCCATCGATACCGTCGAGGGACTGGCGCCGGCCGGGCAGCTCGGCGACCTGCAGGACGCCTTCCGCCGCCACCACGCGTTGCAGTGCGGCTTCTGCACGGCGGGCATCCTGATGTCTTGCGCGGACTATCTGGAGCGCGTGCCGGAGCCCAGCGAGGCGCAGGTGCGCGACATGCTATCCGGCCACCTGTGCCGCTGTACGGGCTATACGCCGATCGTGGCGGCAGTGCTCGACGTGGCGGCCGGTCGTGCCCGCGCGCGCGCCGCCGATCACGATGCAACGCGCCTGGAGGCTTGCGATGCTTGATCTGGGCCGCACCTTCCTCCAGAGCGTGGAGCGCAGTCCGCACACGCCCGCCATTGTCGATGGCGACCTGATGCTGACCTACGCGCAATGGTACGAGCGCATTCGATGCGTGGCCTCCGGCCTGCGCAAGCTTGGCCTGGCCCCAGGCGACCGATTGCTGGCCGTGCTGCAAAACCGCTGGGAAATGGCCACGCTGCACTGGGCCTGCCAGTTCGCCTCGATCGTGATGGTGCCGCTGAACTGGCGCGCGAAGCCGGAGGAGCTCGAATACTGCGTGCAGGATGCCGGCGTCAAGGCCGTGGTGTTCGAGCCGGTCAGCGCCGATGCGGTGCTGGCCAGCCCCGCGGCGCGGGCCGTGCCCCGCATTGCGCTGGACGGCGCGGCGGGCGGCGCGATGTCCTTCGCCGCGCTGCTGGACGGCGCCGCGCAGCATGACGGCCCGGTCGCCGAGGCGGGCGACCTCTCGCTGATGCTCTACACCTCCGGCACCACCGGCAAGCCCAAGGGCGTGCCGCGCCGCCACCAGCAGGAGCGTGCCGCGGCGCTGGCGCATGTGGCCCAGAACCTGTATCGCCGCGGTGAACGCACCCTTGGCGTCATGCCCCTCTACCACACCATGGGCGTGCGATCGCTGCTGGCCATGGCGCTGGTGGACGGCCTGTTCGTCTGCGTGCGGCGCTGGAACGCCGCGCTGGCACTCCAGGAGATCGCCACCCACCGAATCACCTGCCTGTATCTGGTGCCCACGCTGTACCACGACCTGCTGGCCGCCCCGGGGTTCGATGCCGCCCTCGTGCGCAGCGCGACCAAGCTCGGCTTTGCTGGCGCCTCGATGAGCGACGACCTGTTGCGCCGTCTTGCGATGGCGTTCGAGCCGGAACTGTTCGTGAACCACTACGGCTCGTCCGAGGTTTACACGTTCAGCGTGGACCAGCGCGCCACCCGCAAGCCCGGCAGCGCCGGGCGCGCCGGAATCAACACGCGCCTGCGCGTGGTGCGCCTCGATGCGCGCTCACCCGACGATCTGGCCGCTTGCGGCGAGGAGGGCCAGATCATCGCCGATCTGCGCGGCGACGAGGCTTTCGAGGGCTACTGGAACCGCGACGACGCCAATGCGAAATCGCTGCGCGACGGCTGGTACTTCACGGGCGACACCGGCTACTTCGATGCCGAGGGCGACCTCTTCGTCAGCGGCCGGGTGGACGACATGATCATCAGCGGCGGCGAGAACGTGTCTCCGGTCGATATCGAATCCGTGCTGTCGCTTCATCCGGCGGTGGACGAGGTGGCGGTGGCGGGCGTGCCGGACCCGCGCTGGGGGCAGAAGGTGGTGGCGTTCGTCAAGCCGCGCGGCAACGTGGACGCACAGGCTCTCGATACCTACTGCCGTGGCTCGGACCTGGTGAACTTCAAGCGCCCGCGCGATTACGTGTTCGTGAAGGAGATCCCCAAGTCGCCGGTCGGCAAGATCCTCCGCCGCAAGCTCTCCGCCGGCGAGTACGAGCACGTCACCCCGCACGTCTCCCCGCACGTCACCCCTTCCGGCGACCCCACCCTCAACCCCAATCCCAATCAGGCAGCGGACGCCACGCCTGCCGACACGATCAAGGAGTAAAACATGACCCAGGCAACCGAACTGATTCATCCCGACCAGCAACGTCTGCAAGAGCTCGACGGCTTCTCCGTGGAGATCGACGCCGCGCGCGAGCGTGCGGACATCATCCTGCACCGCCCGCCGTACAACGTCATTGCCATGGCGGCGCGCGACCAGTTGCGCGCCGTCATCGAAGCGCTCGATGCCGACGAGCGCGTGCGCGTGATCGTGCTGCGCTCGCAGGGGGAGCACTTCTCCAGCGGCGGCGATATCAAGGGCTTTCTGGAGGCGTCGCCCGAGCACGTCTCGCAGCTGGCTTGGAACGTTGCAGCGCCGGCGCGCTGCAGCAAGCCGGTGATTGCCGCCAACCGCGGCTATTGCTTTGGCGTGGGCTTCGAACTGTCGCTGGCCTGCGACTTCCGCATTGCCACCGAGACCACGCAGTACGCGCTGCCGGAGCAGAAGCTCGGGCAGATTCCTGGCTCGGGCGGCTCGGCGCGCCTGCAGAAGATGGTGGGCATCGGCCGCACCAAGGACATCGTGATGCGCTCGCGCCGTATCTCGGGCAAGCAAGCCTATGAGTGGGGCATCGCGGTGGAGTGTGTCGCCGACGCGGAACTGGAAGCCGCCACCGATGCGCTGGTCGACGAGCTGCGCAGCTTCTCCCCGCTGGCGCAGCGTACCGCCAAAAAGCTGCTCAACGACACCGAAGACGCGCCGCTGTCCATCGCCATCGAGCTGGAAGGGCATTGCTATAGCCGCCTCCGCAGCTCCGACGATTTCCGCGAGGGCGTGGAAGCGTTCCACGGCAAGCGCAAGCCGGCGTTCACCGGCAGCTGACGCAATCGGGGGGCGCCTGACGGCAACGAACCGCCACGCGCCACCGCTGCCGCATTGATCGGGGCAGAGATCCAAATCAAAGGAGACAGACAACTATGGAAGCCGTAGCAAAGACGAGGACGGACACGATCGACGATACGCTGCCAGCGGCGAGCAATCGCCAGGTGCTTGGTGCGGTGACGGCGTCGTGCATGGGATGGGCGCTGGACCTGTTCGACCTGTTCATTCTGCTGTTCGTGGCGCCTGTGATCGGCAGGCTGTTTTTTCCGTCGGAACATGCCATGCTGTCGCTGGCGGCCGTGTACGCGTCGTTTGCGGTGACGCTGCTGATGCGTCCGCTCGGCTCCGCGATCTTCGGCTCCTATGCCGATCGCCGCGGGCGCAAGGGCGCGATGGTCGTTGCGGTGACCGGCGTTGGCTTGTCCACGGCGGCGTTCGGGCTGCTGCCCACGGTGGCACAAGTGGGACTGCTTGCGCCGGGCTTGTTCATCCTGCTGCGCCTGGTGCAGGGGATCTTTGTCGGCGGCGTGGTGGCCTCCACCCACACCATCGGTACGGAATCGGTGCCGCCGTCCTGGCGCGGCGCCGTGTCGGGACTGGTCGGTGGCGGTGGCGCGGGCATCGGGGCGCTGCTGGCTTCCATCACCTACATGGCAATGACCGCGCTGTTTCCCGGCGATGCGTTCGACGTCTGGGGTTGGCGCTGCATGTTCTTCGCCGGCATCATCAGCGCGGTGCTCGGCCTGATCATCTTCAATTCGCTCGAGGAGTCGCCGCTGTGGAAGCAGTTGCAGGCGGCCAAGGGCCGCACCGCACCGGCCGACGCCCCGTTGCGCGTCTTGTTCTCCAGCAAGTACCGCGGCGTCCTCGTTGTCAATATCCTGCTCACGATGGGCGGCGGCAGCGCCTACTACCTGACTTCAGGCTATCTGCCATCCTTCCTCAAGATCGCGGTGAACGCGCCGGCGGGCGCGTCCGCGGCCATTCTGATGGCCAGCAGTGCCGGCGTCATCGTGGCATCGATCTTTGCCGGTCACCTCAGCACGCTGATCGGTCGCCGGCGATGCTTCCTGCTGATCGGTGCCTTGAATCTGGTGCTGCTGCCGTGGATCTATCAACAGATGCCCGCAGCGCAGGACGTCATCACGCTTGGCATGTATGCCACAGCGCTGGCGATGCTCGGCTGCATGGGTTTTTCCCCGATCCTTATTTTCCTGAACGAACGGTTCCCGACCAGCATCCGTGCCACGGGGACTGGGCTGTCATGGAATATCGGCTTCGCGATCGGCGGGATGATGCCAACCTTCGCATCGCTGTGCGCCAGCACCCCCGCCGACCTGCCGAGGGTACTCGGAATCTTCGTCGCCGCGGTCACTGCCATTTACCTGGCTGGCGCGGTGATCGTGCCGGAAACCATCGGGCGCCTTGGAGAAAAGTGAGGCGGGCGCGCGGCGAGGGAGCGCCAGGCGACCAATAAAAATGGCCAGCATTTGCTGGCCATTTTTTCTACACATGCTGCCGCGTTACTGCGGGCTTTGCAGGCTTTGCAGTTCCTGCGTGAACGTCTTGGTGTAAGCCGCGTTCGAGAAGCCCGTGGCGTACGCGTTGTTCGATACCCACCTCACGGTGCGGCCAAGTTCCGGCGACCACCAGCCCGTGATCGTTTCCGAGTACGTTGCCGTGCCGAGGTTGCCGTTCGGCAGCAGGCTGTCGTTCGAGTTCGTGTACGTGATCACGAAGTTGACGCGCAGCGCGTTGTACGTGCCGGCGGCGACCGTGACCGGCTCGTAGCCCACCACGGTTGCCGTCACGTTGCCCGTCTCGCGATAGCCGGCCACGCAGCTGTAGTTCCACGTGTCGGTCCACGACTTGCCGACGTACATCGGGAAGGTGAACAGGGTGCGCTTGGGCGTGTACGTGCACAGGTTGCCGTTGCTGAGGAACGTGCGGGTCAGGCGGTTGCCGTCGAGGTTCTGCGTGTAGCGTACGTCCGGCGTGTTCGTGTCGGCGTTGACGCTGTCGACCGTGACGATACCGTTGGCGACGGCCGTCGTCGTGTAGGCAATGTGTTGCGTGCTGACGGTGCCGCCGAGGCGTGTCGTGGTTTCGGTGAGCGTGGCTACCGTGCCGACCTTCGGCGCGGGCACCGTGTAGCGTTGCGGTGCCACCGTCAGGTTCAGCTTGAACACCTTGCTGGCATCGCTCACCAGCGTGCCCGTGAGCTGGATGGTGTCGCCGGTCGGGCTGATCAGGTTGCCCGACCAGACCGTTTCGCTTTGCGACTGGTTCGTCAGCGTCGTCAGGTTGCTCGTGATGACCGCTTGCCACCTGACCGGCGCGCCCGTGCGCAGCGTGATGAAATCGCCCGACTGCACGTTGAGCGTCGCGGTCTGGCCGCTGCCGACGGTTGTCCCTTGCGTGCTGCTGCCCGTAGCGCTCACATTCAGCGAGCTGCCGGCGTCATCCCCACCACCACCGCAAGCACAAAGCATTGCAGCCAGCGCACAGCTGGCCATCCACTTACCCATTGCCTTCATGATTTCCCCTAACGTTTTTGTTTGTTTTGTCGATTGGCCCGAATTTGGTGACCGGCTCTCGATCAGGGGGAGATTCTAGAGAAGAGTGGTGTATGCGGCGCTCCCAACGTCAGGGGGATTGCCGCTTTATCGATATATTGTTGATAAAAGATACATACAAGACATCTACGTGCCGACTCGGCTGTCAGCGCCAGAACAGGCTGCTTACCAGTACCAGCGTGCCGAACAGCGCGCCAAGCATGCCGAGGGATTCGCGCAGGCCGCTGCGTTCGCGCCGGCGCGTGGGCGCGGATGGGGCTGGAGTAGTATCTGCAGCATGGACGCTTCGTTGGACGCTGGCCGGCATGGCTATTCTCGTGAGTGGAGTCGATGGGATGCATCATGCGGGCCGCAACCTGAACGGCGGCTGAGCATGGCGTTCAGGTTGCGTTCAGCTTCGGCGCGTCAGGATGACGCCATGGCTACCAGAACCTTCCATCTCCGCAATGCCGCGATCGCCCTCTCCATGGCGGCGACGCTCGGCGTGCTGTCCGTGACCTCGTACCCCGCGATGGCCGACACCGATGCCGATCGGGCGCGGGCCGCGCTCAGGGCCGGCGAGATCGTGCCGCTGGCGCGCGTGCTCGATGCCGTCAATCGCACCTACAACGGCGACGTGCTCGACGTGGAGCTCGATCACGACGACGGCCAGTGGATCTACGAGGTGAAGCTGCTGCTGCCCGATGGGGGCGTGTCCAAGCTCAAGTACGACGCGCGGACCGTGGCGCTGATCAAGAGCAAGGGCGCGAAGCTCGACGGCGCGCGAAAGGCGCCCTGACATGCGCATCCTGGTGGTGGAGGATGAACCCGACCTGGCGCGGCAACTCGAGCAGTCGCTCGTGGCGGCGGGGTTTGCCGTGGACGTGGCCGCCGATGGACTCGATGGCTGGCACCTTGGCAGCGAGAACCCCTACGACGCCGCGATTCTCGATCTCGGCCTGCCGTCGCTCGACGGCTTGTCCGTCCTGCGGCGCTGGCGCGAAGCGGGATCGGAGATGCCGGTGCTGATCCTCACCGCGCGCGACAGCTGGGTGGAGAAGGTCGAGGGGATCGATGCGGGCGCCGACGACTACCTGACCAAGCCGTTCCGCATGGAGGAGCTGCAGGCGCGCATCCGCGCACTGATTCGCCGCGCGTCGGGCAAGCTCGCGCCCGTGCTCGCCTGTGGGCCGATCGAACTGAACCCGCGCACGGGCACCGTGTCGGTCGCCGGCGCGGTGGTCTCGCTCACGAGCCACGAGTTTCGCGTGCTCGATTACCTGATGCACCATCAGGACGAGATCGTGAGCAAGACCGCGCTGACCGAGCATATCTACGCGCAGGACTTCGACCGCGACAGCAATACCATCGAGGTGTTCATCGGCCGGCTGCGCAAGAAGCTCGACACCGATCGCATCGAGACCGTGCGCGGCCGCGGCTATCGCATGAAGTCCGCGCAGGCATGACGGCGCCGGCGCAATCCCCCACGCGCTCGATCGCGCGACGGCTGTTCGCGGTCTCCACGCTATGGGTGATCGGCGCGCTCGTCACGACGGGCCTGATCCTGTCCGCGCTGTTCGAGCGCCATGTCGATCAGACCTACGCCAGCCAGCTCAATCGTGAAGTGACGAGCCTCGCGGGGTCGCTTGAATGGACACCCGCCGGCGTGCTCGTGAACACGCGCACGCCGGCCGATCCGCGCTATGAGCGCCCCTACTCCGGCGCCTACTGGCACGCGGTCGGCGGCAAGTCCGAAGTACGTTCGCGCTCGCTATGGGATGCCGAGTTCCCCGCGAAGATGGATCGCGAGGTGCCGACGACGGATGCCTACGTGGCCACGGGGCCGCGCGATCAGTCGCTGATGGTGATGACGCGCACGGTGCGGCTGGAAGGCACGGGGACGCCGGGCCCGCAGGGAGCACAGGGGACAGCGATGCCGCCCGTCACGATCGGCGTGGCGATCGACCGTACCGAACTGCGCGCGGCCAAGCGCTCGTTCCGCAATCTGCTGTGGCTGTCGCTCGCGGTGCTCGGCGTGGGCCTGGTGGCCGCCGTCGTCGCGCAGATCAGCTTCGGCCTGTTGCCGCTCAGGCGGTTGCGCGAAGCGTTGGTCTCCATGCACCGGCAGCGCGAAACGACGCTCGGCGGCACATGGCCCAGCGAAGTGATTCCGCTCGTCGATGAAATCAACAAGCTGCTCGCGCGCAATGCCGAGGCCGTCGCGCGCTCGCGGCGCCAGGCCGCGGATCTCGCGCATGCGGTCAAGACCCCACTGGCCGTGCTGACGAACGATATCGATCGCCTGCCGCCCGAAGAGCGGCATCGCATGGCCGAGCAGTTCGACGTCATGCGCAGGCAGGTCGATCGCCATCTGGCCCGCGCGCGTGCCGCCGGTGCCACGCGCGATGCGGGGCTGGTGCCCGTGCACGACGTGGCGGGCTCGCTCGTGCACGCGCTGCGCAGACTGCATGGCGAACGCGCGCTCGATATCGAGGCGGAGGGCGAAGGGATGTTCCCCGGCGACCGGCAGGACCTGATCGAGATGCTCGGCAACCTGCTCGACAACGCATGCCGCTGGGCGCGGCACAGCGTGCGTCTGCGCGTGGCGCAGCGCGACGATGCGCTGGAGATCGAGGTTGCCGACGACGGCCCTGGCATTCCGGACGAGGCGCGCGAGGCCGTGATGTCACGCTTTGTGCGGCTCGACGAGCAGGCCGAAGGCAGCGGACTCGGGCTGGCGATCGTGCGCGATATCAGCGCGCTGTATGGCGGCGAACTGCAACTTGCACGGGCGCGCGAAGGCGGGCTTTCGGCGCGGTTGCGCTTTCCGTCGGGTGGATGAGCGCGGTTAAAAAAAAGCTCCCCGGAGGGAGCCGCAGTCCTGCAAGTTGTTCGGGACGTATCAGGACGCGAGCCGCAGCGCGATGGCCTCCTCGAGCATGTCGAGCCGATCCTGCCCCCAGAACAACTCCCCCTCGAACACATAGGACGGCGAGCCGAACACGCCCGCCGCGACGGCCTCGTCGGTGTAGCGGCGGTACAGTGCCTCGATGTCGTCCTGCAGCGCCCGCGCCAGCAGCGCATCGGCATCGAGGCCCTGCCCGCGCACGATCTCGCGCAGCGTGTCCGCCGACGAGATATCGCGTTCCTCGCACCATTCGGCGTGCAGGATGGCCTTGTACAGCCCGAGCACCGGCAGGTGCGCCCGATCGGCCGCGATCACGATGCGCGACGCGAGGTCCGCGTTCGGGCACATGTACTTCGGCGTCGGATTCACGTCGATGCCGAGCTTGCGGCACCAGCGCCTGAGCTCCGCGATGCGATATTGCTGGCGCTCCGGCGCGCGCTGGCCGAGCAGCACGCCGCCCGTGCGCGCATAGACGTTGGGCAGGTCCACGGGCTTGTGCCGGATCTCCACATCCATGCGCCGCGAAAGCGCGTCGAGCCGATCGGCGCCGAGGTAGGCCCAGTCCGAGTTGAGCCAGAAGTAGTAGTCGATATGCGGGCGGGTCATGCGCGCTTACCCCCCTTGTGTGCCGCGTTGCACGGCGCCGAGCGGAGCCGTCGCGAATGCCGAATCGCGCATGCATGCGGCGCTGATGAACGCGATGACGCTCAGCGCGCAGAGATACCACACGATATACGTGGGACTGCCCTTGCCATAGGCGAGCAGCGAGGTGGCGACGATGGGCGCGAGCCCGCCGCCGATGGCGCCCGATACCTGCACCGCGATCGAGATGCCGCTGTAACGCACCTCGGCCGGAAACTGCGCGGAGAACAGGCTGCCTTCGGGGCCGTAGAGGCAGGCGTAGACGAGGCCGATCGCAATCGCGACCGCAATGGTGATGTTCTTCGGATCGAGCGACTGCAGCAGCGAGAAGAACTGCGGCGCGAAGACCAGAATGCCGACCGTGCCTGCCATGAACACCCACTTGAAGCCGAAGCGATCGCCCAGCACGCCGAACAGCGGCATGGTGAACAGCGCGATGGCCGCGCCCCATACGGTGGCATCGAGCATCACCGACTTGGGCACACCGAGCGTGCCCGTGGCGTACGCCAGCGAGAACGTGACCACGGTATAGAACCACGTCACCTCGGCAAGGCGTCCGCCGACGACGGTGAGCACCTGGCGCGGATAGCGCTTGAGCACCACCATCGCGGGCATCTCCACCTTCTCGCCCTTCTTCTGCATCTGCTCGAAGTCCGGCGACTCGGCGACCTTCGCGCGAATGAACCAGCCGACCGCGAGCAGGATCACGCTGGCGAGGAACGGCACGCGCCAGCCCCATGTCAGCATGTCCTTCTCGGGCAACGCGGCCACCATGCCCATGGCGAGCGACGACAGCACGAGTCCCGGCGCGACACCGGCCTGCGGCAGGCTGCCGAAGAAGCCCTTCTTGCCCTCGGGCGCATGTTCCACGGCCATCAGCACCGCGCCGCCCCACTCGCCGCCCACCGCGATGCCCTGCAGCAGGCGCAGCAGCACGAGCGCCACGGCGGCCCAGTAGCCAATGCTGTCGTACGACGGAATCAGGCCGATGAGGATGGTCGGAATGCCCATCATGAACAGCGTGATCAGCAACATCGACTTGCGGCCGACCTTGTCGCCGAAATGGCCGAACACGATGCCGCCGAGCGGCCGCGCGAAGAAGCCCACCGAGTAGGTGGCAAACGCGGCGAGCGTGCCCGTGAGCGGATCGAACGAGGGGAAGAAGATCTTGTTGAAGATCAGCGCGGCCGCGGTACCGTACAGAAAAAAGTCGTACCACTCGATGGTGGTACCCATCATGCTGGCCAGACCCGCGGTGATGTACTCGCGCCGCGTGCGCGTGGTGGGAATGCTGTTCATCGTGACGCTCCTTGTGTGGGGGAATGGCAGCGCGTCACGCTGCGGGCAGCGGCGGCACGCCGTGCGTCTGGCGGGCCCAGTAAGAGAACGTCGCGTTGACGATCGACGGCTTGAGCAGGTAGTCGTGAGCTTCCTTCGCGAGCGCGTCGTCGACGGGCGTCAGCGGCCCGAATGCCTGCGCGCGAATCTGCATGCGCGCGGCGCGCTCGAGGTACACGGAGAGATAGGTGGCCTCTTCGCAACTCTGGCCCGCGGTCAGGTAACCGTGATGCGCGAGGATGATCGCGCGCTTGCTGCCGAGCGCCCTCGAGATGATCACGCCTTCCTGATCGGCGATGGGCACGCCGGGCCATTCGCCCAGGAATGCGCAGTCGTCGTGCAGCGGCGTCATGTCCATCTGCGCGATGACCAGCGGCTGACGCGCGGCGGCGAGCGCGGACGCCCACGGCGAATGCGTGTGGATGATCGACTGGACGTCGGGGCGCGCCTCGTAGACCCACAGATGGAAACGCGTCGCCGGATTGGGCATGCCGTCGCCGGTCAGCGTGTTGAGGTCGCTATCGACCTCGATGAAATCCTCGGGCGTGGCTTCGTCGAAGCCGAGGCCGAAGCGCAGCGTCCAGTAGGCGCCTGGGCGCTCGGACCGCACGCTGATCTGGCCCGCGAGGCCGGCTTCCTGCTCGGTCATCGCGAGGATGCGGCACGCGTACGCCATGGTCTCCTGCATCGTGCGCGGCTTGTTGCGCAGATGCTTTGCCATCTCCGTGGTGGCGCGCGTGTCGAAGTAGGACTTGTCTCTGAGGGGGGCATTCATACTGTTCTCTCTCTCCGTGGTGGCACGGAGCCCAGTATGGAAACGACGCCTTGCGGGTGCTATGCAGCTACGCGCATAGCAGGTATCTCATTCCGTCACGCCTTTGTCATGCGCCGGCCGGGCCCAGCGCGCGTGCGACTTGTAGCGCGCATTCGAGCAGCGCACCGGTCAGGGGCATGGCATGCCGCTCGCCGTGGCCGATGGCGACGATGCGACGGCGCAGCAGCGGACTGCGGATGCGCAGCTTGCGCAGGCCATAGTCGGCCAGCAGCTTGTCCGGCAGGCGGCACGGGAGGATGCACTCGCCGACGCCCGTGGAGACGAGCTTGAGGATCGCATCGACGGTCTCCGCTTCCGCGACGTAGTCGGGGTGCAGGCCCGCGCTCTGGAGCATGCGGCGCAGCGCATAGCCCGGAGGAAACCCGACGAGCCGGAGTTCGCGGCCGTGCAGATCGATGTCCGCGCCTGCGGTCTGGTCTTCGGCCGCCCGCGTGACGAGGCACATCTCGTCCTCGAACAACGGGTGCGAGGTCAGCGTAGCCGTATCCACGGCCGTGTCGTAGACGAAGCCGAGATCGGCCTTGCCGCTTTCCACGAGCGACACGACCTCGGGCGAGCTGCGCCCCATCAGCGAAAGGTTCACGCCCGGGTGGCTGCTGACGAATGCGGCCACCACGTCGGCCATGAAGTAGTAGCTGACCGTATGCACGATCGCGAGCCGCACCGTGCCCTGCGTGGTGCCGTGGCTCTCGCGGATGGTGTCCACGGCCTGATCGATCGCGCGGTACGGCCCCCGGATCGCGTCATGGAGCTTCCTGCCCGCTTCGGTCAGCTCCACGCCGCGGCCCGTGCGGATGAACAGCGGCTTGCCCAGATGCGCCTCGAGCGCGGCCAGCTGCCGGCTCAGGCCCGACTGCGTCTGGTCGAGTTCCTCCGCCGCGCGCGAGAGCGACTTGAGTTCGGCGATGCGAAGGAAACTGCGGAGCTGGCGGTCGGGGGTGTCCATGGGGCAGAGGATACAATCAAACACTGTTACCGGAGTCCCACGTTCATGCCCCTTATCGATATCCGCAATCTGCAGCAGGCCGCGGGCGGCTTTGCCGATGCACGCGGCTGGCGCAAGTATCACAGCCCCAAGAACCTCGCCATGGCGCTGAGCGTCGAAGTGGCGGAGCTCGTCGAGATCTTTCAGTGGAAGACCGAGGAGGAATCGCGGCAGGTCATGACGACCGGCGAGCGCGCGCATGTGGAGCAGGAGCTCGCCGACATCACCATCTATCTGGCGCAGCTCGTGACGACGCTCGGCGTGGACCTCGATGCGGCGGTGCGGGCAAAGATGGAAATGAATGCGGTCAAGTACCCTGCCGATCCGGAGCGCGGCTTGCGCTGACGGATTCGGCCGGACCAACCGGAGCCAGCATGGCCACGCGAAGCAAGGCAGGATCGTATCCCTCGAATGTGCATATCGGCATCGGCGGCTGGACCTTCGCGCCGTGGCGAGACAATTTTTATCCGGCGGGGCTCGCGCATGCGCGCGAGTTGCAATATGCGAGCCGGCATCTGACGGCGATCGAGATCAACAGCACCTACCACGGCACGCAGAAGCGTACGTCGTTCGTGAAGTGGCGCGACGAGGCGCCCGATGGGTTCGTGTTCGCCGTCAAGGCCAGCCGCTTCGCGACCAACCGCCGCGTGCTGGCCGAGTCCGGCGACTCGATCGCGCGGTTCATCGACAGCGGCATTGCGGAGCTCGGCAAGAAGCTCGGGCCCGTGGTGTGGCAGTTCGCGCCGACCAAGTCGTTCGATGCCGAGGACTTCGAGGCGTTCCTGGCGTTGCTGCCCGCCTCTGTCGAGGGCGTGAAGCTGCGGCACGTGCTCGAGGTGCGGCACGAGAGCTTCGCCTGCGAGGCATACCTGAAGCTCGCGCGCAGGTACAAGGCGGCCACCGTGTTCACGGACTCGCCGAAGTTCCCGTCGATGGCGGACCTGACGGCGGACTTCGTCTACGCGCGGCTCATGGACAGCAGCGAGAAGCTGGCCACCGGCTACGGACCCAAGGCGCTCGACCAGTGGACCGCGCGCGTGCGGGCGTGGAGCGACGGCAAGGCGCCGGACGATCTGCCGCGTGTGGGCGACAGCGATGGCCGGCTCAAGGCGAAGGACGTGTACCTGTTCTTTATCAACGGCGCCAAGGAGCGCGCGCCGGCCGCCGCGCAGGCGCTGCTCGGCAAGCTTGGCTGGCAGCCGGCGGAGTGAAGGCGCCGGCCCGCCTATAATCCGGCATGACTTCCGCATCCGAACCCCTCTTCTCCACCCTGCCCCTGTCGGCCGGCACGCTGGCCACCCTTGCGCAGCTCGGCTACGACACCATGACGCCGATCCAGGCCGCGAGCCTGCCCGCCGCGCTCGCTGGCGAGGATCTGATCGCGCAGGCCCGTACCGGCAGCGGCAAGACCGCCGCGTTCGCGCTCGCCCTGCTCCACCGCCTGGACGCGCGCCGCTTCGACGTGCAGGCCCTCGTCATGTGCCCCACGCGCGAGCTCGCGGATCAGGTCACGCAGGAGATCCGCCGCCTGGCCCGCGCCGAGGAGAACATCAAGGTCCTGACGCTGTGCGGCGGCTCGCCGATGCGCCCGCAGGTCGATAGCCTGATCCACGGGGCCCATATCGTGGTGGGCACGCCGGGCCGGCTCATGGACCATATCGAGCGCGGCAGCCTCGATATGCGCGCGATCAACACGCTGGTGCTCGACGAAGCCGACCGCATGCTCGACATGGGCTTCGTCGATGACATCGCCTTCGTCGCGCGCCATTGCCCGAAGGAACGCCAGACGCTGCTGTTCTCGGCGACCTATCCGCCGGGCATCGAGAAGCTTGCGCAGCAGTTCATGCGCAAGCCGCGCGAGATCAAGGTGGCCGAGCAGCATGCGCCCGGCAAGATCCGCCAGCGCTTCTACGAGATCGAGGAAGGCCAGCGCCTGAACACCGTGGCGCGGCTGCTCGAGCATTACCGCCCCGCCAGCACCCTCGCCTTCTGCAATACAAAGGCACGCTGCCGCGACCTCGTCGATCTGCTGCGCGCGCAGGGCTACCAGGCCCTCGCGCTGCATGGCGAGCTCGACCAGCGCGACCGCGACCAGGTGCTCGTGCAGTTTGCCAACCGTAGCTGCTCCATCCTCGTCGCCACCGACGTGGCGGCGCGGGGTCTCGATATCTCGCAGCTGGAGGCCGTGATCAACGTCGACGTCACGCCCGACCCCGAGGTGCATGTGCACCGGGTCGGCCGCACGGGCCGCGCCGATGCCGAAGGCTGGGCGTTCACGCTGGTCAGCATGAACGAGATGGGCCGCGTGGGGAATCTGGAGCAGCACCACGGCGGCGAGTTCGAATGGCACGCGGTGGCGGAACTGCTGCCCACGGGCACCGAGCGGCTGCTGCCGCCCATGGTGACGCTGCAGATGCTGGGCGGCCGCAAGGAAAAGTACCGTCCGGGCGACCTGCTCGGCGCGCTGACCGGCGACGCGGGCTTTGCGAAGGAACAGATCGGCAAGATCAACGTGATGGAGATGTCCACGTATATCGCCGTCGATCGCGCCATCGGCCGCGAAGCCGTCCGCAAGCTCAACGAGGTCAAGGTCAAGGGCCGCAAGGTCAAGGTGCGCATGCTCACGGAGTGATTCGCCGAGTGATGCACAAGCCTCAGCGGAGCTTACGTCCCGTGACAAGATTCGTACAAGTCACCCTGTAAGCGCCGCCGATCCTTTGCTAATCTGGAGAGGCGGCCGGCGGCGTTTTGCGCGGTGCCGCACGGATGTCCCAGACGCAAGAGACCGAACGAGGAGTGGGTATGAAAACCGCACGGCAGGTTCTGGAATCGAAGCCAACGCAAGCCATCTTCAGCATCCCGCCGGTAGCGACGGTGTACGCCGCGCTGCAGCTGATGGCGGAAAAAGGGATCGGCGCGTTGCTCGTCATGGAGCAAAACAAGATCGTCGGCATCCTCAGCGAGCGCGATTACGCGCGCAAGGTGATCCTGATGCAGCGCACGTCGCGCGAGACGCTGGTGCGCGAGATCATGACGAGCTCGGTGATCTATGTGCGCGCGGACCAGAGCACCGATGACTGCATGGCGCTGATGACGCGCCATCGCCTGCGCCACCTGCCGGTGATGGAGGGCGACGAACTCGTCGGCATGCTGTCGATCGGCGACCTGGTGAAGGACATCATCTCCGAGCAGAAATTCATCATCGAGCAACTGGAACACTACATCTCCGGCAACGTCCACTGAGGCGGCGCGAACCAGATAGCCCACCGCTATTCGTCCGCCGTTCCGATTGTTTAAAGCAGGCGCCGCCACCGTTCGGTAGACGCATATAATTATGCGATTACTGAATAAGGCCGCGCCTGATGTCCCCGCCTTTGTCCGCTCAAACCGCACAGCCCACCGCAGAGGCTGGCGGGTCGTCTTCCCATTCTCCCGCAGCCCACGCCAGCCACGAGCAACTCGATCACGGCGCGATCATGCGCGTGATCGGCGGCATCGTGCTGTGTATCCTGCTCGCCGCGCTGGACCAGACCGTGGTCATTCCAGCGGTGCCGGCCATCGCGAACGACCTGAACGGGTTTGGGCATCTGTCGTGGATCGTGACCGCGTACCTGATCGTCTCGACGGTCACGACGCCGCTCTACGGCAAGCTCTCGGACAGCTTCGGACGGCGCCGGCTGCTGATGATCGCGATCTCGCTGTTCGTGGTGGCCTCGGTGGCCTGCGCGCTCGCCCAGTCGCTATCGCAGCTGATCCTGTTCCGCGCGCTGCAGGGCGTGGGCGGCGGCGGCCTGATGTCGCTGGCGCAGGCCGCGATCGCCGATGTGGTGGCGCCGCGCCAGCGCGGCCGCTACCAGGGGTATCTGGCGATGGTGTGGGCCATGGCGTCGATCGCCGGCCCGCTCGTCGGCGGCTGGGTCTCGGACCATATGTCGTGGCGCTGGCTGTTCTGGATCAACGTGCCGCTCGGCGCGCTCGCCATGGCCATGTGCTACCGCGGCCTCGCGCATCTGCGCCCCCGCGGCGGCGCAGTCCGCGTGGACTGGCTCGGCGCGCTGCTGCTCGCGGTGGCGATCGTCGCGTTCCTGCTCGGCATGAGCTGGGCCGGCGACGCATTCGACTGGATCTCGCCCGAGATGGGCGCGCTGCTCGGCATTACCGCCATCGCGCTCGCGCTGCTCGCGTGGCAGGAACACCGCGCGCCCGATCCGATGCTCGCGCCGCGCCTGTTCCATAACCGCGCCTATGTGATGGGCGTGGGCGCATCGGCGATGTCGGCGCTCAATATCTTCCTCTGCATCTTCGCGCTGCCGCTGCTGTTCCAGCTCGTGCGCGGCGCCGACGCATCGATGTCGGGCCTGCTCGTGGTGCCGTTCCTGCTGTCCACCGTGGCCGGCAACCTCGTGGTGGCGTGGCTCGCGCCGCGCGTCGGCCGCATGCGCGGCATCCTGACCGGGGGCTACGTCGCCGCGGCCATCGGTCTGATCGCGCTGGCGGCGGCGACGCCCGCCGTGCCGACCGTCTTGGTGCTGATCGCCATGACGATCGCCGGTGTCGGCCTCGGCATGACCATGGTCGGCACGCTGATCGGCGTCCAGAACGCGCTCGAACGCCGCGACATGGGCTCGGGCACGGGCGCGTTGCTCGTTATCCGTTCGCTCGGCAGCGCCATCGGCGGCGCCCTGGCGGGCACGCTGCTGGCGCTCGAGTTCCGCACGGCGATGACGCGGGCGGGCATTGCCGAGTCGCTCGACCTCGGCGCGCTGCGCCACGGCAGCGAGGCCATGGCGCACCTGTCGCCGGCCGCGCGCCAGGCGCTGGCCGGCGGCGTGGAGTCGGGCTTCCACCTGATCTTCGCGGCGGGCGCGCTGGCCGCGATCGTCGCGCTCGTGATCGTCCGCCGCATGCCGGACCTCGAACTGCGCGGCAGCGTCACCGAGCATGCGAAGACCGCGATGATGGACTGAGGCGGATCGCCCGCAGGAACAGTACACTTGGCGCGATCCCCGAACCGGAAGGTTCCTGAACCGGAGAATGCCGCCATGACCCGTACGCTTTCCGCCATGCTGTCAGCCGGCGCCGCCCTGGCGGCGGCCGCGACGATGGCCGCCTTGCCCGCGCAGGCGGCCGACAAACCTGCAACTAACGCCGGCGCCGCCAGCCCCGCCACGAGCCCCGCGGCCGGCGCCTGCCCGGCATCGCTGAACTTCAAGTTCCCGCGCCTGCAGGACGAGGCCCCGCAGAATCTCTGCCAGTACGCGGGCAAGGTCGTGCTCGTGGTCAACACCGCCAGTTATTGCGGATTCACGCCCCAGTACGAGGGGCTCGAGGCGCTGTACGGCAAGTATCGCGAGCGTGGCCTCGTGGTGCTGGGCTTCCCCTCGAACGACTTCTCGCAGGAGCCCGGCTCGGAGAAGGAAATCTCCGACTTCTGCTACAACACGTATGGCGTCAAGTTTCCGATGCTGGGCAAGACCCACGTGCGCGGCGGCGAGGCGAACCCGATGTACGCGCTGCTGGCCAGGGAGACCGGCACCGCGCCGAAGTGGAACTTCTACAAGTACCTGATCGACCGGAACGGGCAGGTGGTCGGCAGCTACGACAGCAAGACGAAGCCGGACGACAGGCAGCTCGTCGGCAGGATCGAGCAACTCCTGGGCGCGCGCTGAACGCTGCCGGCGCGCCACTGACCATCGCAACCATCGCAACCATCGCAAAAGGAAAACAATGAAGCTCGTACGTGTTGGGCATCCCGGTGCGGAGCGCCCGGGCCTCGTCGACAGCGACGGCCGCGTCCGTGACCTCTCGGGCGTGATTGGAGACATCGGTCCGCAGGAACTCTCGCCTGCGGCGCTCGCGAAGCTGGCCAGGATCGATCCGGCGAGCCTGCCGCTCGTGGACAGCCAGCGCCATGGCGTGCCCTGGACCGGCATCGGCAAGATCATCGCGATCGGGCTCAACTACGCGGACCATGCGGCCGAGGCGGGCATGGCGCTGCCGGCCGAGCCGATCGTCTTCCTGAAGGCGACCACGTCCCTGAACGGCCCGGACGATCCCGTGATGCTGCCGTTCGGCTCCGAGAAGAGCGACTGGGAAGTGGAGCTCGGCGTGGTCATCGGCACGACGGCGCGCAACGTATCGCGCGAATCGGCGCTGGACCACGTGGCCGGATACTGCGTGGTCAACGATGTGTCCGAACGCGAGTTTCAACTGGAGCGCGGCGGCACCTGGGACAAGGGCAAGGGCTGCGACACGTTCTGTCCCGTGGGGCCGTGGCTCGTGACGCGCGACGAGGTGGCGGACCCGCAGAAGCTCGCCATGTGGCTCGATGTGAACGGCGAACGCATGCAGAAGGGCTCCACCGCGACGATGGTGTTCGACGTGGCCACCGTGGTCAGCTACGTCAGCCGCTTCATGACGCTGATGCCCGGCGACCTCATCGCCACGGGCACGCCGCCGGGCGTCGGCATGGGCTTCAAGCCGCCGCGCTACCTGAACGCGGGCGACACGATGCGTCTGCATATCGAGGGCCTCGGCGTGCAGACCCAGCTCGTGGTGCCCTACGGCGAGCGCTAGAACGCGGACTGTCTGTCGGTCATGCACCGACTTGGGTGCGGGGAATGTCTGTCAACGAGGTTCCCCGCTGAAACGTCTTCATACAAAGCGTCGCGTTTCCTTGCAAAGCGTTCCGTGCGGGCAACAGTTTTGCGGCGATTTGGGGCGCATCCGCACGAAATCCGCAATCGGGGTTTTATCTGCGGATTTCACGTGACACACTGAAATCAACGCTGTCACAAGACGAGAGCCCACGCCATGTCCGAACACGCCCCCGAAATAGAGTCGATATTGAAGACGGTTCAGATCGACGAACCCGATGCCGACGGTACCCCCGCCGACAAGCCTTTCAAGCCCCGCCACTTCTGCACGCTGCACGACACGCTCGACAGCCGGGCCGAGCTGCAGGACATCCGGCGCCACATCCACCAGCACCCGGAACTCGCGTTCAACGAGCTCCACACCTCGGAACTCGTCGCGAGCCGGCTCGAGGCGTGGGGCTACGAGGTCACGCGCAACGTGGGCGGGACCGGCGTGGTCGGCACGCTGCGAAACGGCCAGAGCCGCCGCAGCGTGGGCATCCGCGCCGATATGGATGCGCTGCCGATCCACGAGCGGTCGGGTCTGCCGTACGCCAGCGTGCATGAAGGCAAGATGCACGCATGCGGCCACGATGGCCACACCACCGTGCTGCTGGGCGCGGCCCGCCAGCTTGCGCGCACGCGCCAGTTCGACGGCACCGTGAACCTGATCTTCCAGCCGGCCGAGGAAATCGGCGCGGGCGGCGGGGCAGAGCGCATGCTCGCCGATGGCCTGTTCGAGCGATTCCCCTGCGACGCGATCTTCGGCCTGCACAACCATCCGGGCGTGGAAGCGGGCACATTCATGTTCCGCGCGGGGCCGTTCATGGCCGCGTGCGATACGGTGGCCATCACGATCCGTGGCAAGGGCGGCCATGCCGCGCGTCCGCATCAGGCCATCGATCCGATTCTCGTCGCGGGCAGCCTCGTCATGGCATTGCAGTCGGTCGTGGCGCGTAACGTCGATCCGAACGAGACCGCGGTGGTGACCATCGGCACGCTGCATGCGGGCCACGCCCCGAACGTGATTCCCGACAGCGCGCGCATGGAAATCAGCGTGCGCTCGTTCAGCGCCGAGGTGAGGGCGTCGATGGAGGCGCGCATCCGCCAGCTGGCCACCGCGCATGCCGAAGGCTATGGCGCGACCGTGGAGATCGACTACGTGCGCGGCTATCCGGTGCTCGTGAACAGCGAGCGCGAGACGGCGTTCGCGCAGCAGGTCGCCGAGGAACTCGTGGGGCCGGAACGCGCGATCGGCAACTTCCATCGCATCGCGGGCAGCGAGGACTTCGCGTACTTCCTGCAGCAGCGCCCGGGCTGCTTCGTGCGCATGGGCAATGGCGCGAACCAGCCGCTGCTGCATAACGCGGGGTACGACTTCAACGACGAGAATCTGACCGTGGGCGCTGCGTACTGGACGCGCCTGGTCGAGCGTTACCTCTCGGACGAGGCCTGACCGGCCGCTATCGGAAGAACGCGCTCGGCGGCACGCCGAACTGCCGCTTGAACATCGTCGCGAACGCGCTGGGGCTGTCGTAGCCGAGGTCCAGCGCGATATCCACCACCTTCTCTCCCGCGGCCAGTTTTTCCAGCGCCGCGAGCAGCCGCGCCTGCTGGCGCCACTGCCCGAACGTCATGCCCGTCTCGCGCGCGAACCGGCGCTGGATCGTCTTGGGATCGAGCCCGAGGCGCGCGCCCCAGTCCACGAGCGTCAGATCGGAATCGGGCGTCTCCACGATTTCCTCGCAGATTTCCCGCAGCCCCGCGTCGTCGGGCCGTGGCAGATGCAGCGGCAGCGTCGGCACGCGCAACACCTCGTCCAGCAGCAGCCGCATCAGCCGTCCGTCGCGCGAGTCGTCCGCATAGGGCAGGGGGATGTCGATCGCCGCGAGGATCAGTTCGCGCAGCAGCGGAGAGATGCCGAGCACCGTGCATTGGGTGAGCAGGTCCGGCGCGGCATCGGGACGGATATAGGCGGTCCGCATCTGCACGCGGCTGGCCATGCGGATCCAGTGGGTGGTATTGCCCGGCATCCACATGCCGCGCGTGGGCGGCACGAGCCACTGGCCCTGCGCCGTGTTGACGACCATCACGCCGTGCACCGCATGGACGAGCTGCGCGTGGGGATGCTGGTGCGGCTTGGTCTCGTGGCCTGCCGCATAGTCGGCCGCCATGGCCGTGACCGGCATCGGGCTGCGGTCGAACTGCAGATAGGCGGGCGAGGGCGCGTGGGAGTCCGCGCGCGCGGGGGTCGGGGCGGTTTTGCCTGTGGGCATGTCCTTTTCTCCAAGGTCGCGCCCCCATTCTCGCAGGACAGGCGCTGTTTTGCCATTTAGCATCTGCGGACAGTTGGAAAAGGTTCCCAGAAATTTCCAAGGATTCCCAGCGAGACAACCGGGCCAATGAGCCCCCGCACCATGACCACCACCGTCCATACCGCCCAGGCCGCCGCCGGCGCGGCGCAGCAGAAGGAGGAGGGCACGCGCTTCCGCGTGTTGTACGCGATCAGCTTCGCGCACTTCCTCAACGACATGATCCAGTCGCTGATTCTGGCGATCTACCCGATGCTCAAGGGGGGCTTCAACCTGAGCTTCACGCAGATCGGCCTGCTGACGCTGACCTATCAGATCACGGCCTCGCTGCTGCAGCCCATCGTCGGCCTGTACACCGACAAGCATCCCAAGCCGCATTCGCTGGCCATCGGCATGGGCTTCACGCTCGGCGGCCTGCTGCTGCTGTCCGTGGCGCCGACCTACGGCGTGCTGCTGGTGGCCGCCGCGCTGGTGGGCACGGGCTCCTCGATCTTCCATCCGGAGTCGTCGCGCGTGGCGCGCCTGGCATCGGGCGGCAAGCACGGTCTGGCGCAGTCGATCTTCCAGGTCGGCGGCAATGGCGGCAGTGCGATGGGTCCGCTGCTGGCCGCATGGATCGTCCACACGCAGGGCAATGTCGCGTGGTTCTCCGTGGCGGCCGTGATCGCGATCGCCGTGCTGTGGCAGATCGGCGGCTGGTACGGCCGTCATCTGGCCGAACGCGCGGGCAAGAAGAAGGCCGCCGGCGCCGTGGCGAAGCTGCCGACCTCGACGGTCGTGCGCGCGATCGCGGTGCTGCTGCTGCTGATCTTCTCCAAGTACTTCTACATGGCGAGCCTGAACACGTACTACACGTTCTATCTCATGGAGAAGTTCGGGCTCACGCGCCAGTCGTCGCAGGTGTACCTGTTCCTGTTCCTGTTCGCGGTGGCGGCCGGCACGATCCTCGGCGGTCCGATCGGCGACCGCGTCGGACGCAAGCAGGTGATCTGGGCCTCGATTCTCGGCGTGGCGCCGTTCACGCTGCTGCTGCCGCACGCGAACCTGTTCTGGACCGGCGTGCTGACGGTGGTCATCGGTTTTATCCTGGCCTCGGCGTTCTCGGCGATCCTCGTGTTCGCGCAGGAACTGATTCCGGGCAAGGTGGGCATGGTGTCCGGGCTGTTCTTCGGCTTCGCGTTCGGCATGGGCGGCATCGGCGCCGCGGTGCTGGGCCACCTCGCCGATACGCACGGCATCACGTCGGTCTACCGTCTCTGCGCGTACCTGCCGCTGCTGGGCCTGCTGGCGGTGTTCCTGCCGGATCTGCGAAAGCGCGCGGTCGCCTGACAGCCGCGCCTGCGGACAAACGCCCTCTGCCGAAAGGCGAGGGCGTTTTTTTGCTGCTTACTTGCCGGCCTTGTCCTGCGACACGTCCATGATCATGCGCGTCAGCAGATACAGGCGCGGCGTGACCGAGTTCAGGTCCACGTATTCCGCGTCGTTCGAATGCGCGCCAAAGCCGCGCAGGCCAAAGCGCTCGATCACGGGGGCCTTGGTGCCGGCCGCCGCGAACGCGGCATCGGTGCCGCCGCCTTCGGCGGTGTCGTACACGGCCAGCTTCTCGCCGATTTCCGCATAGATGCCCTGCGCGTGCGCGGCCAGCGTGCGCGCGGCCTGCGTGACCTCGAGCGGCGGACGGCGGCGTTCGAACTTCACCTCCACCTTCGTATCGGGAATCAGCTTCTTCTGAATCCGCTCATGCAGCGTCTTCTCGAGGCCGTCGTAGTCGGCGGTGCGGAGCACGCGGACGTCCGCCTGCGCGGTGGCGATGGCCGGAATCACGTTGCGGTTGGTGCCGGCGCTGGCGATCGTCCAGTTGACCTTGAGACCCGTGTCCGGATTCGACAGGTCGCGCATCTGCAGCACCTGGTTCGCCATCTCGTAGAACGCATTGCGGCCGAGCTCGGGCGAGCTGCCCGCGTGCGACGACTTGCCTTCCACCTTGAGCGCGATGGCGCCGATGCCGCTGGTGGCCAGCGACAGGCGGTCCCCGCTGATGCGCGTGGCCTCGCACGAGAACACGGCGTCCTGCTCGGCGCCGAGCTTCGTCATCGTCGCGCGCGCGCCCGGCGAGCTGATCTCCTCGTCGCCGTTGATCAGCACGGTGAGCGTGCCGTAATCCTTGAAGTTCATCTTCTGCAGGATGGCCACGGTGTGGAGGATCACCGCGACGCCGTTCTTGTCGTCGGCGATGCCCAGGCCGTAGGCGCGGTCGCCTTCCACGCGGAACGGCTGCTGCGCAAGCATGCCGCGCAGGTAGACGGTATCCATGTGGGCGATCAGCATGATCTTGCGCTTGCCGGTGCCCTTGAACTGCGCCAGCACCATCTTGCCGACCTTCTCGGGCGTGTCTTCCATCCGATAGACCTCGGTCGGCTCCACCAGCTTCGCGTCACCGCCGAGCGCGGCAAGCCGGTCGCGGATCAGGTTGGCAATGCGGTCCAGGCCTTCGATGTCCTTGCTGCCCGACTCGATCGACACGAGGTCGCGCATGGTGTCGATCAGCGCGGGCTTCTCCTGCTGGGCCAGCCGATAGGCGGGCTCGACCGGGGCGGCCTGCGCGGCGCAGGCCAGCGTGGCCAGCGCAAGCGCGAGGGAGGCGGAAAGCGGCCGCAGGGCGGGGTGTGGCATGTCGGATGCTCCTGTTGTTGTGGGGTAAGTGACGCGAGGCAAAATCTTGGCGATGCCGGCGCGCCACGTAAAGTGTTTTTTGTGCACGCACTGACATGGAACAATCGATCGGGCGAGGAATCTCGATCCGGGCATGCGTTTTGCGGCATCATTGCGGTCATGAAGTCCGCCGTAACCCCGTCTTCCCCCGCCTCCGGGCGTCCCGCCTGCGCGCATTGCCTCGCGCTCGCCGCCGATTCGCGCCGGCGCGAGCCGCATGCGTGCCTGGCCCTGCGCAGCACGGCGCCGCTGGTCAGCCAGAGCGCCGCGGGCGTGCCGTACAGCATGATGTCGTTCACGTGCCGCGAATGCGGGACGTCGTGGCGGCTCTACGATCGTGCCAACGAGCTCTTCGTCTCGTGGGTGCCCGAGCAGCCGCTGGAGACATCGCCCCCGCCGGCGAATGGCCCCGGTGCGTGATTCCGGTGCGCCGGACCGGCGAATGACCCGTTTCCGGGCAACCGCATTCCCATTCCAAACCTCTGCCGACCCTCAGCTTCTCACCATGGTTTCTCCCCTTAGCACGCCGATCCGCACGCCGATCCGCACGCCGAACCTTGCGGCCCTCGCCCTCGCCGCCGGCCTCACCGCCACCGCCGGCGTCCCTGCCGCCCACGCCGCGCAGCCCGACACGTACCCGAGCCGCCCGATCCGTCTGATCGTCGCCTACCCGACCGGCGGCATCAGCGACACCGTCGCGCGCGCGCTGGGCGACCAGCTGACCGCGCAGATGGGCGCATCGGTCGTGGTGGAGAACCGCGCGGGCGCGGGCGGCAGCATCGGGATCGACGCCGTCGCCAAGGCGGCGCCGGACGGCTATACGATCGGGTTCGCCTCGACGAGCCCGCTGACGCTCAACCCGCATGTCGGCCGCGTCAACTACGACCCGCGCCGCGATATCGCGCCGGTGATGAGCGTCATGTACTCGCCGGTGCTCGTGGTCGCGACGCAGGCCTTCACGGGCCAGTCGTTCCCGGACCTCATCGCCCAGTCGCGCGCCAAGCCGGGCTCGGTGCGCTGGGCGACGTCGGGCCTGGGCACGGTGGGCCACGTGATGCTCGAGCAGGTCAGGGCGAAGTCGAAGGCCGACGTGACGCTGATTCCGTACAAGGGCGGCGGCCAGCAGA
Organism: Cupriavidus sp. OTU4054; assembly: GCF_038440175.1. NCBI lineage: Bacteria > Pseudomonadati > Pseudomonadota > Betaproteobacteria > Burkholderiales > Burkholderiaceae > Cupriavidus > Cupriavidus sp. OTU4054. Next base: position 167,764 of record NZ_JASATF010000016.1, read on the forward strand.
TGAACGACGCGCTCGGCGGCCAGTTCGAGGTCATGAGCACCAACGCGAGCCCGCAACTGACGGGCCAGATGCAGGCCGGCAAGCTGCGCGCGATCGCCGTGGGCGCGCCCAAGCGGATCGAGAGCCTGCCGAACGTACCGACGATGGCCGAACTCGGCTTTCCGAAGGCCAACCTGACCTCGACGTTCGGCGTGTTCGCGCCGGGCAAGACGCCGCCCGCGATCGTCAATCGCCTCAACGCGGAACTGAACAAGGCGCTGGCATCGCCCGAGGTGCGCGAGCGCCTGCTGCGTGACGGCGAAGTGCCCACCGGCGGTACCGCCGCGCAGTTCGCGGCGTCGATTCACGCGGAATACGATGACAACGCGCGCATCGTGAAGGAAGCGGGCATCAAGGCGGACTGAGCGGGACCCTACCGACCCACGCGGCCCGCTACACCGCATCGAGCCGGCAGCCGAGGCCGTGGACCGTGCGCAGGTCCACGCCGTTGTGCGGCCAGAGTTCGAGCTTGCCGCGCACGCGCGACAGGTGACTGTCGATCGTGCGCGCGCCGTCGGACACCTTGCCCTGCCAGACCTGATCCACCATCAGGCGCCGCGTGACCAGCGCGCCGAGATGGCGGAACAGCAGCAGCGCGAGCGCGAACTCCTTCGGCGCCAGCTTCACGCAGCGGTCGCGCACCCACGCGCGGCGCTCGCCCACCTCGAACCGGTAACGGCCATAGACGAGCTCGGGAGCGTCGTTGCCGGGACGGCCGGCACCGCTTCCCCCGATATTCCCCGCACGCCGGAACGGCGCCGCCGCGCGCCGCGCGAGCGCCTCCACCCGCGCCACCAGCTCGCGTTCGCGCACGGGCTTGCGCAGGCACGCATCGGCGCCGTCGCGCAGGCAACCCACGACTTCCGCTTCCTCGTGCGCGGCGGACAGGACCACCAGGGGCACGCCGTGACCGAACGACTGCCGCACGATACGCACGAACTCGCGGACATCGGCGCCGCCGTGGTCGCTGTCCAGCAGCAGCGCGTCGAAGCCCTGATGCCGCATCGCGTCGAGCAGCGCGGTACCGTGGCGGAAGCGCATGCAGCGGTGGGCGCCACGGCGCAGCGCGCGCTCCAGCAGCATCGCGCGCGCCGGATCGTCGTCGAGCACGGCTATATCCACGGCAGCGGCCTCCGGCAGGGATCAGGGGAGGGCCCATGGTAGGAGGCCCCGCCGCGCGCGCGAAGTAAACTTTTGTTGCGGGCCAATAAATGAGGATCGTCTCATGTGCAACGGCCGCCGAGTCGTCTCTAATGATGGCTGACGGCAGCCAACAGGGACGACGATGGGAATTACGATTGCTTCGCTCGAGGACGACCTCTCGGACGCATCACTGATCCGCGAGGCCGCCGCAGCCGCGGGACACGCCTGCACGACGTTCACGCGCGGCTGCCAGCTGCTGCGGGCCCTGCGCGCGACACCTTTCGACATGCTGCTGATCGAATGGAACGTGGCCGGCGTGTCGGGGCGCGACGTGCTCGCGTGGGCGCGCGCGCATCTGGATCCGCGCCTGCCGGTGATGTTCGTGACCGTGCGCGACGGCGAGGCCGATATCGTCGAGATGCTCATGGCGGGCGCGGACGACTATATGGTCAAGCCCGTGCGCCCGGCGGAACTGATGGCGCGCATCCACGCGCTCGTGCGGCGCGCCTATCCGGAGAGCCTGCCCGGCGGGGCGATCGTGGCGCGGGGCA
>NZ_JASATF010000017.1:0-153596 GCF_038440175.1 Cupriavidus sp. OTU4054
CAACGCCGTTGATCGTCAGGTGGATACCGCGCCGCACCCGCACGTCGTCGCAGTCCTTGCCCGCGCGGTAGCGCTTGAGCAGTTCCACCTGCAGGTGGTTCAGCGGATCGAGGTAGGCAAAGCGGTTCTTGATCGAACGCGCGAGCAGCGGATTGTCGGAAAGCCGCTCCTGCCTGCCGGTGATCAGCGCCAGCATCTCGCTGGTCAGGTGCCACTCGGCACTGATGCGCGCGAACACCGTCTTGCGCAGCGCCTTGTCCTCGCACAGCGCCGCATAGCGCGAGGCAACGGCCAGATCGGTCTTGGCCAGCACCATGTCCATATTGGATAGCAGCGTCGAGAAGAACGGCCAGTTCCTGACCATCCGCCGCAGCGCTCCCTCGGTGGCCTTGCGAGCCTTGTCGTCACCCGCGGCGTCCAGCAGCGCCTTGACCGCGCTGCCGAAGCCGAACCAGCCCGGCAGCAGCAGCCGGCACTGACCCCACGAGAACCCCCATGGAATCGCGCGCAGGTCCTCGATGCGGCGATGCTGCTTGTCCATCAGCTTGCGCGAGGCCGGACGCGAACCGAGGTTCAGGTCGGCGATCTCGGTGATCGGCGTCGTGGCGAAGAAGTAGTCCTTGAAGCCGGGCGTCTCGTAGACGAGCTCGCGGTACGCGCGGAACGCATGATCGGACAACTGCTGCATCACGGCCTCGTACGCGGCCAGTTCCTTCGGCGCGTTCTGCGTCGGCAGCAGCGAGGCCTCGAGCGTGGCGGCAATCACGGTTTCCAGGTTGCGCCGGCCGATCTCCGCGTTGGCGAACTTGCTGTTGATGATCTCGCCCTGTTCGGTCAGGCGGATCTGGCCGTTCACGGTGCCGGGGGGCTGCGACAGGATCGCCTGATAGGTCGGACCGCCGCCGCGGCCGACGGTGCCCCCGCGTCCGTGGAACAGCCGCAGCTTGACGCGGCGCGTCTCGAACAGTTTCACGAGCGCGAGTTCCGCCTTGTACAGTTCCCAGTTCGACGTCAGGAAGCCGCCATCCTTGTTCGAGTCCGAATAGCCGAGCATGACTTCCTGCTCGCCGCCATGCGCGGCGATCACCGATGCAAAGCCAGGCAGTTCCAGCAGCGACTGCATGATGCCCGCCGCGTTGCGCAAGTCCTCGATGGTCTCGAACAGCGGAATGACCATGAGCTCCATGCGCGCCGGATCGGTCTTGCTGCCGAGCGTCCCGCGCAGCATGCCGGTTTCCTTCTGCAGCAGCATGACCTCGATCAGGTCCGACAGCGTCTCCGTGTGGGAGATGATGTAGTTGCGCGCCACACGGTTGCCGAAGCGCGCGCGCAGGTCGCGCGCGCGCGAGAAGATCGCGAGCTCGGCGCGCGTCTGCTCCGAGTAGTCGTGCCACGGCAGCGTGAGCGGACGCGGCTGGCGCAGTTCGTCCAGCAGCAGCGCGAGCTTGCGTTCCTCGGGCAGCGACGCGTAGTCGGCCTCGACGCCCGCGGCCGCGAGCAGTTCGGCGATCACCGCTTCATGCACGTCCGATACCTGGCGCATGTCGATGGACGCGAGGTGGAAGCCGAACACCGCGATCGCGCGGGCCAGCGAGTCGATGCGCGCGCGCGACAGCGCTTCGCCGTGATGCGCGCGGAGCGATTCCACGACGATGCGCACGTCGGCCGCGAACGCTTCCGCATTGGCGTACGGCTCCACGTCGGCCACGGGATGGCGCATCGTCGTGTGGCCGGTAAGGGCATGCGCCGTGGCGGCCAGGCGCGCGTACATGCCGATCAGCGCGCGGCGATAGGGCTCGTCCGCGCGATGGTCGGAGTGGTCGGGCGAGGCCTCGGCCAGCGCCATCAGTTCGGGGCTCGCATCGACCATCAGCGAGGACATCGATAGCTCGGCACCGAGCGCGTGCAGTTCGTCCAGATACCACGCGAGAATCATCTGCGCCTGCTGGCCGGCCGCATGCTCGAGCGTTTCCGCCGTGACGTTGGGGTTGCCGTCGCGATCGCCGCCGATCCAGGAGCCCATCTGCAGGAACGGGGCAAGCGGCTGGGGCGAGCTTGTCGCGCCGTTCAGACTCTTGCTCTTGCGCGCGGCCGGGAATACCGCGGCGATATCCTCCTCGATCTCGCTCATCAGACGCGGAATGCCGTGGAGGAACGTGGTGCGGTAATACGAGAGCGCGTTCTCGATCTCGTCGACGACCATCAGCCGCGTATTGCGCAGCATGCGGGTCTGCCAGAGCGTGGTCACGCGCGCGCGCAGCTGGGCGGTGTTGTGATCGCGCTCGCGCGCGGTCATCGGCAGGTCGCGCTCGGCCAGCAGGCGCGCGATCTCGCGCTCGGCATCGAGGATGCTCTTGCGCTGCACCTCGGTCGGGTGCGCGGTGAGCACGGGCACGATCAGCGCCTGGTCGAGGAATTCCCGCAACTGCTTGCCCGTCACGCCGGCCGCATCGATGGCTTCCAGCGCGCGCGCGATACTGCCCGGCTGCGGCGGCGAGCCCGCCAGCGCATGGACGCGGCGGCGGCGGTTATGGTGCTGGTCCTCGGCGATATTGGCCAGATGCGAGAAATAGCTGAATGCGCGCACGACCGAGTTGGTCTGGTCGCGCGACAGCCGCTTGAGCAGGCGATCCAGCTCGGTGCCCGCGGCGCGGTCGTTCTCGCGGCGGAATCGCACGGCGGTCTGGCGAATCGTCTCCACGAGGTCGAATGCGGCTTCGCCTTCCTGCTCGCGCACGCAATCGCCGAGCAGGCGGCCAAGGAAACGGATGTCCTCGCGCAGGGGCAGGTCCTTGTCGGCGCCATTGGCCGCGGCCTTCGATTTCGTGTTGGAAGTGTCTTTTGGGGCGCTTGTTGCCAGTTTCCTTGCACTGGTCTTGCTGCCGGCGGAACGGGTCCGGCCGGCGGGGCGCGCAGCGGGCTGCGTCATGCAATCTCCTCTTGTGTCTTATAGGTCTGATACGCCGAGGTGTGCCAAAGTGCGCGCGACGTGCGTGCTACCATGCGCGCATGCAAGCATCTGCCTCTTCCATACAGCGGAACGCACCGCAAAAGCTCGTCATTGCCTCCCGCGAGAGCCGTCTCGCGCTCTGGCAGGCCGAATATGTGCGTGCTGCGTTGCAACAATACTATCCCGCCTGCGATGTGTCCATTCTCGGAATGACGACAAGGGGTGATCAGATTCTCGACAGGACGCTCTCCAAGGTCGGCGGGAAGGGACTGTTCGTCAAGGAGCTCGAGATCGCGATGGCCGAAGGCCGCGCGGACCTCGCCGTGCATTCCCTGAAGGACGTGCCGATGGAGCTCCCCGAGGGGTTCGCGCTGACGGCCGTCATGACGCGCGAGGATCCGCGCGACGCACTGGTGTCCTCGCAGTTCGCGTCGCTCGACGAGATGCCTCCCGGCACCGTGGTCGGCACCTCGAGCCTGCGTCGCGAGGCCGCGATCCGCAACCGCTATCCGCATCTCGTGATCAAGCCGCTCCGCGGCAATCTCGACACTCGCCTGGGCAAGCTCGATCGCGGCGATTATGGCGCGATTATCCTTGCCGCGGCCGGGCTCAAGCGCCTGGGCCTCGGCGACCGCATCCGCGCGCTGATCGGGCCCGAGGCGTCGCTGCCGGCGGCCGGGCAGGGCGCGCTCGGCATCGAGATCCGCGCCGACCGGCCCGAGCTGGCCGAATGGCTCGCGCCGCTCAACGACGGCCCGACCGCGATGGCCGTGCTGGCCGAACGCGCGGTATCGCGCCGGCTGGGCGGTTCGTGCCAGGTTCCGCTCGGCGCGCATGCGCGCTGGCATGGCGGCGACCTGCAACTGGACGCGTTTGTCGCGATGCCCGACGGCAGCCGCAACGTGCGCGCGCATGCGATGGCGCGTGTGACCAGCGTCGCGCAGGCCGAGCAGCTCGGCAGCGCGGTGGCGGGCGATCTGCTCGGGCAGGGCGCGGGCGAGATCCTGGCCGTGCTCGAATCGGCGGAAGCGGACAAGGCAGGCCATGGGTCGGGCAGCGGCCCGGCCCCCGCCTGAGGACACGCATGCCGCGTCCGACCGTCGTCGTCACGCGACCTGCCGGGCAGTCCCGGCAACTGACCGAGGCCCTGCATACGCACGGCCTCGACGTGCTCGGCTTTCCGCTGCTCGCGATCGGACCGACCGACGATGACGGGCCGTTGCGCGCCGCGCTCGCGCGCCTCGCCGACTACGCGCTCGTCGTCTTCGTCAGCCCGAACGCCATCGCGTACGCGCTCGATGCGCTCGCGCAGGTGCAGAACACCGCGGTCGCGCAATGGCCGGCCGGCGTGCCCGTGGCCGTCGTGGGCCCGTCCTCGGTGGCGGCGCTTGCCGAGCGCGGTATCGCGGCGCCGGCTTATACCGTGATCGCGCCCGCCGGCGCCGATGGCCACCTCAATGGTCATGGCGGCGGCAATGGGAATGGCGGCGCTGACGACAGCGAGGCCGCCGACGGCAATGGCGCGGGGGAGCCCGCGCGGTTCGACTCGGAAGCGTTATGGTCGCGCCTCGACAGCCTGCCCGCCATCGGCGGCTACGCGGGCCGGCGCGTATTGATCATCCGTGGCAACGGCGGCCGCGACTGGCTGGCGCAGCGTCTGCGCGACGCGGGCGCGACGGTCGAGGCCGTCGAGGCCTACCGCCGCACGCTGCCGGAGCCGAGCGCGATGCAATGGCAGGCCGTGCGAGACGGCCTGCGACCCGAAGCGCCGCCGCAGGCGTGGCTGCTGACGAGTTCCGAGGCCGTGCGCAATCTCGATGCGCTGGCCCGCCTGCATCTGTCGCCGCAGGAACTGTCACGACTTCTTCAGGTGCAGTGCATCACGCCCCATGCGAGAATCGCGGGGCAGGCCGAGTCGCTGGGGTTCGTGCATGTCATTCCCGCGGCGCCGGGCGATGCGGGGTTGCTGACCGCGTGCCTGCAGTGGGCCGATGCGCATGCCGGGCCGGCCGCATCTCCAGCACCATCGCCCGCGTCATCGCCAGCGCCATCGTTACCCCCGTCCTCGGAGCGCGATGCGCCGCGGGCCGAGCCCCCGGCATCGGGCAAGATGCCAGAACATGAGCCGCTTACAACGTCAACGAAGGTCGATCGCGTGACGACAGATAACCAGACCGCACACTCCGTTCCCGCTGCCGCGCCGCCTCCGGCGGCCTACACCGTGCCGCCGCACACCGCCGCGCTTTCCGCCCCATCGGCGGTCCCCGCGCGCCGTTTCAATCCATGGTGGCCCGTCGCCATCGTGCTGCTGATCGTGATGGCCGCCGGCTTCTGGTGGCTGCAGCGCCGCGTCGAGCATCTGACCGAGGAACTCGCTCGGCGCCAGCAGAGCAACGACACGCTCGTGCAGGAAACGCGCGTGCTGTCGCGCAACGCGCAGGACACGGTCAAGGAGCTGCAGGCAAAGGTCGGCGCGCTCGACGACCAGGTCGGCGAGACCCGCGACAAGCAGGCCGCGCTCGAGCAGGTCTATCAGGACCTGATGCGCAACCGCGACGACTGGGAGATCGCGGAGATCCAGCAGCTGCTGACCAACGCCGGACAGCAACTGCAGCTCACGGGCAACGTGCAGGTCGCGCTGGCCGCGCTGCAATCGGCCGACGGGCGCCTCGCGCGTTCCGACAAGCCGCAGTACAACCTGCTGCGCCGTGCCATTGCGCGCGACATCGCGCGCATGAAGGCCGTGCCGGACACGGACCTGACGGGCGCCGCGATCAAGCTCGACGAATCGATCAACCAGATCGACGCGCTGCCGCTGATCTCGAGCGAGCGCATGATCGACCGCCGGCCCGCCGAAGGCGCGCCGGCATCGGCGGCGTCCGCGGCGCCGGCCGCGCGCGGTGCCTCCGCACCTGCTGCCACCACGAACTACGCCGTTCGGCTCTGGGACTACGTGCTCGACGAACTCGCGCAGGTCATCCGCATCCGCAAGGTGGACGACGCCAACGCGCTGCTGCTCTCGGGCGACCAGGGCTGGTTCCTGCGCGAGAACGTCAAGCTGCGCCTGCTCAATGCGCGCCTGGCGCTGCTGTCCCGCAACGAACCCGTGTTCCGCAACGACCTGGCCGCCGCGCAGGCGATGATCACGCGCTACTTCGACACGCGCTCGCGCCGCGTCCAGGGCGTGCTCACGCTGCTGCGCCAGGCGCAGGCCAATGCCGTGACCGTCACGCTGCCGACCATGGCCGAGAGCCTGGGCGCGCTGCGCGCCCTCAAGAAGGAGTAGCAGATGCGGCTCCTGTTCTGGGTAGCGGTCCTGTTCGGCGGCGCGGTGGGGCTCGCGCTGTTCACGCAGTTCAACCATAGCAACGTCGTCCTGTTCTATCCGCCGTATCGGGTGGAACTGTCGCTGAACCTTGCGCTGGCGCTGCTGCTGCTGGCGTTCTTCGTCGCGTGGACCGTGCTGTCGACGATCCGCCATCTGTCCGAGATGCCGCGCCGCGCCGCGGCCTATCGCGAGCGCAGCCGCATGAGCAAGGCGCAGGCCGCCTTGCGCGAGTCGATCGAGAACCTGTTTGCCGGCCGCTTCGCGCGGGCCGAACGCGCCGCGCGCGATGCACAGGCGTGGCCCGACCAGGCCCAGACGGCGGCGCTGATCGGCGCGCGCGCGGCCCACCGCATGCAGGAGTCGGACCGCCGCGACGTCTGGATGGCGCAGGTCACCGACCCCGAGCGCGAACAGGCACGGCTGGTATCGATGGCGGAACTGCTCGTCGATGCGCGCGACGCGGAAGGCGCGCTCGAGACCATCGCGCAACTGCAGGCACAGGGCGGCCGCCAGATCCATGTGCAGCGCATCGCGCTGCGCGCGCACCAGCATCTGAAGAACTGGTCCGAGGTGCTGCGCCTGGCGCGCTCGCTCGAGAAGCGCAATGCGCTGCATCCGGTGCTCGCGCTGCGCCTCAAGCAGATGGCGGTCGAAGCGATGCTCGAGGAGCGCCGCCATGACGCCGACGCGCTGCTGTACTTCTGGAAATCGCTCTCGAACGAAGAACGCCGCGCGGTGCGCATCGCGGAACCCGCGGCGCGTTATCTCTCGGCGCTGGGCCATCAGAACGAGGCGCGCCGCATCGTCGAGGATGCGCTCAAGGTCAACTGGGACAGCCGGCTGGTGCAGCGCTACGCGGACTGCGCCGAACCGGGCCGCGCGCTCCCGCAGATCCAGCAGGCCGAGCAGTGGCTCGCGCAGCATCCCAACGATGCCGACCTGTACTACACGCTCGGCGTGCTGTGCCTCGGCCAGCAACTGTGGGGCAAGGCGCAGTCGAGCTTCGAGCGCGCGCTCAAGTACGCGGAGCCCGAAGCGCAGCGCCGTCTGCGCGTGCGCGCGCACCTCGCGCTCGCGCGGCTGTTCGAGGACACCGACCGTCCCGACGACGCGCAGCGGCACTACCGCGAAAGCGCGATGCTGGCGGCCTGAGCCGCCCCGCGCTTACGGGGAAGGCAGCCGGCCGGAAGCCTTCCCCTTCACCACCCCATAGCGTTCCAGCGTCTCCGCGCGCGCCACGTCGTGCTGCACGATCGGCCGCGGATAGTTGTCACCCAGCTTCACACCCGCCTCGGCGAGCACGTGCTCGGGCGCGGTCCACGGCGCGTGGATGTACTTCTGCGGCAGCTTCGCCAGCACAGGCAGGTACTTCCGGATGAAGCGGCCCTCGGGATCGAATTTCTCGGACTGGGTGACCGGGTTGAAAATGCGGAAGTACGGCTGCGCATCGCATCCCGTCGACGCGGCCCATTGCCAGCCGCCGTTGTTCGCCGAGAAATCGAAATCGTTGAGCTGGTCGGCGAAGTACTGCTCGCCGCGCCGCCAATCGACGCCGAGGTCCTTGATCAGGAAGCTGGCCGCGACCATGCGCAGCCGGTTGTGCATATAGCCGCTCTGCGCGATCTGCAGCATCGCGGCATCGACGAGCGGATAGCCGGTCCGCGCCGCGCACCAGGCCTCGAAGTAGCGATCGCCCGTCGGCGCGTCGACCCAGCGCAGCTTGTCGTACTCGGGATGGAACGACTTGCCCTCGGCCACACGCGGATGGTGGTGCAGGATCATGAAGTAGAAGTCGCGCCAGATCAGTTCCGACAGCCAGACCGCGGCACCGGGCGCCGCGGCGCCCCCGCGCAGCACCATCTCGTGCGCGGCGCGGGCCAGTGTGCGGATGGAGATCGTGCCGAAGCGCAGATGCACGGACAGGTAGCTCGGCCCGCGCACCGCCGGGAAATTGCGCTGCCGCTCGTAGTCGCCGATCCGGTCGAGAAAATCCTCGAACAGCGCGTGCGCACCCTCGCTGCCGGTGGGCATGGCCACCTCGGCCAGGTTGCTGTCGGCAAAGCCGAGGTCCTTCAGCGTCGGCAGCGTGTGCTGCCATTCGCGGGGCACGGGGGCCAGCGCGCCGAGATACGGCTCGATCGGATAGGGCCGCAGGTCGAACGGCTGCACCGTGCGCAGCCACGCGTTCTTGTAAGGCGTAAAGACCGAGAACGGCGAACCTTGCCCGGTCAGCACCTCGTCGGCCTCGAAAATGACCTGATCCTTGAACGTGAACAACAGCCGCGAGTCGCCGGCCAGCGTGTCCCGCACGGCCGCGTCGCGCGCATTGGCCGACGGTTCGTAGTCGTGGTTCGTGAAGACGGCCTCGACCTCGAGTTCCGCGGCCAGCTTCGGGATGGCCTTGCGCGCGGCGGCATCGAGCACGATCAGCCCGCCGCCGGCCGCCTCGAGCGTGGCCTTGAGCGGCGCCAGCGACTGGAGGATGAACTCGATGCGGCGGTCGGCGCGGCACCCGCGCTCCAGCAGCGGATCGAGGATCTCGCGGTCGAAGACGAACACGCACCACACCCGCGTGCAGTGCTTGAGGGCATAATGCAGCGCCGCATGGTCGTCGGCGCGCAGGTCGCGGCGGAACCAGACCAGGCCGCGCGCGAACCGGCGATCGATCCGGTAGGGCAGCCGGCTGGCGGGAGTCGATGGGGAACGAGAACTGGGCATCGCCGTAACCTACCATAGCAACATGCCCATTTCTGCAGGACAAACGCACAGCATGACACTCGATCGAATTTTGCAATCCCAGGGCTTTGGCACGCGCCGCTACTGTGGCGACCTGATCGCCGCCGGGCTGGTCGAGGTCAACGGCGAACTGTGCGAGGACCCGCGCGCGAACTTCGAGGTGGACGGCCTGCGGCTGACCGTCGATGGCGAGGAATGGCTCGCCTGCACCAAGGCCTACCTGATGCTCAACAAGCCCACGGGCTACGAGTGCTCGCAGCGGCCGCGCCATCATCCAAGTGTGTACACGCTCTTGCCGGTGCCCTTGCGCCTGCGGGAAGTCCAGGCGGTCGGCCGGCTCGACCACGACACCACGGGCCTGCTGCTGCTGACCGACGACGGCCAGTTCATCCACGCGCAGACCTCGCCCAAGAAGATGGTGCCCAAGGTCTACGAGGTCACCACGGCCGAGCCGGTTACCGAGGCGCAGGTCGAAGCCCTGCGGACGGGCGTCCAGCTGGACGACGAACCGGCCCCGCTGGCGGCCGACGCGTGCGAGGCCACGGGCGAGCGCAGCCTGCGCCTCACGCTGCTGCAGGGCAAGTACCATCAGGTCAAGCGCATGGTCGCCGCGGCCGGCAACCATGTGGAGGCCCTGCACCGGAGCGCGATCGGCGGGCTGGCGCTCGACCCGTCGCTGGCGCCGGGGGAATGGCGCTGGCTGACCGCGGAAGACCTCGCCGCGCTGCGCCCGGCATGACGGGGCGGCCGGCCGCTTGACACCCGTGAATGTGGCGCTGGCGGCGATGTGATGTTTCGCAACAAGTTTTCCGGAGCAGCGGCGGCGATTTGATAAAATGGAAATCATGGCGAAGCCCGAAGTCACCTCGATCAATCTCACCAATCAGTTCCTGATTGCCATGCCCGGCATGGCCGATCCGACCTTTTCGGGTTCCGTTGTCTACCTTTGCGAGCACAATGAGCGTGGCGCGCTCGGCCTGGTGATCAACCGGCCGATCGATATCGACATGGCCACGCTGTTCGACAAGATCGACCTCAAGCTCGAAATCCAGCCCGTGGCGCACCAGCCCGTCTACTTCGGCGGCCCCGTTCAGACCGAGCGGGGCTTTGTGCTGCACGACCCCGTGGGCGTCTATGTCTCGTCGCTGGCGGTACCGGGCGGGCTCGAGATGACGACCTCCAAGGACGTGCTCGAGGCCGTGGCCAACGGCAGCGGGCCGCACCGGTTCCTGCTCACGCTCGGCTACGCCGGGTGGGGCGCCGGCCAGCTCGAGGAAGAACTGAGCCGCAACGGCTGGCTCACGGTTCAGGCCGATCCCGAAATCATCTTCAGCGTGCCGCCCGAAGAGCGCTTCGCGGCCGCGGTGCGCCTGCTGGGCATCGATGTCACGATGCTGTCCGGAGAGGCCGGGCATGCCTGAGCAGGCGGGGGCCGACATCCCCCGCGACGGCACGGTGCTCGCCTTCGATTACGGCGAAAAGAAAATAGGCGTGGCATTGGGCAATTTCGTGACCCGCCAGGCCCGCGCGCTGCAGATCGTCCCCAATATCACCGTCGAGGCCCGCTTCGACGCCGTCTCCGAACTGATCCGCGAATGGGCGCCCGTGCGGCTCGTGGTCGGCCTGCCGGTCAACCCCGACGCCGAGCCCGGCGCGCCGGAGCAGCCCTCGATGCGGCTGGCCCGCCGCTTCGGCAACCAGCTGAACGGGCGCTACGGCCTGCCGGTCACGTGGGTCGATGAACGCTATTCGTCGCGCATGGCCGCCATGGGCGGCGCGCGGCGCGGCGCCCTCGATGCCGAGGCCGCCCGTATCATCCTGCAACAGTATTTCGACGAGCTTCCCCTATGACACAGACCTCCACCCCCGACGCCGAGGCGCTCTACCATGCGCTGCGCGACCAGGCCCAGGCGCTGATGCCATCCGCGGACCGCGCGCACTGGTCGATCGCCGGCATCTATTCCGGCGGCGCCTGGATTGCCGAGCGCCTGGCCGCGGACCTGAAGCTCGGCGAGCACGGCGTGATCAACGTGGCATTCCACCGCGACGACTACGCCAAGAAGGGCCTGCACAGCCAGGCCGAGCCGACCACGCTGCCCTTCTCGGTGCAGGACCGCAATATCCTGCTGATCGACGATGTGCTGGCCACGGGCCGCACGATCCGCGCCGCCGTCAACGAACTGTTCGACTATGGCCGCCCCGCGCGCGTCGCGCTGGCCGTGCTGGCCGACCGTGGCGGCCGCGAGCTGCCGTTTGCCGCCGACTTCGCGTCCGCCACCGTCGAGGTGCCGGCGCACAGCACGCTGGTGCTGTCGCGGGCGGGCGAGGGCGCGGCCACGCGCTTCTCGTTCGCCACCGAGGCACGCGCCTGATTCCAGAAAGATTTCCCGACCCGGACCCGATCCCCGCCCGCGCCTGACCTGCCATGACCAAGATGTTCCGCAACCCGCAGCTGACCAAGAACGGTGAGCTCAAGCACCTGCTGTCGATCGAAGGACTGTCGCGTGACATGATCACGCACATCCTCGATACCGCCAGCCAGTTCGTCTCGCTCTCGGACTCCGACCGCGACGTCAAGAAGGTGCCGCTGCTGCGCGGCAAGAGCGTGTTCAACCTGTTCTTCGAGAACTCCACGCGCACGCGCACGACGTTCGAGATCGCCGCCAAGCGGCTGTCCGCGGACGTGCTGAACCTGAACATCAACGCGTCCTCGACCAGCAAGGGCGAGTCGCTGCTCGACACCATCAACAACCTGTCGGCGATGTCGGCGGACATGTTCGTGGTGCGCCATGCGAGCTCGGGCGCGCCGTACCTGATTGCCGAGCACGTGGCGCCGCACGTCCACGTGATCAACGCCGGCGACGGGCGCCACGCGCACCCGACGCAGGGCCTGCTGGACATGTACACCATCCGGCATTTCAAGAAAGATTTCACGAACCTGACCGTGGCCATCGTCGGCGACATCCTGCACTCGCGGGTCGCGCGCTCGGACATCCATGCGCTGACCACGCTCGGCGTGCCGGAAGTGCGCGCGATCGGGCCGCGCACGCTGCTGCCGTCGGGTCTCGAGCAGATGGGTGTCCGTGTGTTCCACAACATGGAGGAAGGCCTCAAGGGCGTGGACGTGGTGATCATGCTGCGGCTGCAGAACGAACGCATGAGCGGCGCGCTGCTGCCTTCCGCGCAGGAATACTTCAAGGCCTACGGCCTGACGCCCGAGCGCCTGGCGCTGGCGAAACCCGATGCGATCGTGATGCATCCGGGCCCGATGAACCGCGGCGTGGAGATCGACTCCGCCGTGGCGGACGGCAAGCAGTCCGTGATCCTGAACCAGGTGACGTTCGGCATCGCCGTGCGCATGGCCGTCATGGGCATCGTCGCAGGAAACAACGATTAAGACGCACTATCAAAATGATTCTGACGTCGTTGCGCGGCCTTGCCGTACCACTTGTACTGTCTGCGGCCGCGCGCCTAGTCAGAACCGCTTCGCTTCCTTTTGATAGCGCGTCCCTAAAGCACGATTGAACATGAAAATTCATATCCAGGGTGGCCGCCTGATCGATCCGGCCGCGAACATCGACGCCGCGCAGGATCTCTATATCGCCGCCGGCAAGATCGTCGGGGTGGGCCGCGCGCCCGCCGACTTCAACGCCAACAAGACCATCGATGCCAAAGGGCTGATCGTGTGCCCCGGGCTCGTCGAGCTGTCGGCGCGCCTGCGCGAGCCGGGCTACGAATACAAGGCCACGCTCGAGTCGGAAGTCTCCGCCGCGACGGCCGGTGGCGTGACGAGCCTCGTGTGCCCGCCCGATACCGATCCCGTGCTCGACGAACCGGGCCTCGTGGAGATGCTCAAGTTTCGCGCGCGCACGCTGAACCAGACGCACGTGTATCCGCTGGGCGCGCTGACCGTCGGCCTCAAGGGCGAATCCCTGACCGAGATGGGCCAGCTGACCGAAGCCGGCTGCGTGGGCTTCAGCCAGGCCGAGGAGCCGATCCGGGACACCAAGGTGCTGCAGCGCGCGATGCAGTACGCGCAGACGTTCGGCTTCACGCTGTGGCTGCGTCCCGAGGATCCGTTCCTCGGCGGCGGCGTGGCCGCCAGCGGTGCCGTGGCCTCGCGGCTCGGCCTGTCGGGCGTATCGGTCATCGCCGAGACCGTTCGGCTGCATACGATCTTCGAACTGATGCGCGCCACGGGCGCGCGCGTGCACCTGTGCCGGCTGTCGTCGGCCGCGGGCATCGAACTCGTGCGCCAGGCGCGCAAGGAAGGGCTGCCCGTGACGTGCGACGTGAACATTCATCACGTGTCGCTGACGGACATGGACATCGGCTTCTTCAACAGCCAGATGCGCTTCACGCCGCCGCTGCGCGGCGCGCGCGACCGCGATGCGATCGTCGCCGGGCTGGCCGACGGCACCATCGACGCGCTGACCTCGGACCACACGCCCGTGGACGACGACGAGAAGCTGCTGCCGTTCGCCGAGGCCACGCCGGGTGCGACGGGCCTGGAACTGCTGCTGCCCCTGACGCTGCGCTGGGCGAACGAGCACAAGGTGCCGCTGGTCAAGGCGCTCGCGCGCATCACGAGCGAACCGGCACGCGTGATCGGCCTCGACGCGGGCTCGCTGCTCACGGGCAATGCGGCCGATATCTGCGTGTTCGATCCGAAGCAGGTGTGGAAGGTCGAAGGCAAGTCGCTGAAGAGCCAGGGCAAGAACACGCCGTGGCTCGGCTACGAGATGGAAGGCCGCGTGCGCATGACGCTCGTCGGCGGTCAGGTCGTGTACGAGGCGCGCTGAACGGGACGCGGGTCATGATCGCACTGCGCAAGCTTGTCCTGTTCCTGCATATCCTGCACGGGATGCTGGTCTGTGCCACGGTCTTTCCGTGGATCGGCAAGGAGGCCCGCCGCCGTCGCATCCGCAACTGGTCGCGGAGGATGCTGGCGATCTGCGGCGTCGAACTCGAGGTGGAGGACAGGCGCGCGAGCCGCGCGTTGCCGCATGGGGCCATGCTGGTGTCGAACCATATCTCGTGGCTCGACATCTACGTGATCCACTGCTGGGAGCCGACGCGCTTCGTCGCGAAGTCCGAGATCCGCGGCTGGCCCGTGATCGGCTGGCTGTGCGACAAGACCGGCACGATCTTCATCGAACGCGCGAGCAAGCGCGACGCGCACCGCGTGCTGCACCAGATTGCGGACGAGATGAAGCAGGGCGACCTGGTCGGCGTGTTCCCCGAAGGCACCACGACCGACGGCTCGAAGGTATTGCCGTTCCACGCGAACCTGCTGCAGGCGCCGATCGCGGGCGATCTCCCCGTGCAGCCCGTCGGCCTCAGCTACATCGACGCGGCCACGGGCGAGCTCGCGCTTGCGCCCGCGTATATCGACGACATCACGCTGCTGCAATGTCTCGATGCCATCCTGCGCGCGCCGAAGATCAAGGCGCGGCTGACGATCGGAGAGGAACTGCGGCCAGAAGGCCTGGGCCGTCGCGAGCTCGCGGAAGCGGCGCGGGCGGTGGTGGTGGAGCTGCGCGGTGGCAGCCCGGCCACCGATATGCAGCAGGACGCCGGTGCCCTGCCGGCGGCGATCGCGGAGCCCGCGGCTTCCCGATAGGGTCCCCCAGGGCCCTGCCAGATCCAGATTTCCGGCGCCTGGCCATCAAACATGACTTGGAGAACAACAATGACGGAACCGGTCGAATCTTATGGCGTGTTACGCCAGCGGCAAACGAGCTCGCGCCACGAGCTGGTGGCGGAGGAAGTGCGGGAGCGCGGGTATGCGGTACTCGAGGATGCCTGCACGCCGGAAACGGTCGCGGCACTGTCGGCGGCATTCGATCGCGCGCGTGCCCGCTACGTGGAGCGGCACGGCGAAGATCGGCTGCGTGCGACGGACGAGTTCAATACGATCCGGGCCCTGCTGACGCAGGGAGAAGACGCGTTTCTCCAGCTTGCGCTCAACCCCGATCTGCATGCCACGCTGAAGCTGCTGATCGAAGGCAAGTACATGCTGAATCAGCAGAACGGCATCATCAATCCGCCCTTCGAGAAATACAATCAGGGCAAATGGCACCGGGACCTGCCTTACCAGCATTTTGTTTCGACGCGGCCGCTGGCGATCAACGCCTTATTCTGCCTCGACGATTTTACGGTCGAGAATGGTGCAACGTACGTGCTGCCCGGCTCGCACCGAAGCGAGGCAATGGGATCGGACGCGTTCGTACAGCGCAACAAGATTCAGATATCTGCCAAGGCAGGATCTTTTATCGTGCTCGATTGCATGCTGTTCCATACCGGCGGAGCGAATCGCACACCCGATCCCCGTCGCGCAGTCAACCATGTATTCACGATTCCTTTCTTCAAACAACAGATCCAGTTGCCTGCGGTAATGAATGAGGGGATATTGTCGGCGGAAGCGCGGGATTTACTCGGATTCAATTATGTCGAGCCCGCCTCGGTGGAAGCCTATCTGGCATCTCGGATGCAGAAGGCCGGCCGCTAAGCCATGCATGGTGCACGGTCAGGCCAGCGTTGATAACCAAGGACAAGCATGCGATGGCGAAAGCTGGGCCGGATTTTTTGCCCAGACGGATCTCAACCGTGGATGCGCAGTCATGCATCCGTGCCGATCGCCCAGCAGTTGCAGGACGATCGCTATCGCATCTACTTCAGTTCGCGCGATGGTCAGAATCGTAGCCACACGGGCTATTTCGATATCGACATGACACAGCCTGACCGCGTTCTGGCCGTGGCGACGGATCCGGTGCTGTCCCCGGGAGAGCTCGGCGCGTTCGACGACAGCGGCGCCATGGCGACATGGCTCGTGGCGGGCCCTGACCGCGACATGCTGTACTACATCGGCTGGAACCTGGGCGTGACCGTGCCATTCCGCAATGCCATCGGACTGGCGACGGCGGCCCCGGCATCCGGCACGTTCCAGCGCTACGCACGTGGCCCGATCGTCGATCGCACGCCGGACGAGCCCCACTTCTGTGCAAGCTGCTGCGTCCTGCGCGATGGCGATGCATGGCGCATGTGGTATCTCTCGTGCACGGAATGGCGCCAGACCGCGGCCGGCCTCGAACATCGCTATCACATCAAGTACGCGACCTCGACCGATGGCATCGCGTGGAAGCGCGACGGCACGATCGCGATCGACTTTGCCGGCGAACGCGAGGTCGCCATTTCCCGCCCTTCCGTGATCCGCGATCCGGACATGTGGCGCATGTGGTATTCGCATCGTACCGATGCCTATCGGATTGGCTATGCCGAGTCGCTCGATGGCGTGACGTGGGAGCGCCGCGACGACGAGAGCGGCATCGATGTCTCGGAGAGCGGCTGGGATGCCGAAATGATCGAGTACCCCTTCGTGTTCGACCACAAGGGGCACCGGTACATGCTCTACAACGGCAACGGTTACGGAGCGAGCGGTATCGGCCTCGCCGTGCTGGACTAGTCCGCGGCGAGCGGGTCGCGCGAGACCGGGCAGCCGACGTGGATCGTCTGTCGCGCGGCGGGGTCCGCGGCCAGCTTCGCCGCCGTCAGTTGCCCGCCCCAGATGCAGCCCGTATCCAGCGCCATCAGGTCCGGCCGCATCACCAGGCCAAGCGTGGACCAGTGGCCGCAGACCATGGTGACGTCGGCCGTGCGGCGGCCGGGCACGTCGAACCACGGCATCAGGCCTTCCGGCGCATTGCCGGGCCCTTCCTTCATCTTGAGATCCATGACGCCGTCGGCGCGGCAGAAGCGCAGCCGCGTCAACGCGTTGACGATGACGCGATGGCGCTCGATGCCGCGCAGGCCGTCATGCCAGCGGTCCGCGGCGTTGCCGAATACGTCGGCGAGAAACCCTTCCCAGTTGGATCCCTGCAATTCCGCTTCGACTTCCGCGGCCAGATCCATGACCTGCGTGGCGGTCCATTGCGGCAGCACGCCGGCATGGACGATCAGAAAGCCCGCCTCGCGGATCGCCATCGGACGATGACGGAGCCATGTGATGATTTCCGCACGATCGGGCGCGCTGAGGATATCATCGAGGGTATCCGACTTGCCCTTCTTGCGGACGCCGATGGAGACCGCCAGCAGATGGATATCGTGGTTGCCGAGCACCGATTCGGCACGCGATCCCAGTGCGCGGACGATGCGAAGGGTTTCCAGCGAGGCCGGGCCGCGGTTGACGAGGTCGCCGACGAAGCGTAACCGGGCGTGAGGCGGCAGCTTCTCGAGCAATGCCGTCAGCGAAGATGCGCAACCCTGAAGGTCGCCCAGTGCGAACGTGCCGGTGGACGTGTCTGTCATGTGGAGTCATTGCATGGAGGCAGCGGCGCGCGCGATATGCCTGAAGCCGCCGCAGGGTCGGATAGAATACGCCAACTCAGCGCCAACACAGCGCGAGGCGAATATCGATCGACAGTGCGTGCTCCGGATCGCCCTCGGTACGATCGATGCATTCACTCGCAAACCATTCAGAGGTTTCCACGTTGTCTCATATTCTCGTTACCGGCGGCGCTGGCTTTATCGGCGCGAACTTCGTTCTCGACTGGCTGCGCGATCCCGAAGCGGATGCCGTGGTCAATGTGGACAAGCTGACCTACGCCGGCAACCTGCAGAGCCTCAGCGCGGTCGAGAAAGACCCCCGCCATATCTTCGTGCAGGCCGATATCGGCGATCGTGCGGCGATGGACAGATTGCTCGCCGAATACCGGCCGCGCGCGATCGTGCATTTTGCGGCGGAGAGCCACGTCGATCGCTCGCTTCACGGACCGGGCGTCTTTATCGAGACCAACGTCGTGGGGACCTTTACGCTGCTCGAGGCAGCCCGCGCCTATTGGACTTCGCTCGAGGCGTCCTCCGGCGAGCGCGACGGGTTCCGGTTCCTGCATGTGTCCACCGACGAGGTTTACGGCTCGCTGACACCGGACGCGGCGCCCTTTACCGAAACCACGCCTTACGCCCCGAACAGCCCGTATTCGGCCTCGAAGGCCGCTTCCGATCATCTGGTCAGGTCGTACCATCACTCGTACGGTTTGCCGGTGCTCACGACCAACTGTTCGAACAACTACGGGCCGTACCAGTTTCCGGAGAAGCTGCTGCCGCTGATGATCGTGAACGCGCTCGCGGGCAAGCCGCTGCCCGTCTACGGCGACGGCCTGAACGTGCGCGACTGGCTTTACGTCACCGATCATTGCAGTGCCATTCGCACGGTACTTGCCGGCGGCACCGTCGGGGAAACGTACAACGTGGGCGGCTGGAACGAGAAGACCAACCTCGATGTCGTGCACACGTTGTGCGACCTCCTGGACGCGCTGCGGCCAAAGGCGCAGGGCAGCTATCGGGACCAGATCACGTTCGTCAAGGATCGGCCCGGCCACGATCGCCGTTATGCCATCGATGCGCGCAAGATTCAGCGCGAGGTCGGCTGGACGCCCGTGGAAACGTTCGAGAGCGGCCTGCGCCGCACCGTGCACTGGTACCTCGACAACACGGAGTGGATCGAGGGGGTCACGTCGGGCGAGTATCGCAACTGGGTGCGCAAGCACTATGCTGGCTAGCGTGTCGGCGCCTGCGCGGATCCTGCTGCTCGGCGGCAGCGGACAGGTGGGGTTCGAATTGCGCCGCAGCCTCGCGCTGCTGGGCCCGGTCGTGGCGCCATCGCGCGACGACTGCGACCTGGCGCGACCGGACGGCCTCGAGCACGCCCTGCGACGCTTCGATGCCGACGTCATCGTGAACGCGGCCGGTTATACCGCGGTCGATGCGGCCGAGCACGATCGCGCCACGGCATGGGCAGTCAATGCGCGCTCGCCGGAGGTCATGGCGCGCTTCGCCGCATCGCGTGCGATCCCGCTCGTGCATGTGTCGTCCGATTACGTGTATGACGGAGAGAAGGGCGCGCCTTACGTCGAGGACGATGCTACGCGTCCCCTGTCCGTCTATGGAGAGAGCAAGGCCGCCGGCGATGCCGCCGTGGCCGGGGCCGGCGGTGCGCATCTGATCCTGCGCGCCGGCTGGATCTACGGCGTGCACGGCAGCAATTTCGTCAGGACGATCCTGCGTGCGGCCCGCGAACAGGCGCGGCTGCAGGTGGTGGCGGATCAGGTCGGGACGCCCACATCCGCCGCATTGCTGGCCGACGTTGCCGCGCATGCGCTGCGCGATGCCATGCGATGTGGGGGTGGTGCGTTTCCGTCCGGCGTTTACCATGTCGCGCCGGAGGGTGCGACCAACTGGCATGCGTTCGCGTGCGAGATACTCGCGCGCGCCGAGCGGCAGGGCGTGCCGCTGCGCGCACGGCCCGATGCCGTGGAACCGGCCGACAGCGCGGCGCGCGCGGCCGCCGCGCGCAGACCGCGCGATTCGCGGCTCGATACGTCGAAGCTCGCGCGCACATTCGGACTGCATATGCCTGCGTGGCAAGACGGACTGAGCCGTCTGTTCGACCAACTACCTCGTTCATGGTAAGGCGATGACAAGAAAAGGCATTATCCTGGCCGGCGGATCCGGCACCCGTCTTTATCCGGCAACGCTGGCGGTGTCCAAGCAGCTGCTGCCGATTTACGACAAGCCACTGATCTACTATCCGCTCAGCACGCTGATGCTGGCCAATATCCGCGACATCCTGATCATCTCGACGCCGCAGGATACGCCGCGCTTCGAGCAGCTGCTGGGATCGGGCGAGCAGTGGGGCGTCAATTTCTCGTACGCGGTGCAACCCTCGCCGGACGGGCTGGCCCAGGCATTCGTGATCGGCGCCGAGTTCCTCGGCGACTCGCCCGCCGCGCTGGTACTCGGCGACAACATCTTCTATGGCCACGATCTCGTGAGCATGCTGCGGCGCGCGTCGGCCGCGACGTCCGGCGCCACGGCGTTCGCCTATCGCGTGCAGGACCCCGAGCGCTATGGCGTGGTCCAGTTCGACAGCCGCGGCAAGGCCATCCATCTCGAGGAAAAGCCTACGGCGCCGCGTTCCAACTATGCGGTCACGGGCCTGTACTTCTATGACAACGACGTGATCGACGTCGCCCGCAACGTTCGCCCGTCGGCGCGCGGGGAACTCGAGATCACCGATATCAACCGCTGGTATCTCGAGCGTGGCCGCCTCGATGTCGAAGTCATGAGCCGCGGCTACGCGTGGCTCGACACCGGTACGCACGAGTCGATGCTGGAAGCGAGCCAGTTCATCCAGACCATCGAGCATCGCCAGGGCCAGAAGGTCTGCTGCCCCGAGGAAATCGCGTGGCGCGCGCACTGGATCAGCGACGAGGAACTGTCCGCGCTGGCCGATCCGCTGCGCAAGAACAGCTATGGCCGGTATCTGCAGACGCTGCTCGCGGAGTCGCGCGCATGAAGGTGTTGCAAACCGCCATCCCCGAGGTACTGATCCTGCAGCCGGCGGTGCATGCCGACGCGCGCGGCTGGTTCTTCGAGGGCTACAACCGCCGCGTGTTCGCGGCGGCGGCGGGCGTCGATCCTGAGTTCGTTCAGGACAATCATTCGCGGTCGTCGCGCGGCACGCTGCGCGGCCTGCATTACCAGCTGGCGCGCCCGCAGGGCAAGCTGGTGCGCGTGACCGAGGGGGAAATCTACGATGTCGCGGTCGATATCCGGCGCGCCTCGCCCACGTTCGGGCAATGGACCGGCCATCGCCTGCGTGCCGACGACCACGAGATGACGTGGATTCCGGCGGGCTTCGCGCACGGCTTCCTCGTGCTGTCCGAATTCGCCGAAGTGTCGTACAAGGTCACCGACTACTACGACGCGGCGTCGGAGCGGTCCATCCTCTGGAACGATCCGGCCCTTGGCATCGACTGGCCCGACGTCGATCATCTGCTGCTGTCCGACAAGGATCGCGCCGCATCCCCGTTTGCCACCGCCGAAGTCTATGCGTGAAGCCGCCGTCCGCCAGCCTGCTCTTTCGCCGGGCGTGCGCGTCGCGCTCGTCGCTTCCGCCGCCGCGTCGCTCGCCATCCTCGGGTGGATATTGTGGTTCTGTCGTTTCGGACTCGATTTCGCCGACGAAGGCTACTACCTCGTCTCGATCGCCGCGCCCGATCGGTACACCGTCTCGCCAACCCAGTTCGGCTTTGTCTATCACCCGCTGTACCTGCTCGTGCATGGCGGCATCGCGGCGCTGCGGCAGGGAAACATCCTGCTGACGTTCGGGCTGACCTGGTGGGTGGCGGCAGTGTGCCTGGCCGAGATTTTCGGCGCCGCGGCGATGCCGCGCTGGTCGAGGTGGATCGTCGCGGCCGCGTTCGCGACCGTGTCGCTGATGTTCCTGCGCCTGTGGCTGCCGACGCCCAGCTATAACTGGCTGGCCTTCCAGGGCGTCATGGTGACCGTGGCGGGCATGCTGCTGGCGCAGCGCGAGGCCAGCCCGCGCAGCGTCGCGGGCTGGATCGTGATCGGCCTGGGCGGCACGCTGGTATTTCTTGCCAAGCCGACCACGGCCGCGGTCACGGGCGCGTGTGTCCTGATCTATCTGGCCATTGCCGGCAAGCTTCGCTGGCGCATGCTCGCGATCGCCGTGGCAACGGCCGCGGCCGGCTGCGTGATGGCCGCACTGGCCATCGACGGTTCGCTGACTGGCTTCGTGCACCGGCTCCAGCAAGGGGCCGCCAACGCTTCGCGGCTCAATACCGGCTATTCGATGCTGAAGATGCTGCGCATCGATGCGTTCGAGCTCGACCCGAAGTCGCGGGAGGCCTTGGCGTGGGGCGTCATGTTCATCGGCGGCGCTGCCTATCTGCTGAGTTCCCGCCTCGCGATCGTCCGCGGGCTCGGCCTCTTGCTCGTGCTGGCCGCGCTGGTCGCGGACGCGGTGATCGTCCTCGGGATTCCCGAGAAGCCGACCGAGTTCGGCGAGTTCCAGCATCTGATGCTGCTGGCCGTACCGCTGGCCACGATACTGCTCGCGCTGTTGCTGCCCCATTCGCCGTTGCGCGCGATCTCGCGCCGGCACTGGGCGCTGTTTGTCGTGTTCATCCTGCTGCCGCATGGGTTTGCGTTCGGCACCAGCAACAACTACTGGTGGTTCGCCTGCCTGGTCGGCATCTTCTGGATACTGGGCGCGCTCGTGCTGCTGGCGCCCGCTACGGCACGGCGCGGCGTCGTGGGCCTGCTGCTGCCGCTGGCGATAGGGGCGCAACTGATCGTCGTGACCCAGGTGCACAGTGGCATGCAGGGGCCTTACTATCAGCCGCTTCCGCTGGACAAGGACGACTATCGTGTCGATCTCGGGGCGCGCGGCGGCGTACTGCGGCTCGCGCCGACGCATGGCAAGTACACGACCGACGCGATCGATGCCGCGCGCAAGGCGGGATTTGCCTACGATACGCCGATGATCGACCTGACGGGCCACTCGCCCGGCCTGCTGTTCGTGATCGGCGCGCGGAGCACGGGGCAGGCATGGATTACCGGCAACTACCCCGGATACACGGGCAGCGAGGCGATCGCGCGAGACATTCTCGCGGGCGTGAGCTGCGACGAACTCGCCCGCGCCTGGATTCTCGCGGAGCCCGACGGGCCCGTGAAGCTGTCGGGCGCGCTGCTGAAGCATTTTGGCGCCAGTATCGAAACGGACTACGACGTCGTGGGCCGGTTCGAGACCGCCCCGGTGGTGGGTGGCTTCACCCCTGTCAAGACGCAGCAATACCTGAAGCCGCGCCGGCCGTTCGAGGTGGCGCGCGCCGCGTGCGAGGGAGCGCGACGCGGTGTCGATATCGAGGAGCAACACCCATGAAGAAGATCGCAATCGTCCAGTCCAACTACATTCCGTGGAAGGGCTACTTCGACATGATTGCCGCCGTCGACGAGTTCATTCTCTACGATGACATGCAGTACACGCGCCGCGACTGGCGCAACCGCAATCAGATCAAGACCCCGCAAGGCGTGCAATGGCTGACCGTGCCCGTGCAGGTAAAGGGGAAGTACGATCAGCGTATTCGCGATACCGAGATCGACGGCACCGACTGGGCCAGGGATCACTGGAAGGCGCTGGCACAGAACTACCGGCGCGCCGCCTGCTTCACGGAGATCGCGCAATGGCTCGAGCCGCTCTATCTGGAGCGGGCACCCGGTTCGCTGTCGCAGCTCAACCGGCTGTTTATCGAAGCCATCTGCGGCTACCTGGGCATCGGCACGCGCATCACCAACTCGTGGGACTATGTGCTGGCGGACGGCAAGAGCGAGCGTCTGGCGGACCTTTGCGTGCAGGCGGGCGCATCGACCTATATCTCCGGGCCGGCCGCGCGCGATTACATCGACGATGAAGTCTTTTCGAGCCGGGGCGTGGCGGTGGAGTGGTTCGAGTACGCAGGGTATCCTGCATATCCGCAGCAATGGGGCGAATTCACGCATGGCGTGACGATCCTGGACCTGTTGTTCAATTGCGGACGCGAAGCACCGAAATACATGAAATACGTGCGGAACGCGGACGGCCAGCTGGCCGACCGGACCGTATCCATTGGGGGGAATTGAGATGCAGGGCGACAACACGGAACTGCTGGGCGAGGTAGCCGGCTACTATGCGGCCCGCCTTGCCGAGCATGGCGACACGCCGCGCGGCGTCGACTGGAACGGCGCGGAAAGCCAGCACCTGCGCTTTGCCCAGCTGTCGCGCATCATTGCCGGCGACGCCCCCTTCAGCATCAACGATCTCGGCTGCGGCTACGGCGCGCTCAACGACTATCTGCGCGGCGTCTTTCCCGCATTCGATTTCGCGGGGTATGACATCGCGGCCTCGATGATCGACACCGCGCGGCAACGGGCAGGCGAGCGCGCCGACACGCGGTTCGTGGTGGCCAGCGAACCCGATCGCGTGGCCGACTATGGTATTGCCAGCGGCATCTTCAACGTGCGGCTCGGGCGCGGCGACGAAGAGTGGCTTGCCTACGTCAAGGCGACGCTCGACGTCCTCGATCGCACCAGCCGCCTCGGATTCGCATTCAACTGCCTGACGTCCTACTCCGACGCGGAGAAGATGCGCGACACGCTCTATTATGCGGATCCGTGCCTGCTGTTCGACATGTGCAAGCGCCGCTACGCGCGCAACGTGGCGCTGCTTCACGATTACGAGCTCTATGAGTTCACGATCCTCGTGAGGAAAAGCTGATGAAAAAACCACTCGTCATCTTTGGTGCCGGCGACATCGCGGAACTGGCGCTGTACTACTTCCGGAACGACTCCGATTACGAGGTCGTGGCCTTCACGGTGGACCGTGCGTTCATGGGCGCGCCTGAGTTCCGCGGCCTGCCCGTGGTGCCGTTCGAGGATGTGGCGGCGCAGTACGATCCGTCCACGCATGCGATGTTCATTGCCCTCAGCTATGCAAAGCTGAATGCGCTGCGCAAGGACAAGTACCTGGCCGCGAAGGACATGGGCTATCCGATGGCGAGTTACGTGAGCTCCCGCGCGATGGTCCTCAACGACGGCGCGATCGGCGAGAACTGCTTCGTGCTCGAAGGCAACGTGATCCAGCCGTTCACGGTGATCGGCAACAACGTCACGCTCTGGAGCGGCAATCACATCGGCCATCATTCGTCGATCGGCGATCATTGCTTCCTCGCCTCCCACGTCGTGGTCTCCGGCGGCGTCAAGATCGGCGAGCAGAGCTTTATTGGCGTGAACGCGACCATTCGCGATCACGTGACCCTCGGCGAGCGCTGCGTGATCGGTGCCGGCGTATTGCTGCTGGAGGACGCGGCCGCGGAGGGGGTGTACCTGGGAGCGGGCACCGAGCGCTCGCGCGTACCGAGCAGCCGCCTGCGAAAAATCTGACCGCATGGCAGGGCATCACATCACAACGCATACCCGAGGGAGTCAACGGTGAGTCAAGACAGGAAGATCGCGTTCAATCGGCCCTATGTCACGGGCAAGGAATTCACCTACATCGAGCAGGTCGAGCGCGATTTCAAGCTGGCCGGCGACGGCACGTTCACGCGCCGCTGCCATGAGTGGATCGAGGCCAGCACGGGCTGCAAGAAGGCGCTCCTGACGCATTCCTGCACGGCTGCGCTCGAGATGACGGCACTGCTCCTCGATATCAAGCCGGGCGACGAGATCATCATGCCGTCGTACACGTTCGTGTCGACGGCGAACGCGTTCGTGCTGCGCGGTGGCGTGCCGGTGTTCGTCGATATTCGCGAAGACACGCTGAACCTGGACGAGCGCCTGATCGAGGCCGCCATCACGCCGCGCACGCGCGCGATCGTGCCGGTGCACTACGCCGGCGTCGGCTGCGAGATGGACACCATTCTCGATATCGCCGCGAGGCATGGGCTGCGCGTCGTCGAAGATGCCGCGCAGGGCGTCATGGCCAGCTACAAGGGACGTATGCTGGGCGCCATCGGCGACCTGGGCGCGTTCAGCTTCCACGAAACGAAGAACGTGATCTCGGGCGAGGGTGGCGCGCTGCTGGTCAACGACCCGAAGCTCGCGCTGCGCGCCGAGGTCATCCGGGAGAAAGGCACCGACCGCAGCCGGTTTTTCCGGGGCGAGGTGGACAAGTACACGTGGCAGGACGTGGGTTCGTCGTTCCTGCCGGGCGAACTGATCGCGGCTTTTCTCTGGGCGCAGCTCGAGCAGGCCGAGGCCATTACCCGCAAACGGCTCGATATCTGGGACCGGTATCACGCCATGGTGGCGCCGCTCGAGGCGTCCGGATATCTGCGCCGGCCGATCGTGCCCGCCGAATGCGTGCATAACGCGCATATGTACTATGTGCTGCTGGACCCGCGCATCGACCGGCAGCGGGTGTTGTCCGCGCTCAAGGCGGCGAATATCAATTGCGTGTTCCACTACGTGCCGTTGCATTCGTCGCCCGCGGGAGAACGCTTCGGCCGCGTGCATGGCTCCCTCGACATGACGGTGCGTCAGTCGGAGCGGCTGGTCCGCCTGCCGCTCTGGGTCGGTCTGACCGAGGAAGAGCAGCGCCGCGTGGTGAATGTGCTGGAGGCTGCGCTCGCACGATAACGCGGAAAATCCATGTAGCCGGGTGTGCGATAATTTGCGGCCCCGCACAGCCGCAAGTGGTCGCGAATTGCCGACCCGGTGAATAGAACATCCATGTTATTGCGTCATACGACTTTCAATCTGATCGGTCTGGGGGCACCGCTGCTGGTGGCGATCGTCACGATCCCACCGCTGATCGCGGCACTCGGTCCGAGCAGGTTCGGGTTGCTGACGATGGTATGGGCCGTGGTCAGCTACTTCGGCCTGTTCGACCTCGGGCTGGGCCGCGCGCTGACGCAGCAGCTGTCCCTGGCGTTCGCCCGCGGCGACGACGACTCGATCGGCCCGCTGACGGCGACGGCTACCGTGCTGATGGCCGTGCTCGGCGTGGTGGCCGGTATCGCCCTCGCGCTCGGCGCACCCTGGGGCGTCGATCTCATCAAGAGCGTTCCGGATCGCGGCGAGGCCATTCGCGCGGTCTATGCGATGGCCTTCGCGATGCCGTCGATCATCCTCACGTCGGGGTTTCGCGGCGTGCTCGAGGCCAAGTCGGCGTTTGGCATCGTCAATGCGATCCGGCTGCCCTTGGGCCTGTTCACCTTTCTTGGGCCGCTGGCGGTGGTCTGGCACGGCAATCCCGGTCTGGACGTCATCGCGCTCGTGCTCGCGCTGGGGCGCATGGTCGGCTGCGTGGTGCATGCCGTGTTCGCATGGCGCGTCCTCACGCCCGCACAGCGCCGCCTCCATGTGGGCCGCGCGGAGATGAAGCAACTGGCATCGTCGGGCGGCTGGCTCACGGTCAGCAACATCATCAGCCCGATCATGGGCTACGTCGACCGCTTCGTCATCGGCGCGGTGGTGTCCGCCAGCGCCGTGGCCTACTACGCGACGCCGAACGAGATGGTGACCAAGATCTGGATCATTCCGGGCGCCGTGACGGCCGTCCTGTTCCCGGCATTCGCCGCGCGGATGGCGGACCCGGACGCGGATAACCTCGGCCTCGTCCGGGCGAGCCTCACTGCGCTGTACATCACCGTGCTTCCCATCACGGCGGTGCTGGTCCTGTTCGGCAACGAACTGCTGACGCTCTGGATCAACGCCGAATTCGCTTCGCACAGCACGCTGCTGCTGCAGATCTTCGCGGTCAGCATCCTGATCAACTGCATGGCGCAGATTCCGTACACGCTGATCCAGAGCGCCGGGCAGCCGCGAACGACCGCCTTGCTCCACTGCGGCATCCTGCCCATCTATCTGCTCAGCCTGTGGCTGCTCGCGCGCACGTTCGGCGTGACGGGCGCGGCATGGGCCTGGCTGCTGCGCATGGTGATCGATGCCTGCACGCTGTTCTTCCTGAGCGCGCCGATCCTGCGCCAGCCGCGCACATACTTCATCAACCGGCACGTGGTCACGCTGTCCCTGCTCGCCGCGCTGACGTTCGCGGGGGCGCTGTTCGACAATCCGTGGCTGCGGGTGCTGTGGGTGTCGATCGGCATCGGTCTTGCCGTGCTTTGCACGAAGCCGGTGGCCATGCTGATGGCCTACCGTGCCAGGTACGCCGCCTCCCGCAATACCGGTAGCTGAATTTTTCCGAGCCCATTCGATACATGACCACGAGCGCGCAACCCCTGGTGACCATCGTCACGCCTACGTTCAATCAGGCACAGTATGTGGCCGAGACGATCGAGAGCGTGCTGACGCAAACGTATCCGAATATCGAATACATCGTTCTCGACGATGGCTCGACGGACGACACGAAGCGTGTGCTGGAGCCGTACAAGGACCGCGCGCACATCGAATCGCAGGCCAACATGGGGCAGGCGCGCACGCTCAACAAAGGTTGGGCGGCCGCGCGCGGCACCTATCTCGCGTACCTCAGTTCCGACGACATTCTTTACCCCGATGCGATCGCCAGGCTGGTGCAGGCGCTCGAGGACGATCCCACGCGGGTCTGCGCCTTTCCCGACTGCGACCTGATCGACCAGACCTCCAGCGTCATCAAGCGCAACGTCTGCCGGCCCTTCGACCTCGCGGATCTGGTGATCCGGCAGGAGTGCTATATCGGCCCGGGCGCGGTCTTCCGTCGCGATGCGTTCGAGCAGGCGGGCGGCTGGAAACCCGAGTTGCGGCTCGCCCCGGACCGGGAGTTCTGGATCCGCCTCGCGCGTTATGGCTCGTTCCACTTCGTGCCGGAGACATTGGCCGGATATCGCATGCATCCGCGATCGATCTCCTATAGTGATGTGTCGGAACAGACGAGCATGGAGTATCTGCATGTGCTCGACAGCTATTTCGCGACGCCCGACGTTCCCGCGGAAATTGCCGCGCGCAAGGACGAAGCCTATGGCCACGCGCTATTCGTTCTCGCGCGCAATGCGTTCCGGTCCGGGCGGCTGTCGCGCGGCAATCATTTTTACAGGCAGGCATGCGAGCGCCATCCGCCGCTGCGCGCGGCAGGTTACAAGCTGCGGCTTGTGCGCAACGTGGTGAGCAAGCCTGCGCGAATCGCGCTCTACAGGATTCGCACGCTGATGAAAGGATAACGGACGATGGAGTTGTCGACGCTGCGCCGTGCCTGGCTTGCGCCCCTCGTTTTCTTCCAGTGCTATCTCGGCCTGACCGTCGCACTCTTCTTCTTCGGCCCGTGGCCGTGGGCGGATGGTCATCCGTTGCTGCTGGTGGGTTACCTGCTGAGCGCGCAGGCGATCATCGCGATCGGCTACGGCATGTCCTGGAGCGGTGTGCGCAACTCGATGCTCACGCCGGTGCAGCGCGAGGCGGAGATCGCCCGCACGATCGGTTTCCTGCGCCGTGCGCTCGTGGTCACGCTGGTGCTGCTGATTCCGACTTCCCTGTCACGCACGGGCACCGTGCTGCCTGACGTGCTCGACGGGCTGCGCGACACGGGCGGCGCCTACAACCGCAATCTTGCGCGGCTGGACGAGGGCAACGCCTATCAGATCGTGGAGTACCTGCGCATCGCCGTGGCGCCATACCTCATGGCCGTGTTTCCGCTGACGGTAGTCTTGTGGGGGCGGCTCTCGAGCCAGTTCCGCTGGGTCGCGTGCGTGGCCATCCTGTTCAACCTGTCGGTCTATATCGCGACGGGCACGAACAAGGGCTTCGCGGACTTCGTCGTGACCCTGCCGTGGCTGGTCCTGCTGGGCGTCGCCGCCAGGACACTGCGTTTCCGCATCCCGCGCAGTGTCCTGATTCCGGTCTTTATCCTGCTGTTTTTCCTGTTCCTCCAGTTCTTCGGCATGGGGCAGGCGCAGCGGGAGGGCGGCGTGGGCGAGCTCGGCGTGATCAATACGGGCGCCGGATTGCTGTACGCGGATTCGCAGCATCCCATCTCGCTCATGCTCGGCGATGCCGGCCGCATCACGTTCGAGTCCATTACGCGATATGTCGGGCAGGGCTACTACGCGCTGTCCATGGCGTTCGACATCGATTATCACAGCACGCTCGGCTTCGGCAATTCGATGTTCATGGCGCGCAATGCCGATGCGATATTCGGCACCACCAGCTTCACGGCGGGCTCGTTGCCCGGCCAACTGGAGGAGCAGACCGGCTGGGGCATGTTCACGCTCTGGCATTCGATCTACCCATGGCTTGCCTCCGACTTCGGATTCTCGGGCGCACTGTTGGTGTTGGGGGGATTCGCCTACCTGCTCGGTTTGTCGTGGGGCCGGTCGCTCACGACGCTCGGTGCGCCGTGGCTGCTGATGACGTTCATGATGATCGTGCTGTTCTTCTATATCCCCGCCAATAATCAGATTTTTCAGTCGGCGGAGACCTGTGTGGCGTTCTTCATGGTCGCGGCCCAGCTGTTCTGGCAACGCCGGTCCCGGGCATTGCTCGCGGGGGGCGCCATGCCAGCCGCCGGGCCTGGCGCATGAGGTATCATTCGCCTTTCTCCCGATAACAGGTCAATATAGTTGGCAGAGACCGACATTCCGATCCGGGGCCTCCGGATCAGTGCCTTTGGTATCAATTCGGGCGGAGGTCTGGTTCTGCTGAAAGCCCTTCTGGAGGGTGCGAGCGGTGACCTGCGGTCAATTGAAATCGATGCGCGCGTGAGCGCGAGCCAGGTCGGCGTGCCCGAAGGTACGCCGACGCGTTCCGTCCGGCGCAGCTTTGCTGCCCGCATGCTTTCGTCCCTCCGCGCCGCACGCGAAGGCCGCGAGGACGAGGTGCTCCTCTGCTTCAACAGCCTGCCACCGCTGACGCGGTCGCGGGCCCGCGTCGTTACCTACGTCCATGCGCCGCATTTCGTCGGCGCCCACGCCGGCATCCGGTATACCCCCGTCACGCGGCTGCGCATCGTTCTCGAGCGCGCGTGGTTCCGGTTCGCGATCGGCCATAGCGACGAGGTCTGGGTGCAGACGCCGACGATGGCGCACAGCTTCCATCGACTGTATCCGGCGGTGACGGTGCGGGTCGTGCCCCTGCTGGACGGCGCGCTCCATCGGATGGTCTCGTCGATGGACGGCGGCAGCCCGGCCGCGCCGCATGCGTGGCAAGACAAGGTATTTTTCTACCCGGCCGACACCGTGGGTCACAAGAACCATGTGAACCTGCTGCGCGCGTGGGCCCTGCTGCACGACGCCGGGCACGACGCGCAACTGTGGCTGACGCTCGATCAAGACGAACTCGACGCGATGCTCGCGGCGGCGGGCGTGCCGCGCGCGCGCGCGGGCGCGGTCCGCGCGCTGGGCCGGCTCAGCCGCGACGACGTGCTCGCGCGCCTGTCGGCGTCCAGTGCGCTGATCTTCCCGTCGATCGCGGAAACGTTCGGGCTGCCCATGCTCGAGGCCAGCGCGCTGAACAAGCCGGTCCTCGCGGCGGAGCGGGACTTCGTTCGCGACGTGTGCCGTCCGGCGCAGACGTTCGACCCGACATCGCCGTATTCGATCGCGCATGCGGTCACGCGATTCGTGGAAGGCGAAGGCCCACTTCCGGGACCTTTCTTCTCGGCCGCGGCGTTCCGCGAGAAGCTTCTGTCATGAAGGTGCTCGTCGTCAGCCAGCATTACTGGCCGGAGTCGTTCCGTATCAACGAGGTGGTGGAATCGCTGCAGGAGGCGGGTTGCGAGGTCACCGTCCTGAGCGGCCAGCCCAACTATCCCCGGGGCGAGGTTTTCCCGGGCTACCGGGCTACCGGGTGGGGCGTGGAGCGTCATCCGGCCGGCTACGACATCTACCGCGTTCCGCTGATGCCGCGTGGACCGGGCGGCGCCCTCCGGCTGGTCGGCAACTATCTTTCGTTCGTGATGAACGGCGCGTTGTTCGGCGCGTGGCAATTGCGACGCAAGCGGTTCGACGTGATCTTCGTCTACGCGGTCTCGCCGATTCTTCAGGCGATTCCCGCGATCGTGCTGCGCAGCACGTGCCGTGCCGCGCTCGTGACATGGGTGCAGGATCTCTGGCCGCAGAGCCTGGAAGTCACGGGCTTCGTACGCAACAAGACCGCGCTGTCGATGGTCGAGCACGTGGTCCGCTGGATCTACCGGAAAAATGATCTGCTGCTCACCCAGTCGGAGGCGTTCGTCCCCACCGTGCGGGCGCTTTCCGGTGGGACCGAGGTGGTCTATCATCCCAACCCGGGCGAGCGGGCCATGGGCAGGACGCCTGCCGGCCCGGCCGCGCTGGTGCTGGATCCCGGGTTCAATGTGGTGTTTGCGGGCAACCTCGGGACTGTGCAAGCACTTGAAACAGTGCTTGACGCCGCCGAGCAACTGCGGCGAGATAGCGCCATACGGTTCACGCTGGTTGGCGATGGAAGCCGGCTGAAGTGGCTGGAAGACGAGATTGCGCGTCGGAATCTGCACAATGTTTCGTTGCCGGGTCGTTACGCTCCCGACGACATGCCACAGATTCTTGCGCAGGCGGATGCGCTGCTCGTCAGCCTCGTGCGCAGTCCGATCATGGAGCAAACCGTACCCAGCAAGGTCCAGGCGTACCTGGCGGCGGGACGGCCGGTCATCGCATCCATGGACGGCGAGGGTGCGCGCGTTGTGCAGGAGTCTGGTGCTGGCGTGGCGTGTCCCGCGGAGGATGCCGCGGCGCTGGCCGCCGCGATCCACGCGCTCAAGTCCGCTTCACCGGACGCGCGACAGGCCATGGGCGATGCGGGACGCGCCTATTACGCCCGGCATTTCGAACCTGCAGCATTGGCGAACCAGCTCGTTGCCCGGTTTCGGGCCGCGGTCCGCCAGCGCTGGAAGCATATGGATTCGGACTCAAATTCGAATAGAAGGGAATCATGATAACTAGATCGCCCATGAGGGTCATGGTACTGGGTGTGTCCGGAATGCTCGGCAACGCCGTCTTCCGGCATTTTGCCGAACAGCCGCAGCGTTTCCAGGTGATCGGCACCGCGCGGTCCGGGGCGGTGCGCCGGCACTTCGACCCATCGCTGCACGATGCGATTCTGACGGGTGTGGATGTCGAGAATGTGGATAGCCTGCTGTCGGCATTCGCCACCGTGCGTCCCGACGTGGTCATCAACTGCATCGGCCTGATCAAGCAGCTGGCGCAGGCGAACGATCCGCTGTCGGCGCTGCCGATCAATGCGGAGCTGCCGCATCGGCTCGCGCGCATCTGTGCGGTAGCGAACGCACGCCTTGTGCACGTGAGCACGGACTGCGTCTATTCCGGCGCCAAGGGCCTGTATCGTGAGGAAGACGCCTCCGATGCCAAGGACCTCTATGGCCGCAGCAAGTATCTCGGTGAAGTCGATTATCCGCACGCCATCACGCTGCGGACCTCGATCATCGGCCACGAGCTCGACAGTGCCAACGCGCTCGTCGGCTGGTTCCTGTCCCAGCAAGGCAGTGTGAAGGGCTTTACGCGCGCGGTGTTCTCGGGGCTGCCTACCGTGGAACTGGCGCGCGTCATCAGCGAGTTCGTACTGCCGCGTCCGGAAC
Organism: Cupriavidus sp. OTU4054; assembly: GCF_038440175.1. Taxonomy (NCBI): domain Bacteria; kingdom Pseudomonadati; phylum Pseudomonadota; class Betaproteobacteria; order Burkholderiales; family Burkholderiaceae; genus Cupriavidus; species Cupriavidus sp. OTU4054. The sequence goes on from NZ_JASATF010000017.1 coordinate 32,899, forward strand.
TGCACGGTCTGTATCACGTGTCGGCGGAGCCGATCGCGAAGTACGATCTGCTGAAGCTCGTTGCGGCCGCATATCGGAAAGAGATCGAGATTGTGCCCGACGACGGATTCGTCATCGATCGCTCGCTGGATTCGGCCCGCTTCCGTGCGGCGACGGGCTATGCCCCGCCCGCATGGCCCGCGCTGGTCGACACGATGGCGAAGTTCGGCTGAGGCCGCGTTTTCAACGGTTACCCTGACAAGACATGTTTAAAGATAAGACGCTTCTCATCACCGGCGGTACCGGTTCCTTCGGCAACGCGGTCCTCAATCGTTTTCTGAACTCCGATTTCGCCGAGATCCGCGTGTTCAGCCGCGACGAGAAGAAGCAGGAGGACATGCGCATCGCGCTGAAGAACGACAAGGTCAAGTTCTATATCGGCGATGTCCGCGAATACGATGCCGTGCACGACGCGTTGCGCGGTGTGGACTACGTGTTCCACGCGGCGGCGCTCAAGCAGGTGCCGTCGTGCGAGTTCTACCCGATGGAGGCCGTGCGGACCAACGTGGTGGGCGCGGAGAACGTCATGCGCGCGGCGATTGCCAACGAGGTGAGCCGCTGCGTGGTGCTGAGCACCGACAAGGCGGTCTACCCCATCAACGCGATGGGCATCTCCAAGGCCATGATGGAAAAGGTCATGGTCGCCAAGTCGCGGCTGTGCGATCCGGGCAAGACGGTGCTGAGCGCCACGCGCTACGGCAACGTGATGGCCTCGCGCGGCTCCGTGATTCCGCTGTTCCTCAGCCAGCTGCAGAAAGGCCTGCCGCTGACGCTGACGGACCCGAACATGACGCGTTTCCTGATGTCCCTCGAGGAGTCGGTGGACCTGGTGCTGTATGCGTTCGAACACGCGCGGCCGGGCGATATCTTCGTGCAGAAGGCGCCCGCCTCGACCGTGGGCGATCTCGCGCTCGCGCTCAAGGAACTGCTGAAGGGCGACAGCGAACTGAAGGTCATCGGTACCCGCCATGGCGAGAAGCTGTACGAGTCGCTGGTGTCGCGCGAGGAAATGGCGCGCGCCGACGACCTCGGCGGCTACTATCGCATCCCGGCCGACTCGCGCGACCTGAACTACAACAAGTACTTCGTCGAGGGCGAGACCGAGATCTCGGAGATCGACGACTATACGTCGCACAACACGCATCGCCTGACCGTGCCGCAGGTCAAGGACGTCCTGCTGCAGCTCGATATCGTGCGGGAGGCCATCAATGCTTAAGGTCCTGACCGTCGTCGGTACGCGCCCCGAGATCATTCGTCTGTCGCGCGTGATCGACAAGCTCGATCGCTATTGCGAACACACGCTCGTGCATACGGGCCAGAACTACGATTACGAGCTGAACGAGGTCTTCTTCAGCGACCTCGGCATTCGCAAGCCGGACCACTTCCTGGAGGCCGCTGGCGCGACCGCGGCCGAGACGATCGGGCAGGTCATCATTGCCGCCGACAAGATCCTCGAGACGCTGAAGCCGGACGCGCTGCTGCTGCTCGGCGATACCAACAGCGCGCTTGCCGCCATCGCGGCCAAGCGCCGCAAGGTGCCGATCTTCCATATGGAAGCCGGCAACCGCTGTTTCGATTTCCGCGTGCCCGAGGAAATCAACCGCCGTATCGTCGACCATATCGCCGATATCAACCTGACCTACAGCGAGATCGCGCGCGAGTATCTGCTGCGCGAAGGCCTGCCACCCGATCAGGTGATCAAGACGGGCAGCCCGATGCGCGAGGTCATCGAGCACTATCAGGACGGCATCAATGCGTCCGACGTGCTGACGCGCCTGGACCTGCGCGCCGGCCATTACTTCGTCGTGAGTTCGCACCGCGAGGAGAATGTCGATTCGCCCGAGCAGCTGCGCAAGCTGATCGAGATGCTCAGCGCCATCGCGCGCCGCTACGACGAGCCGGTGATCGTCTCCACGCACCCGCGTACGCGCAAGCGCATGGACGCACTGGGCCTCGAGGCCGATCCGCGCGTCGTGTTCCACAAGCCGTTCGGTTTCCTCGACTACATCAAGCTGCAGACGAACGCGCGCGCCGTGCTGTCGGATAGCGGCACGATCACCGAGGAATCGTCGATCCTGAACTTCCCCGCGCTGAACCTGCGCGAAGTGCACGAGCGCCCGGAAGGCTTCGAGGAAGCGGCGGTGATGTTCGTCGGCATGAACGTGGACCGGGCCATGCAGGCGCTCGACATTCTCGCGGCGCAGCCGCGTGGCGAAGCGCGCGCGCTGCGTCTGGTGAGCGACTACGAGCCCGATAACGTGTCCGACAAGGTGCTGCGGATCATCGTCAGCTACACGGACTTCGTCAAGCGCCGGGTCTGGCGGCTTCCGGCCTGACGCGATTCCTCCCCAACGCGTTGAAGTACCGCAGGGACCTCCGCTCGGACGTCCTGCGGACTCGCGCCCGGCGGCTGTTCGGTCTGTGGGGAGCGCGGAGTGGCTGAACGGGAAACATCGGCGGATGCAATGGGCAGAATTCTAGTAACGGGCGCGAACGGGTTTGTCGGCAAGGCGCTGGTGGCGCAGTTGTCCGCGTCCGGCCAGCCGTACGCGGGGACGGTGCGCGAGCGCGCGTCCGCGACGGACGGCCATCAGATCGCGATCGGCGACATCGACGGACAGACGGACTGGCACCCGGCGCTGGAAGGCGTTTCCGCGATCATCCATCTGGCCAACCGCGCGCACGTGATGCACGAAACGGCGGCCGATCCGCTCGCGCTGTTTCGCGCCATCAATACGGACGGCACGCTGAACCTCGCCCGGCAGGCAGCCGTGGCGGGCGTGCGCCGTTTCGTGTTCGTGAGTTCGATCAAGGTCAATGGCGAGTCCACCGACGCACGGCCGTTCACGCCCGAGGATCCGCCGGCGCCCACCGATCCCTACGGTATCTCCAAATGGGAAGCCGAGCAGGCACTGGCCCGCCTGAGCCAGGAGACGGGGCTGGAGGTAGTGATCGTCCGGCCGCCGTTGATCTATGGGCCGGGAGTAAAGGCTAACTTCCTTCGGCTCGTCCAGGCCATTGGACGGGGCATGCCGTTGCCGTTCGGTCTGGTACGCAACAAACGCAGCCTGGTCGCTGTGGATAACCTGTGCTCCGCGCTGATCGCCTGCGCCACGCACGAGGCCGCCGCTGGCCACACCTTCCTCGTGTCGGACGGCCAGGATCTGTCCACGCCCGAGCTCGTTCGCGCGATCGCGCGTGGCACGGGGCGTCCGGCGCGGCTGCTGCCGGTGCCGCCCGCGCTGATGCTGCTGGCCGCCGGGATGCTCGGGAAGGGGGAGGCGGCACGCCGGGTGCTGGGGTCGCTCCAGGTCGATGCGTCCGCTTTGCAGCGCGTGCTCGGGTGGCATCCGCCATACAGTGCCAGTGACAAGCTTGCCGAATCCGCGCGCCATGTCGTGGAGAGCAGGAAATAATGAAACGTCTCTTCGATTTTTGCCTTGCAGTCTTTGCTTCGCTCGTGCTGGCGATTCCGTTCGTGATCGTCGCGGTGCTGGTGAAACTGACGTCGCGCGGTCCCGCGCTGTATTGGTCCGACCGCGTCGGCCGGGATAATCGTATTTTCCGGATGCCGAAGTTCCGATCGATGCGTATCGATACGCCCGTGGTCGCCACGCATTTGCTGAACGATCCGAATTCGTTCCTGACGCCGATCGGCGGTTTCCTTCGCAAGTCGAGCCTCGACGAGATTCCGCAGCTGTGGAGCATCCTCGTCGGGGATATGAGCTTTGTCGGGCCGCGTCCCGCGCTGTATAACCAGGACGACCTGATTGCGCTGCGCACCGAGCGCGGCGTGGAGAAGATTCGTCCGGGGCTGACCGGCTGGGCCCAGATCAATGGCCGGGACGATCTGCCGATCGCGACCAAGGTCAATTACGACGCCGAATATCTGGCGCGTCAGTCGTTGGTTTTCGATCTTAGGATTATAATTTTGACCGCGTTAAAGGTTTTGAAGCGGGACGGCGTGTCTCATTGACGAGATAACCCGCTGCTCCACTTCTTATCGGGAAGCAAGAAATTACATCGATGCTACGCCACCTCGTTAACCTTTCGCGTCCAGCCAAGCGTGCCTTGACGGTGGCGGTGGATACGATCGCCCTGCCGATCTGCTTCATGATCGCGCTGGGGCTTCGCCTCGGCAGTTTTCATGTCGTCAATGCCACGTCGCTGATTTTTGCCGGCATGATGACGGCGGTGGCGCTGGCGTTCTTCGTTCGCACGGGCCTGTATGGCGCGGTGATCCGGTTTATCGAACTGCGTGTGGTGCTGATTATCGGCATGGGCCTTGGCGTGGTCGTGCTGGCGGCCTACGGCATCATGCTGTTGTTCGGGCAGGCGGGTCTGCCGCGGACCTCGCTTGGCATTTTCTGGCTCGTGGCGTTTGCCTATCTGACGGTATCGCGATTCGCGGCCCGTTCGCTTTCGCGCCGCATTTCCGTCGGTCCGGCCCGATTCCGCCAGCGCGCGATGATCTACGGCGCGGGCGAGGCCGGCGCGCAGCTGGCCCAGGCGATGCAAAACAGCCGCGAATATGACGCCGTCTGTTTTGTCGACGATCACCAGGCGCTCTGGGGCAAGTCGGTCTCCGGCATTCGGGTCGTGTCGCCCGACCAGATTCGCCATCGGATCGATCGCGATCGGATTTCCGTGATCGTGGTGGCGATTCCTTCCGCGCGGCCGTCGCGTGTGACCGAGATCATTTCGACGCTCGAATGCTATGCCGTGCCGGTCCGGGTGCTGCCGGGCATGACGGGCCTTGTCGACGGGCAGACCGCGATCTCGGCGATTCGCGCGGTGGAGCCGAGCGATCTGCTGGGCCGCGACCAGGTGCCGCCGCGCGCCGATCTGTTCGCGCGCTGCATCACTGGCAAGACGGTCATGGTGACGGGCGCCGGCGGCTCCATCGGCAGCGAGCTCTGCCGGCAGATCATGACGCAGGCGCCCAAGGCGCTGGTGCTGTTCGATCACTCCGAATACAACCTCTATGCGATCGAATCGGAGCTGTCGCTGAAGTTCCCGACGACGCGGCTGGTAACCGTGCTGGGATCGGTCAAGAACGAATCGCTGCTGACGCACGTGATGACGACCGAGAAGGTGCAGACGGTCTATCACGCGGCCGCGTACAAGCATGTGCCGATCGTCGAGAGCAACGTTCTGCAGGGCGTGGCCAACAACGTGCTGGGATCCTATGCGGTCGCGCAGGCCGCGGGCAATTCCGGTGTGGAAGCGTGCGTGCTGGTCTCCACGGACAAGGCCGTGCGGCCCACGAACATCATGGGGACGACCAAGCGCGCCGCGGAACTGGTGTTCCAGGCGGCCACCGATTACTTTGCCGACACCTGTTTCTCGATGGTGCGCTTTGGCAACGTGCTCGGGTCGTCCGGTTCGGTGGTCCCGCTCTTCGAGAAGCAGATCAGCGCGGGTGGCCCCATTACGCTCACGCATGCCGATATCACGCGTTATTTCATGCTGATTCCGGAAGCCGCGCAGCTCGTCATTCAGGCGGGTGCCATGGCGAAGGGCGGCGAAGTGTTCGTGCTCGATATGGGCGAGCCCGTGCGTATTATCGACCTGGCCCGGAAGATGATCCGCCTCTCGGGCTACAGCGAATGCACGGCGCAACATCCCGATGGCGACATCGAGATCAAGGTCGTCGGATTACGCCCCGGCGAAAAGCTTTACGAGGAACTTCTCATCGGCGATAGCGCCGAACCGAGCGAGCATCCGAAAATCATGCGCGCACACGAGCGCAAGCTGCCATGGAACGAGGTGGTACGCTCGGCCACGGAATTGCGCCGCGCGTGCGACACGTTCGATCAGGACAGTGCGATCGCCGTGCTTTCGACGCTGGTGCCTGAATACCGCGAACCCGAGCATCATGCCCAGATGCGAATGAGTGCCTGAAAGCGTAACGGTCTGCCTGATGGCGACCGGGCCCGCGCGATTTTTATAACCCATGTAGTTTCCGGCCTCGCGCTTGCGCATCGCGCCGGAATAATTTGCTGCTCAAGATGACTGACAATTTGCAACCGGCGCGCCCCGCGACGCTTCGAGGTGACGGCCTGACCGCCGGAGAAGGTATCGATTTCATCTTCCGCCACAAATACCGGCTATTGGGCCTGCCCGTGCTCGGCGCGATCATCGCGGTCCTCGTGGCAATGGCGCTGCCGAAACAGTGGCAGGCCAGCACGATCATGCAGGTGGGTCAATTGTTCTACAGCACGGAGAACGACCAGCCGCAGCTCGCGGTGATCGAACCGACCGCGCGCGCGGTGGAACGGGTGCGGCTCGAGCAGTTTCAGGACGCCGTCCTGCAACGGCTCAACCTGCCGACGGCGCCCAACGTCAATCGCGATACCGACCTGCTGCGCGCGAGCATCAATGCGCGGTTGATCCGGAATGCCGAGTTGCTCGAGATCAGCGTGCGCGGCACCTCGCCCGAGATGGCACAGCGCGTGATTCAGGCCTATCAGGATCAATTGATTCTGGAGCATCTGAAGCTCGCCGAGCCTTCGCTCAAACGTATCGCCGCCGAAAATGCGCAGGTCGCGCGCGACGTGACCGCGGCGGAGAACCGCCAGAAGCAACTGAGCACGCTGGCGCAGGAACGTTTGAAGGAGGGCCTGCGTGGACAGTTCTCCGAGTCCGTGCTGCTGAACCAGCTGATCGATCGTAACGACAAGGAACTGCGCGACCTCAAGCGCCGGGCCTCGTATCTGCTCGAACAGTCGAGCCCGGAGCGGACCTTCAATACACGCCCCATGGGCGGCATCGAGGTGACCAAGCGTCCGGTGTGGCCGCGCAAGATCAACTTCCTGATCATCGGTGGCGCCCTCGGCCTGGCTCTGGGCCTCGTCTGGTCGCTGCTGCGAGAACGGCGCCTGCGCGCGGCGGCACGCTGAGCGCGCCGACGCCCGGTCAGCCCCGCTTCAGGCTGTCGAGCAACTGGCTCCAGTGCGCCAGAATGCGGGGCAGCGCGAATTGCCCCGCAAAGGCTCGCCCACCCGTCGCGAGCCGATCCTGCAGGGCCGCGTCGTTGCAGACGCGCACGAGCGCGCGGCCCAGCGCCGCGTCATCCTCGACCGGCACCACGACCGCGTTGACATCGTCTTCCAGCAGGGCCTTCGGTCCCGTCTCGCAATGCGTGGCGACGATCGGCAAGCCATAGGCCATGGCCTCGATTAGTACGAGTCCGAACCCTTCGTAGCGCGAACTCAGGCAGAACGCCGCGGCACGGCGATACTCTCCGCTCACGTCGGCGGTCGTGCCCGCGAAGGTGACGCTGGCCGCCAGATCCGAGGCTCTGGCAAGCGCGCGCAACTGGTCGTGCAACGCGTCGCGCTCCTCGCCATCGCCCACGATACGCAACTGCCAGCCCGGCAGCGAGGCATGCACCCGCGCCCATGCGCGCAGCAGGATATCGAAGCCCTTGGCATGCGTGAGCCGTCCGACCGCGAGCAGGACACGATGGTCGCGCGGCGCGGGCTCGTCGGGCATGGCAAACGGCAACGCATTGCCGATGACGCGCACCCGATGCGCGCCGCGCCGCAGGGTCAGCCACCGCTCACGGTCCCGCTCGGTCAGGACGACGATGGCGGCGTTCGTCCATGCGGCCAGTCGGCGTGCCACCCGTCGCGCCGGCCGCCCGAGGTCCTCGTCGAAATGGCAATGCTCCCACGCGACCCGCCGCACGCGCATCCCCAGCGTCGCCGGCACCGTGAACAGCGTGAGCATCGTATCCACCTCGACCAGCACATCGACGCCGTGCTCGCGCACGAAGCGGCGAATGCCGAGCACCGTTGTCAGATACTCGCGCCTGAACGACGGCCGCGCGTCGAACAGCGCATGGTGCGTCACGTCCTGATGCAGCGGAAACACGCTGGTCCGGTCGTACAGGCTCAGTACGTGCACGCGGTATCCGCGCTCGGCCAGTCCGTTGGCAATGACGGCCGTCATGCGTTCGGCCCCCGCGAACGCATTGAGCGTCCCCGTGAGAAAACATACCGTCGGCAGCGTCATGGCGTGGCCACGCTCGTTGCCGGACGGCAGCGCCACCAGAACGCGATGCCGATCAGCGTTGCCACCGCATTGCCCAGCCCGTAACCCGCGATCGCGCCCCAGCTGCCGTGGCGCGGCACCATGACGAGGTCGAAGAGCAGCGTCACGACAAAGACCATGAGCCATTTGATGGCGATCCAGTCGGGGCGGCGCAGATGCACGGCCAGCAGCGTGAGCCCGACGTCGGCGAACACGAGCGACGAGAGCAGGGCCGCGGCACGCAGCAGCGCGATGGTCGGCGCGAACGCGTGCCCGTAGAGCAGATGCACGATCCACGGCGCGCAGGCGGCGATCGCGGCGCCGCCGAGGAGGCCGACGCCCGCGAGCGCAAATGCGACGCGGCCCGTGTTCGTGCGTGCCTCGGCGAGGGTGTCGCGCGCGTAGACGTACGCCGGCGCGAGGCCCGCGGCAAGCACGCTCGCGAGCACGGTAAAGTTGTCGAGAATCTGCATGCACGCCGCATAGGCGCCGAACTCCGCGGCCGGCACCGCCGGTTGCAGCACCAGCTGATCGACGCGGCGCGCGGCCATCATCAGGATGAAGCTGCCCCAGAACAGCGCGCCGCTCGTCAGCAGTTCATGCAGACGAGCCCGCTGCCAATGGACGCTGAGCAGGCCGCCGACGCGATGCTCGCGCATGCGCAGCCGGAAATAGAGCATCTGCATTGCCGCCACCACGATCGCTTCGATGGCGAACGCGGCCGCGTAGCCGCTGACCTCGCGCACGCCGCACAGAAACAGCGTGCCGACGAGCGCGGCCTTGGTGCCGAGCGCCGCCATGTTGAACAGCACGCCGGGGCGGTTGTGCGTGCGCGCCTGCATCCATGCGGAGACCACGCCGAACGGCTCGCGCAGCAGGATCGCGATGCCCAGCAGCAGCGCGGCGTGCCAGATTTCCGCGTCGGGCGAGGTGATACCGAGATATCCGCACATCAGCAGATAGCCGATGACGCCGCCCGCGAAGCGCAACACGAATGCATGGGCCAGCAGCGCGTGGCGTGCCACCTCCGCATCGGGGCCCGACGCGGCAACGAGGCGTGGCACCACGACTTCGGCGCCGCACACGAGCGCGAACGCGGCCGCGATAAGGACCATCGACTGCGCATACTGGAAGTGCGCGAAGCCGACGGGCCCGAGCGCGCGCGCGAGCATCGCCACGACGACGATGCCGATGCCGACCTGCAGGCCGCGCTCGAACAGCATCCACGCGAGATTGGCCGCGACGCGCCGGTTCATGCGGTCTCCAGCCGGGAATCGCGGGCCGCGGCGCGCAGCGTGGCGTAGCAGGCGAGCCAGCGTTGCGCGACGGTATCCAGCGCGCAGGTCGCGCGGGCATGCGCGCGGCGCGCGGCCTGCGCGTGGGCATCGCCGCGCCCCTCGCGCAGCGCGGTATCGATGGCGGCGGCGAGCGCTTCGGTATCGCCACGCGGCACGATGGCGCCGAGTCCATCGACGATCTCGCGCACGCCCGGCGCGTCGGTGGACACGACCGGGCAACCGTTCGCCAGTGCTTCCGCGAGTACCAGCGGCGAGCCCTCGATCTCCGAGGAGAGTGCAAAGGCGTCGGCGGCGTCGAGCAGCGCGGGCACGTCCTGTCGGGGGCCAAGCAGCTGCACGCGGCCGTCGAGGCCCCGCGCGTGGACCTGGGCGGCAAGCGCATCGGCCAGCGGCCCGCCGCCCGCGATCAGCAGCCGCGCGCGCTTGTCATGGGCGCGCGCGAACGCGTCGATCAGCACATGCTGGGCCTTGGCCGGCACGAGCCGGCCCACATGCATCAGCAACGGCGTGCCGTCGTCGATGCCGAGGCTGGCGCGCGTGCGCGCGCGCCGCGCCGCATCGTAATGAAAGCGCGCGATATCGATGCCGTTCGGCATGACGACGACGCGCGCGGCGGGTACCGCGCCGGCGGCGATCATGCCCGCGCGGCCCGCTTCGCTGACGTGCGTGGTCAGCGCGCACCATCGGTCGGTCAGACGATAGGCGAGCATGCGCGCGCGGCCGCCCTCGCGATAGCTGTGCGCGGTGCAGACCAGCGGTGGGCAACGGACGATGCGCGTGAGCAGCCGGGCAAACAGGTTGGCGTGCACCATGTGCGCGTGGATGATATCGGGCCGCCATGCGCGCACGAAGGCGCGGGCCTGCCACAGCGCGCGGGCGAGGCCCGCCGGCGTCTTGCGCATCGCGAGTTCGATGACCTCGACGCCGGCGGGCACCTCGATCTCGCGACCCGGCGACAGGCTGACGATGGCCACCACATGGCCAAGCGCGCGAAACGCTCCGGCCAGCGCGGCCACCTGATGCTCGGCACCGCCGACCTTGAGACCGGTGGCGACGAGCAGGATGCGCAACGCGCGTGGTTCACCCATCAGCGCGCCCCGTATCCCGTCAGCAGCGTGCGCACGGTCTTGACCGCAATCAGCAGGTCGAGCGCGAACGAGCAATGCTTGACGTAATAGAGGTCGTAACTGAGCTTGGTGATCGTTTCCTCGTGGCTGCCCACGTAGCCCTGCTGCACCTGCGCCCAGCCGGACAGGCCGGGCCGGACGAGATGGCGATACGGGTAGTAGGCGATGGTCTCCGAGAACTTGTCGACCATCGGCACCTGCTCGGGACGCGGGCCGATCAGGCTCATGTCCGCGGTCAGCACGTTCCAGAGCTGGGGCAGCTCGTCGAGCCGGTACTTGCGGATGACGCGGCCCACGCGCGTGACGCGCGGGTCGTGGCGCGCCGCGAACTGCGCGGGCGCGTCGATCTGCACGGCCATGCTGCGGAACTTGAGCATCGTGAAGGTCGTGCCGAACCGGCCCACGCGCGTCTGCCGGAACAGTACCGGCCCCGGCGATTCGATGCGGATGGCCAGTGCGGTGAGCAACGCGGCCGGCAATACCAGCGGCGCGAGGCACAGCACCGCGCTCACGTCGAGCACGCGCTTGATAAAGCCGTACAGATAATGCCGCGCGTGGTCGTCGAGGAAGTTCTCGTCGATATGGGCGAGGCCCACGCGGCCGGTCAGCATTTCGCCGACGCGCTCCACCGAATACATGCGCACATGGCCGAGCTTGAAGCGCGCGAGCGCGCGCGTGCGTTCCGGATCGGCCGTGGCCGTGCGGTCGAGCATCAGGCCATCGCAGTGCGCGGCTTCCTCGAGCGAGCGGATGAGCACGAAGCGCATCGCGCTCGGCGCCGACGCGCCCGGCATCGACAGGATGCCCTCGAGCTGGGCGAGCGCGCGCGGATCGGTATAGCCGAAGACCGGCACGTAGTTCTGCACGAAGCGCCGGTAGCCGAAGCCGCTCCAGGCCAGCGTGGTCAGGTAGCCCAGCATCAGCGCGCCGCGCGAGTACTCGATATGGAGCGCGGCAAAGCCGAGCAGCAGCAGCGCGAACGGCAGCGTGCCGGCCACGCCGACGAGGCTGTTGCCCTCGATGGACGGCAGGTGCAGCGAACGGTGCAGCAGCACGAACGTGCACAGGTAGGGCAGGATCGACCAGGCCATCGTGCGCGTGAACACGTACGTGGCGATGCCCGCGTGGCGCAGGCCTTCCGCCAGGATCAGGTTCAGGCCGAACAGCAGCAGGCCGAGCATGGCCCAGCTCAGCATCCGGCTGGCGCGGCGCACGGTTTCCGAAGTGGCCGCGCTGCCGGGCGCGGGGCGCGTGTTGTCCTGCACGCGCGTGGGGTTCTTGGGGAGGCTCACGTCAGGCGCCCTCCGTGCCCGCGCGGGCGAGACCGGGCGAACGGTCCGCCAGCGCTTCGCGGTAGACACGCCAGGTGGCGTCAGCCATGGCGTCGAGGCCGAAGTCGCGCAGATATCGCGCGCGGGCACGCTGGCCCAGCGCCGCGCGCAACGCGGGCGAGGCCGCGAGCTCGCAGAGGGCCGCGGCGAGCGCATCGACATCGTTGCCGGCGATCAGGCGGCCGTCGTCATCGCCAAGCTGCTCGCGGATGCCGGGAAGATCCGAGGCGATCACGGGCAGGCCCGCGCGCATTGCCTCGAGTACCGATAGCGGCAGGCCTTCGTGATCGGACACCAGCACGAACCCCTGCGCGGCGGCGAGCAGTGCCGGAATGTCGGCGACATTGCCGCGCAGCGAGACGCGCCCGGGCGCCTCGCGGTCCGCCAGTGCCTGCAGCGCGGGCAGGTCCGGGCCACTGCCGGCGATGACCAGCTCGCAGCCGCCGAACAGCGGCGCGGCGGCCGGGTCGCGGAGCGCCTGCCCGAACGCGCGGATCAGCAGGTCCGGGCGTTTGGGCGAGGCCAGCCGCGCCACCATGACGAGCCGTCGCAGCGGGGCATCCGGCTGGGCACGCAGCGGCGCATCGGCAATGCCGTTGGGAATCACGTCGATGCGCCGCGCCGGAATGGGCAGCGTGGCCGCCAGTGCCCGCTCGGCCCGCGCGACGCAGATCACGCGCGTGGTGATCGGGGCCAGGCACCATTCCGCGATCCGTGCCGCGACGCGGCGCAGGGTCGGGGCCTGCGGCTTGAACGCGAAGCCGTGCACGGTGTAGACCACGGGCAGGCGCAGGCACCAGGCCGCCAGCCGGCCGAGCGCGCCGGCCTTGGCGCTGTGAACGTGCACGAGATCGGGCGCGGCGGCGCGCAGCGCGCGCAGGACTTCCCGGAACGCCAGCGCCGCGCGCCACGGAGACAGGCGGTTGTCGAGGCGGCGCAGGACGACGGTCTGCGCGCCGGCGGCCCGGGCGGCGGTAAACAGCGGACCATCGCCGCCGGCCAGCACCGTGGCGTCGATGCGGCCATGCAGCGCGCGGAGCAGGTCGGCGACGTGCGACTGGGCCCCCCCGATTTCGGAGTTCGTGATCAGGTAGGCGATGCGCGGACGGGGCGGAACGAGAGGCGAGGGCACGAAGGCGGCGCGATGAGAACCAGGGTCCGCCTGCGTCCGACCTATTCGGCGGCGGCGGACAACGCTTGTGAAACAAGGGATGCGCGTGGGTCACGGCCCGTATCGGCAAATACCGCCAAACTTGCAGGATCAGACGAAATCGGGTGGCCGGACGCACGTAACTCGGCGATTATAACTGCCGCCGTCGCCGCAATCCGGCAAAATGGCGCCTTTGGACAACCCCCTGGTAGTGCCCGCCATGTGACGGACGCACCGCACTCCCTAAGGACGATCTATGCAAATTGACCCCTCGATCTTCAAGGCCTACGACATTCGCGGCATCGTCGGCAAGACGCTGACGGTGGAAGTGGCCCGTCAGATCGGCCTCTCTTTTGGTTCGGCCGCGGTCGAACTCGGCGAGAAGACCGTGGTCGTCGGCCGCGATGGCCGGCTGTCGGGCCCCGACCTGCTCGGTGGCCTCGTGGAGGGTTTGCGCGCTGCGGGCGTCGATGTGATCGACCTCGGCATGGTCGCGACCCCGATCGTCTACTTCGGCACCAATATCGAGATCGATGGCCGCCGCGCCACCTCGGGCATCATGGTGACCGGCAGCCACAATCCGCCCGATTACAACGGCTTCAAGATGGTGCTGGCCGGCAAGGCGATCTATGGCGAGCAGATCCAGGCCCTGCGCCAGCGCATCGAGGCCGGCAACTTCACGAAGGGTGGCGGCAGCTACAAGCTCGTCGATATCCGCCAGCAGTACCTCGACCGCATCCTCGGCGACGTCAAGCTCGCGCGCCCGATGAAGATTGCGCTCGACGCCGGCAACGGCGTGGCGGGCGCATTCGTCGGCGATCTGTTCCGTGGCCTCGGCTGCGAGGTCGTCGAACTGTTCTGCGACGTCGATGGCAATTTCCCGAACCACCATCCGGACCCCGCGCACGTCGAGAACCTCCAGGATCTGATGCGCGCGCTGCGCGAGACCGATTGCGAACTGGGCCTCGCGTTCGATGGCGATGGCGACCGGCTGGGCGTCGTGACCAAGGACGGCCAGGTCATCTTCCCCGATCGCCAGCTGATGCTGTTTGCCGAGGAAATCCTCTCGCGCAACCCGGGCGCGCAGGTGATCTACGACGTCAAGTGCACGGGCAAGCTGGCCCCGTGGATCCGCGAACACGGCGGCGAACCGCTGATGTGGAAGACCGGCCATTCGCTGGTCAAGGCCAAGCTCAAGGAAACGGGCGCGCCGATCGCGGGCGAAATGAGCGGCCACGTGTTCTTCAAGGACCGCTGGTACGGCTTCGACGACGGCCTCTACACGGGCGCGCGCCTGCTGGAGATCCTGTCGCGCCATACCGATCCCAGCGCCGTGCTCAACGCGCTGCCGAACGCCAACAACACGCCGGAGCTGCAGCTCAAGTGCGCCGAGGGCGAGCCGTTCGCGCTGCTCGACAAGATTCGCGCGAACGCGAAGTTCGACGGTGCGCGCGAGGTCATTACGATCGATGGCGTGCGCGTCGAGTATCCCGATGGTTTCGGCCTTGCCCGGCCGTCGAACACCACGCCCGTGGTGGTGATGCGCTTCGAGGCGGACAACGATGCGGCGCTCGCGCGTATCCAGGCCGAGTTCAAGCGGGTGATCCTGGCCGAGAAACCGGATGCGCAGCTCCCGTTCTGAGCGGATGACGCAGCCGCTCGTGGCGCCGGCGAACGATCTGTCGCCGGCGTCGTATCCCTATGCGCTGCCGGCGAATGCCGCGCCCGCGCGCATCCTGATCGTCAAGGTTTCGTCGCTCGGCGACGTGGTCCACAACATGCCGCTCGTGCACGATCTGCGCGCGCGCTGGCCCGCGTGCGAGATCGACTGGGTCGTGGAAGAGGGCTACGTGGACCTCGTCCGGCTGCTGCCCGAGGTCTCGCACGTGATTCCGTTCGCGTTGCGGCGGTGGCGCAAGCGGTTCTACCGCGGCGACACGTGGCACGAGCTCGGCGCGTTACGCGATGCGATTCGCGCGCGGCCCTACGACGCCGTGCTCGAGACCCAGGGGTTGCTGAAGACCGCCGTCGTGGCGCGGACCGCCGCGCGCGTGGCGGGCGCGCCCGTGATCGGACTCGGCAACGCCACGCAGGGTTCGGGCTACGAGCCCGCCGCGCGGTTGTTCTATACGGCGCCCGTCCAGGTGCCACGCCAGACCCATTCGGTCCGGCGCTCGCGCCTGCTCGGCGCCGCGCTGACGGCCGTGGCCCCGCCCGAGCCGCCGAAGTTTTTCGGGGAGCGCGCGCGCACGCTGCATGTCGATGATCCGCTGTGGGCCGATCTGCCCGCGCGCTACGCGGTTTGCTTCCATGCGACGGCCGGCGCGAAGAAGCGCTGGCCCGTGCCGCACTGGCACGCGCTGGGCAAGCGCCTGCAGGCCGAGGGGCTCACGGTATTGCTGCCATGGGGCAACGCATCCGAACGCCGCGATGCGGAGGAGATCGCCGCGGGCATTCCCGGCGCGCGCGTGCTGCCGCGTTTCTCGGTGATGCAGGGCTTCGGCCTGATCAATCGCGCGGAGGTCGTGATCGGTGTCGATACGGGCCTCGTGCATATTTCGGCGGCGCTGTGCCGGCCGACGGTGGAAATCTATACGGCCACGTGGCGCTGGAAGACCGAAGGCTATTGGTCCGATCGCATTGCCAACGTGGGGGACGACGGCATCGTGCCGTCCGTCGAGGAAGTGCATGCCGCGGCCACGCGCGTGCGGGGTGCGGAGGCCTGATGCTGCGGTGGGTTTATACGTTGTTGTGGATCGTGATCCTGCCGGTCGCATTGCTGCGCCTCGTCTGGCGCGCGCGCAAGGAACCGGGTTACGTGCACCACGTCGGCGAGCGGCTCGGCCGCTACCACGATATCCCTTCCGATGGCCCGTGGCTCTGGGTCCATGCCGTATCGGTCGGCGAGACGCGCGCCGCGCAGCCGCTCGTGGAGGCGCTGCTGGCCGCGCACCCGAACCATCGCGTGCTGCTGACCCATATGACGCCCACGGGACGCCAGACCGGGCAGCAGCTGTTCGGCACCAACGCGCGCGTGCAGCAGTGCTACGTGCCGTACGACGTGCCATGGCTCGTGCGGCGTTTTCTGCGGCATTTCCGTCCGGAGGCGGCGCTGCTGATGGAGACCGAGGTCTGGCCGAATCTCGTGCATGGCACGCATGAGGCGGGCGTGCCGCTCTACCTCGTCAATGCGAGGCTGTCGCCGCGCAGCTATCGGCGGACCGCGCGTTTCGGCCGCGCGGCCTCCGCGATCTACCAGAATTTCACCGAGGTCCTCGCGCAGACGCCCGGCGATGCGGAGCGCTACCGCGCGCTCGGCATCACGCGCGTGACCATCACGGGCAACCTCAAGTTCGATATGCAGCCGCCCGAGGCGCTGCTGGCTCGCGGCAAGGCGCTGCGCCAGGCCATGAAAGACCCATCGGGCGAGCAACGTCCCGTGCTGGCGGCGGCAAGCACGCGCGAGGGCGAGGAAGCCATGCTGCTCGATGCGTTTATCCGCTGGCCCGGTGAAAAGCGCCCGCTGCTGCTGCTGGTGCCGCGCCATCCGCAGCGTTTCGACGAAGTGGCGGCGCTGGCCCACCGGCTCGGGTTCACCGTGCAGCGCCGCAGCACGCTCGGTGTCGACGCCGCGGGGCTGGAATCGATGACGGCCGATATCGTGCTGGGCGATTCGATGGGCGAGATGCCGATGTACTTCGCGGCGTCGGACATTGCATTTATCGGTGGCAGCCTCATGCCGCTCGGCGGTCAGAACCTGATCGAGGCCTGCGCGTGCGGGACGCCGGTCCTGATTGGCCCGCATACCTTCAATTTCGCGCAGGCTACCGAAGACGCGATCGCGGCCGGTGCCTGCCAGCGCGTGGACAACGCGGACGTGCTGATGACCGCCGCGGCGCGCATCCTCGCCGATCGCGCGGCGCTGGGAGAGATGCGCGCGAACGCGTTGGCGTTCGCGGGGATGCATCGCGGCGCGACCGCACGAACCCTGTCCACGCTGGCGCCCGCGCTGCGGTAACCGAAGGCGGGCACGCGGGCTAGCTTGGCGGAAGCAGCCAATGCAGATCCGCTGCATTGCTGTTCATATGGGAGGCGGCATCGAACTCCCCGCGCTTGCCGACCACAGTCCCGTCGCTGGGATCGAGGACGTCGGGATTGCTGTAAAGCAGGCGCTTGTCCCCCGCAAGTAACGTCTTGGCAAGCGGATATCCGCGAGCGAAGCGGGCCACCGCGAACGGTGCATTCCCGTGCCACACGCCGAGCATGTGTCCGACTTCGTGTGCCAGGACGGAGGAATTGCAGTCGATATCGACGGTGCTATACGCCCATCGCCAGTTCATGGGGCTCCCTAGCCATGCCATGCCGCACGCGCCGTCAGGTCCCAGGTCGCCGACGGCATCGAGGTAATACACGGCATGTGCCTCGGCGGCCAGGCGTGCATGGCGAACGCGTGGATCGGACTGGAGTGCATCGAGGACATCGGACATCCGCGTTCCCGCGATCGGGTGATACAGCGCGGTGGCATCCCGGATCCAGATGCCGACGCGGGAGTCCGCGAGCGCCTTGTTCGTCAAGGCAACGTCATGGGCGATGCGGGCGCGAACGGCAAAATCACCCAGCCTCTTGACCGCCTTGTCACCGAATACCGGCAGCAGATCCAATGTCTGCGTATATGGCTGCCAGCCGTACAGCGGCGCTTTTTCGAATTGGACGCGCGCTCCAGGCGGGATCGTCCAACGCTCGAACAAACCAGGCCCCTCTACGGAGACAGCCTGGTGATGGCGATAATTATGAATGGTGATCCGGTCATCCGGTTTTGCATCCACCGGTAATTCGAGGGCGGAGGTCACGGCTCTCCGACGTGGCACGCTGATCCACGTGCTTGGCGTCCGCATCGGCGGGATCACGCCACCGTCCAGTTGGGATGAGGTGAGTTCGACTTTGGCAGCCTTGGTCATTCGCCACATGTTCTTTTCCTTCTGGAACATGAATCGGTACTCGTCCCCCGCGCGCAATCCCAGGGTCGCCTTCTCTTCGATGTTGCCATCGTCGATGTAAGTGCTGTGGGAACCGTTCATGCGCACGACCAGGCGTGCACGATCCGGCGCCGAGGCAGGGAGCGTCAGCTTGGGGAAGCGGTCGCCTTCGTGGAGGTACAGGTCCAGCGTTGGTTCGGTCATATCGCCCATGACGCCGTCGGCGGGCACCGTACGGTTCCGCTGGGGATGGAGCGCGGAAACATCCTCGGCATCCGCATTGTCGGCGTGAGTGGCGTATGCCTGCGTGGCCAGCGCGGCGGCCATAAGGGTGCAGCGAAGCAGCGTTGTCATCGGTGGGATGTCTCCTGTGGCTGATGCGAAGGACCGAGGGTGCGCGCCGGCATGGCGGTGCTGTCAGGCGGGACCCGTGCATCGTTGTCCAGTTTGCTGTCGCCGGCGTTCCGCAGCCACCCGTATCCGTTCTTCGCCTCGAGATACACCGCGCCATCCGGCGTCTCGAAGTAGGCGACTGCGTAACGATCGACCGGCGCTTCCGTGATCAGCCATTCGTGGTGGCGCACGATGTCGGGGCTCAGTAGTTCGCCACGCCAGCGCGTCCATCCGTCGTCATCTTCGCGCGCCTCCAGGCGCGCGGTGACCGTCATGTCCAGGTTGGGAAGATAGAGATCGAATCGATCGGTGGGGCGCAGATGCTGCAACGTGTCGTGTCGATACCGGACCAGCCGGCTCTCGCGATAACGGGGTTCGGCGAGGAACGGCAGATGTCTTTCGGCTTCCGCGCGATCGGCGAGGCCGGCGATCGCGCCGGGATAGTCCTGCTGCCGATCCACCGGTGCGAGGGCGTCGATGCCGCCGAGCGTCGCCAGGCTGCCGCCCCGGCCCTTGGCGGACGTCTGCGTGGTGCCGCGATGTTCCGGCCGCTCGCTGGATGCACGCGGCCATGACTGCCACACGTACCAGGCGGATACCACTAGGGCGATCGTTATCGTCGCGCCGAGAGCATTGATCTTCATCGTCCGACCACTCGCGAAGGGATGCGTCGACTATGGCCTCGCCCGTCGCATGTGAAAACAACAGATCGACGAAATTTGGCAGCGTGTGGGATCGCGCGCGCCCGGGCGTACTGGCATGGGTGTTGCGACCTGCAGTGACGACCTGAGCCCCCCGGCATCCGAATACACGTGCCCGCTGCCGCATCGTGTAAATTCGCCATGTAAGCGACGCCACGCAGAGAACAAAGGAGCGGATCATGCAGAAAGTTCAGCGCTTGCCCATGCTTGCAGCCATCGTCCCCGCCGCCGCCATGGCCGCCGCCGCGCTGCTGGGCGCGTGTACGACGACCACCACCGCGGATTCGCCCGCCGCCGGCGCGAGCCTTTCGCAGACGCAGTCTGACGGTCCCCAGCGCTGGGAACTCGTGCGCTGGCAGCAGGCCGACGGCGTCTCGCGCGAACTGCCGCGCGGCGACAGCGGGCAGCCCGTCATCTTCGAGTTCAATAGCGGCATCGACGCCGCGCAGGGCACCGTCAGCGGCAACAGCGGCTGCAATCGCTTCACGGGCGGGTACGGCAAGACCGCCACCGGCATCCGCTTCGACAAGATCGCCGGGACGCGCATGGCCTGTCCCGGCGAGCGCATGGCATTCGAGACCGCGCTGCTGCACGCGATGCAGTCGCCGTTCACGACCGTCGCCACGCAGCCCTCGGCCACGCCGCAGGGGCGCCAGATCATCTGGAAGACCGCGGACGGCGACCTGCTGCAGTTCGCCGAGCGCGAAGGCGTGGGCCGCCGCGGCGCCAAGATCGATGCGGCGTCGGGGACGGAGAAGATCGTCTATATCGATTCGCAGCGCGTCGAATGCACGGGTGTCGGCCGCATGCAGTGCTATCGCTGGCGCGAGTCCGAAGACGCCGCGTGGCAACTCTGGTACGGCCCGATCGAAGGGCTCGACTTCGAGCCTGGCGTGGCCTACAAGCTGCGCGTGCGCGAATATCGCGTCCCGAACCCGCCGGCCGATGCCTCGTCGATCCGGTGGCAGTTGCTGAAGGTGGAGGAACGGCGGCGAGGGGGCTAGCCGGTCCGGTCTTTCGGGAATGGACGACGGTGGCGAAGGTGGGGCGGAGGAGGGCAGGACTATAATGTCGCGCTGACTCGCACGGTACCCTCTCCCGACACATGCTCCGCCGCCCCGCCTCGACAGCGTTCGCCGACGCACTGGTTTTCGCCTTTCCGATCCTGCTGCTCTGCGTGCCGCGCGGCGCCGGCGTATTCCTGGGGTGCGTCGGCCTTCTGGCGCTGCTCCGGTACCGCGGAATGGGGCAGACCTGGCGTGCCTACCGCGATGTGCTGATGCCCCTGACGATCACGGTGTTCGCATTCCTGCTCGTCTATCTGGCCTCGCGCATGTACTTCCACACGCATTGGGACGTGCTCGACAATCCCTCGCGCACGTTGCTCGCGATCCTGACCTGCTGGGTCATCCTGCATGCCGCGCCGGACCCGCGCATGCTATGGCGCGGCATCACCGTCGCGCTGGTCGGCGCGCTCGTCATCGTCTGCTATCAGCGCTTTCTCCATGGCGATCCGCGTCCCTCGGCCTGGGTACAGGCCATTGCCTTCGCCAACATGGTGGCGGCCTTCGGCCTGATCGGATTCGCGCGCGCGGGGGAAGACCGGCGCACGCACGCGCTGGCCTGGTTCAATCTGGCCTGTGCGTTCCTGATCCTCATGGTCAACGGTACGCGCTCGGCGCTGCTGGCCTTGCTCGTGATCATGCTGCCGATGCTGCTGCTGCGATACGGGCGGCTCGGCAAGCGCGCATTCCTGCTGGCCGTGGTGGCGATCGCGGCGCTGGCAGCGGGCTCCTATTACCTGCCGGACAGCCCGGTCAAGTCGCGCGTGGACCTCGTCATGGCGGACGTCCATCAGTTCCAGCTGGGCAACGCCGCCACGTCGGTCGGCTCGCGGCTCAAGGTCTGGGAGATCGCCGTGCAATCCATCGGCGAACACCCGGTGATGGGCGTCGGTGTGGGCCAGTTCGCGCGCATCCTGCACGCGGCACCTTATTGCCGGAACCTCACCACGCTGCCGTGCGATCTGGAGCACGCGCACAACGATATGCTGGAAGCCGCCTCGACGACCGGCATACCGGGTTTGATCGTGGTGCTGGCCCTGTTCCTGGTTCCCGCGGCGCTGTTCTGGCGCATGCTCGTCGCATGCCGCGCGCGTCGCGATGCCGTGGGCGTGAGCCTGAGCGGTGGCGGCATCGCCATGACCGCCGCGACGATCATCTGTGGCCTGACGCAGGTCACGATGGCCCATCAGGCCAACATGGTCTTCTACTCGGGAACGATCGGCCTGCTGCTGGCCCTCGCGGCCGTCAGCGAACGATCGGGCCGCTCGGCGGCGTAATGCGCGGCGCGGCCGGCGCGTTGTTCCGCGGCCCAAGGTTGTTGAGCCGCTTCCAGT
This sequence comes from Cupriavidus sp. OTU4054, assembly GCF_038440175.1. Taxonomy (NCBI): domain Bacteria; kingdom Pseudomonadati; phylum Pseudomonadota; class Betaproteobacteria; order Burkholderiales; family Burkholderiaceae; genus Cupriavidus; species Cupriavidus sp. OTU4054. The sequence goes on from NZ_JASATF010000017.1 coordinate 54,349, forward strand.
CCGGCAGTTCGTACATCGCGCCCGTGTGCTCGGTCAGCAGCGTGTTGATCTGCACCACGTCGTCTTCCGACAGCACGCCCGTGCTCGCCTTCAGGCGCAGGCCGTTCATGATCGTGTCGTAGCGCGCCTTCGACAGGTCGCGTCGCGTCTGGAACAGCTGCGCTTCGGCGTTCAGCACGTCGATATTGATGCGCACGCCCACTTCGTAGCCAAGCTGGTTCGACTCCACGGCGCTCAGCGCCGAGCGTTCGGCGGCTTCGAGCGCCTTCACCTGCGCGAGTCCGTTGTACACGCCGGAGTAGGTCTGCCGCGCGTTCTGCGCCGCGGTGCGCCGCGCGAATTCGAGGTCCGCCGCGGCCCGGTCGGCCAGTGCCAGCGTCTCGCGGACGCGCGACTGGATCGCGCCGCCCGCGAAGATCGGGATCGTCAGCTGTACGCCGACCTGCGAGCTGTTGTAGCGCGCGGCCTGGTTCACGATCTGCGTCTGCGTGCCCGTGGCGTTGGTGTAGCCGTACGATGCGACCAGATCGACCGACGGCAGATGGCCGCCGCGCGCCTTGCTCGTTTCGCGCTCGGCGGTCTCGAGGTTGTAGTTGGCCAGGCTGACCTGCAGGTTGCTTTGCTCGGCCTGCGAGGCCCACGCGTTCACATCGGCGGGAATCGGACCCGGAATCTGCGCCTGCGCGCGCAGGCCCAGCAATTCATCGACGGACTTGCCCGTGATCTGCTGCAACGTGGCGCGGCTGACCTCGAGCGCGCTCTGCGCGGCGATCTCGGTGGAGGTGGCCAGGTCATAGCGGGCCTGCGCGTCGTTGGCATCGGTGATCGTCGAGGTGCCGACCTCGAAGTTCCGCTTCGCCTGTTCGAGCTGCTCGCCGATGGCCTTCTTCTGCGCCTGCGCCAGATACAGGTTGTCCTGCGCGGCCAGCACGTCGAAGTAGGCCTGCGACGCGCGCGTGATGAGGTCGAGCTGCGCCTGCTGGAACGAGACCTCGCCCGCGAGGGAGGCCAGTTCGCCCTGCTTGTACGTTTCCCACCGGTCCCAGCGGAACAGCGGCTGGGTCAGCTGCAGCGCCCAGAGGCTGTTGTTGATGAAGCGGTCCGCTTCCACCGGCGCATGCTGATCGACCTTGGTCCGCGTCGATCCGGCCGAGCCCGCCACGTTGGGCAGCAGCCCCGCCCGAGCCTGAGGCAGCCGCTCGCGCGTGGCCAGCAGCTGCGCGCGGGCGCTCGCGAACTGCGCGTCGTTGGACTGCGCATCGCGAAAGACCTGGAGCAGATCCGCGGCAGACGCGGCGGGCGCGTGCAGCAGCACCAGCGACGCGACGAGTGCCAGTGACTTTGGCGCGAGACTCATGACTTCTCCTGCTTGCCGCGCTGGGCACGGTCAATTATCGGGTGCTGCGGTGTAACAACGGATAAAGCGGGCGGACGATACGGAGACGAGGCCACGGACATGCCGCGGCCTCGGGGGACTGCCGGATTCGCGCCCCCGGGCAGCGAACCCTTACTGCGAAGAGGATCGGATCAGTACTGCGGTACCGAGGGATCGACCTCGGTGGACCAGGCGTGGATGCCGCCGGTCAGGTTGTACACGTGCGCATAGCCCTGGCGCTCGAGGAAGCTCGCCACCTGCATGCTGCGCGCACCGTGGTGGCAGATGCAGACGATTTCGGTTTCATCGTCGAGCTCGCCCATGCGGGCCGGAATCTGCCCCATGGGGATATGCGTGATGCCGGGCATCGCGGCGGTGCGGACCTCGAGGTCCTCGCGCACATCGAGCAGCACGGGCTTCTTGCGATCGGCCGCGGCCAGCCATTGCGACAGTTCGGTTGCGGAAATTACCTGCATGCGAACGCTCCTCAGAACTTGAAACGCGACGTCTGCGCGGCGCCCTGGAGCGGCTTCACGACGGTCTCGAACAGGTTGACCACCTGGTACTCGGTTTCCGACACGCGCGTGATGATGCGCGCTTCCATCACCGGCACGTTGCCGACGATCGCGGCGATGCGGCCACCGACCTTGACCTGCGACAGGATCGATTGCGGCAGTTCGGGCACCGAAGCCGAGATGCAGATCACGTCGTACGGCGCGGAAGCGGGCCAGCCCTCGGCGCCGTTACCCTCGACCACCTCGGCGTTGCCGACACCGGCCGCCGTCAGGTTCTTGCGGGCCATCGCGACCAGCTCGGGCTCGATCTCCACGCTCAGCACGTGACGCGCGCGGTTGGCCAGCAGGGCGGCCATATAGCCGGAGCCGGCACCGATCTCGAGTACGTTCTCGTGCTTGCGTACCGCCAGGTCCTGCAACAGGCGCGCTTCCACGCGCGGGGGCAGCATGTTCTGGCCCGCCGGCAGCGGAATCTCCATGTCGACGAACGCGAGCGCGGCGTAGGCCGCGGGCACGAACTGCTCCCGCTTGACCACGGCCAGCAGGTCCAGGATTTCCTGGTCCAGCACGTCCCATGGGCGGATTTGCTGTTCGATCATGTTGAAACGGGCTTTTTCGAGATCCATCTTGCGTGTCCTTGCGCCTACCATTGTTACCATTCTGCTTCCCGGCCGAGCGGCGTCATGGGCCGGAAAGATGCATGAAAGCCCGCTATTTTACCGCCGCGGCGCAGGACGGACCTGCAAAAGATTATTCATGTCGCATCCGTGCCCGTCCGGGAAGTTGTTGCAGACATTTCCTTCTCCGCCAGCAATTCGTCGCGGATCTGTTCCCAGATGAACGGCCCCGAGGCCGGCGGCAGCGGCGTATCGCGCGCGGCGCCCGTGGTCACGCCGAACAGCAGCATCTGCAGCAGCTGATCGACGAAGGCATTCGGATCGATCGGTTCGCACGACACGTTGCTGAACGCGCGCTGCCAGATCATCAGGTAGACCAGCGGGGCGCAGAACAGCGTGGTGCAGGGGTTGGCCGGCAGCGCCCGGAACTCGCCGCGCGCCGCGCCGCGCTCCAGCACGCGCGCGAACAGCCGCTCGCCGGGCTCGATCACTTCGTTCTGGTAGAACTGCGCGATATCGGGGAAATTGCCGGACTCGGCCATGATCAGCTTGGTCAGCCCGGCCACGGGCGTCGCCCCGATCAGCCCCCACCAGCCGAGCAGCAGCTCGCGCAGCAGCTCCGGCGTGGAGCCCTCGTAGCTGTCCACGAGGTCGGTACCCTTCATGAGCGCGGGAATCATGTTCTCGCGCACCACGGTCTTGAACAGTTCCTCCTTGTTCGCGAAGTACAGATAGACGGTGCCCTTGGACACGCCGGCCGCGGCCGCGACGTCCTCGAGCCGTGTTGCGGCGAAACCACGTTCGACGAACAGCTCGAGCGCGGCGGCCACCAGTTCCTGCGGGCGCGCCGCCTTGCGCCGCGTCCAGCGGCGGGCGTCGATCGTCGATTCGTTCGTCGATTCGTTCGCGGGTGGGCTCGAATGCCGGGAGGGGGAACGTGCGGGCACGGCTGAGGCTTGCTAATAAATAACTTATGGGTCAGTAATGTAGGCCAGCGGTCCGGGACGGTCAAGCGGCCGGGTGCAGTCCACGCACTCAGGCACAATAGCGCCTTCGTCCGCCCCCGCTGAAACCTTTCTCATGGGTTGCCAGTCTCAACTGTCCTGCCGTGACGGCTGCGGCGCCTGCTGCATCGCGCCGTCGATCGCCTCGCCGCTGCCGGGCATGCCCGACGGGAAGCCGGCCGGTGTGCCCTGCGCGCAGTTGCTGCCCGACTATCGCTGCGCGGTATTCGGCCAGCCCGAGCGTCCCGCGTTCTGCGGCGGCCTGCGGCCGTCGGCGGAGATGTGCGGCGACTCGCGCGAATCCGCGCTGCAATGGCTGACGCGGCTCGAAATCCTGACCGCGCCGGACCGCAGTCCATCCGAACCACACTGACGGAGCATTCCTGATGATCGTGACGTCCCGCCGGCGCTGGCTTGCCGCCGCCGGCATCGCCACCGCCGTGGCCGCCGCCGGCTGGCTGGCTGGCTGTGCCGGAATCGGCAACGAATATACCTTCTCTCAGTCGCAGCTTCAGTCGGCGCTCGAACGGAAGTTTCCGTTTAGCAAGCGTTATATGGAGTTGTTCGACGTCCAGCTGACCAATCCTCAGCTCGTGCTCGATGCCGCGAGGAATCGCGTGACCGTGCAGTTCGATGCGAAGGTCGATAACCGGCTGTTCTTCCGTCAGCCGCTCAATGGACGCTTCGCGCTCGACAGCGCGCTGCGCTACGATCCGCCGTCGCATTCGCTCGTGCTGCAGGACCCCGAGGTCAGGCAGTTCGACGTGCAGGGCCTGCCGGGCGAGTATTCGCGCCAGCTCAACGCGCTCGGCGGCATCCTCGCGGAGCAACTCCTGCAGGGCTATCCGCTCTATACGTTCAAGCCGGAGCAGCTGCGCTATGCGGGAATGCAGGTGGAGCCCGGTACAATCACGGTGCTGCCGGACGGCATCAACGTGAAGATCAACCGGCCGTAGTTCGCGACAACAAGAACATCTCAATTACCCGTAACGCATGGACATCGCACTCGCCCTGAAAGCCGTGATCCTCGGCATCGTCGAAGGACTGACCGAGTTCCTGCCGATCTCCAGTACCGGCCACCTGATCCTCGCCGGACAGTTGCTGGACTTCAATGACGAGAAGGGCAAGATCTTCGAGATCGTGATCCAGTTCGGCGCGATCCTCGCGGTCTGCTGGGAGTTCCGGCAGCGCATCATCAACGTCGTGGCGGGGCTGGCGACCGAACAGCGCGCGCAGCGCTTCGCGATCAACGTGATCGTGGCCACGATTCCCGCGATCGTGCTCGCGCTCGTGTTCGGCAAATGGATCAAGGCTCATCTGTTCAACCCGATCACGGTGGCGCTGGCCTTTATCATCGGCGGCTTCGTGATCCTGTGGGCGGAATGGCGCGAGGGGCGCCGGGGCACGGTGTCCCACCCGCAGGGCAATGCGCTGCTGGAGGCCGCGAAGGCCGGCGCGCCGCGCATCGAATCGGTCGATGACCTGAACTGGCGCGATGCGATCAAGGTCGGCATCGCGCAATGCTTCGCGCTCGTGCCGGGCACGTCGCGGTCGGGCGCCACGATCATCGGCGGCATGATCTTCGGCCTGTCGCGCCAGGTGGCCACCGAGTTCTCGTTCTTCCTCGCGATTCCGGTGATCTTCGGCGCGACCGTCTACGAACTGTACAAGGCGCGCTCGGTGCTCTCCGCGGACGACCTCGGCATCTTCGCCATCGGCTTCGTGTTCGCGTTCCTGTCGGCGTTCCTGTGCGTGCGGTGGCTGCTGCGATTCGTGGCGACGCACGACTTCAAGCCGTTCGCGTGGTATCGCATCGCGTTCGGCGTGATCGTGCTGCTGACGGCGTACACGGGCATCGTGTCCTGGCACGCCTGAGCGGCCGCCTTACTTCTTCCGGAAGACGACGTCCCACACACCATGCCCGAGCCGCACGCCGCGGCGCTCGAACTTGGTGACGGGACGGTAGTCGGGCCGCTCGGCGAACCCATCGGCCGCAGACGAGGTGTTCTCGAGCGCGGGCTCGCCGCGCAGCACCTCCACCATCTGGTGCGCATACTCTTCCCAGTCGGTCGCGCAGTGGATATACCCACCGGTCTTCAGCCGCGTGGCCAGCAGCTTGATCAGCGGCGGCTGCACGAGGCGGCGCTTGTTGTGGCGCTTCTTGTGCCACGGATCGGGAAAGAAGATATGCACGCCATCGAGCGACTGCTCGGTGAGCATATGCGCCACGACTTCGACCGCGTCATGCTGGAAGATCCGCACGTTGCCGAGGCCACGCTCGCCGATCTGCTTCAGCAGCGCGCCCACGCCGGGCTCGTGCACTTCACAGCCCAGAAAATCGTCCTGCGGGCGCAGCTGCGCGATATGCGCGGTGGTCTCGCCCATCCCGCATCCGATCTCGAGGATGGTCGGCGCGGTACGCCCGAACGTCGCGGCGATATCGAGCGGGCCGGGCGCGTAGGGCAGCATGAAGCGCGGCCCGAGTTCGTCGATGGCCCGCTGCTGCCCGATCGAGGTCCGCCCGGCACGGCGGACGAACGAGCGAATGCGGCGCGGATGCGCAACGTCTTCGGGAGGCGCGCCGGCAGGAGAGGTACCGGCCGTGTCGGCGTTGTCGTCCGGGGTCGGTTCGATCGGCTCTTGGGGAAGCATGGCAACAAAAAAGCCGCCGGGCGCGTCGCCAGTCATGGGAAAGACGGGCTGCCTGAGCGGCTTGTTTCAGTAAGAAGTGGAGCGGGCGATGGGAATCGAACCCACGTCTTTAGCTTGGGAAGCTAAGGTAATGGCCATTATACGACGCCCGCTATGGCTGGCTGGCGCGGATTGTAGCATGCGCCAGCCCTGGCTTTCAGTCCTCGATCCACTGCGCCAGACCGAAACCGGTCCGGCCGTATCCGTTGCCGTTATAGAGCATGTACCGCTTGCCGTCGTGATCGAACACGTACGGATACTCGATCATGTCGCTGTCCCAGCCGGCTTCCGATACCGCGATGCCCGCGTCGTCCATCGCCAGCCGCCAGTGGGTGCCATCCTCGCTGATGGCGCGGCCGATACGATATTTGTCGGTGGCGCCGCGGCAGGAGAACCACATGTCCAGGCCACCGCCGGGGCGCGATGCCACGGTCGGCCGGGAGAAGGCCTGCACCGTGCCGAGCTCGTACGGCACGGACAGGCCGTGTCGCGTCCAGTGCGTGCCGTCCGTGGACGACGCGGCATGGATGACGTGAAGCATCTCTCCGTTTCCCGCGTCCCAGGTGAGCGTCGAGCCGTACCACATGGCATAGCGGCCCTGCGCGTCCTGGATGACCCACGGATAGGACAGGCTCAGCGGATCGGTCGCGTCGGACCCGATGAACGGCTGGTCGCCATCGGCGCGGAGCGTCAGGTCGTCGTTCACGATGATCCGCCCGATGTCGCCGCGCCAATGGGTGCCCACATTGGCCTGCCATCCCATGAACAGCATGTAGCGCGTGCCGCCGGTCTCGTAGCAGCAGCCGATGCTGATGCCATCGGCGTAGTAACTGCCGGGCGCGCCGTTCACGAGGAACGGCTCGGCATGGTCGCACACGACGCGGCGTTGCACGATGTCGATATCCACTGCGCCGACCGACGATCGATTGCAGGCGTCGCGCGACGAATAGAAGACGCGATACACATCCCCCTCGAGCCATAAGGGCAAGGGGTTGGCGGCGTGCGTGGCCAGCTTCGGATGGCGGCCGGTTTCGGCGGGGCAATACAATTGCCCCAGCTTTTTCCAATGGCTCTTCATGCGTTCTGCTGATAAATCGCTTCGTCCCGCGCCGCCGCGGCAGTGGCTGCCGTGGCGGTCGCCGAAACGTTCGTGGCGGCGTTGACGTTACCCGCAGCCTCCTGATCCTGGCATCCGCATTCGGTGTCGACCACATAGATCGGCCGGCCCTTGCTCATCTCGAACGTTCGCGACACATAGATGCCCACCGCGCCTACGCTCGCGAGAATAAGACCCGTCGAAAACGAGATACCCACCGCGAGGCTCGTCCACCCTGGCGGCGGCGCGGAAACGATATGCCGGTATATGAAATACGCCGCGCCAAAAAAACTCAGTGCGGTAAAACCCATTCCGACGTACATGATCCAGGTCAGGAACACGCCGGTATGGAAGAACATGCCGCCGACCGCATGGCGCAGCAGGCGGGCCAGGCTGTACGAGCTGCGTCCGGCATGGCGCTCCGCGTGCGCATAATCCAGCGTGCCCGCATTGAATCCCAGCCATCGCAGGATCATCAGATAGTGGCGCTCCCGCTCGCCGAACCGCAGGAACGCATCGACGACCTTGCGGCTCAGGATACTGAAGGTGCCATAACTGCCTTCCACGGCTTCACGCATCGCGGCGCGCATGATCCGGAAGTAGAGCTTGGCCATGACCTGACGGAACATCGAATGCGTACGCTCCACGCGGCGGCCGAATACGAGGTCATGGCCCTCCTGCAGCTTGCGGTAGAGCTGCGGGATCAACTCGGGAGGATCCTGCAGATCGCAATCCATGACGACCACGTTATCGCCGCGGGCGCTGGCGAGTCCTGCCGTGATCGCAATATGCTGGCCGAAATTCCGGCTGAGCCGTACCCCGCGCACGGCGGGATAGCGTTGCGCGAGGCTCTCCGTGAGGGGCCAGGAATTGTCCGGGCTGCGATCGTCGACGATCACGATCTCGAAGGACTTGCCCATGCCCGCCAGCACCCGATGCAGGCGCTCGCATAGTTCCTCCAGGCAGCCGATACATCCGTAGGAGGGTATAACTACGCTGAGTTCGGGGCGGCTCAATTCGGAAAGGCTTTGAAGAGTGCGATTGTGCGTGGTTTGATCCATTGGCGCATTTTAACCGTAATGAAACATTCGATGCGACTAGAACTGCGCGTTTTATCGCGATATCTTCACTGCGCTTCTGCTAGTATGCACGCCCAGACAATGTCCGATAAGAGAAAAAATGGACCGACGCATCGACGGGTTGCGGGTCGTGGCATGCTTCATGGTCGTGCTGCTTCATGTGTCCTCGGCGCATATCCACGAGTTCGGGCCCACATGGTGGTCCGCAAACGTCTGGGATGGATTGTCACGCGCCTGCGTGCCGTTGTTCTTCATGCTGTCGGGCAGCACATTGCTCGGCCGCAGCGAGACGCTCACCGATTTTTTCCGCAAGCGGGCCCTGCGCATTCTGCTGCCGCTGCTGCTGTGGTCCTGCTTCTATCTATGGTGGCTACAGCATAACCATGTGCCCACCGGCAACTGGGTGCTAGCGATCCTCCGCGGTCCGACGATGTTCCACCTCTGGTATTTCTACGCCATTGCCGGACTATATTTGTTTATGCCGGTCATGCGCCGGTTTTATCAGAACGGCACGCAACAGGAGAAGCTTTTTTTCCTTGCGGTCTGGTTTCTCGTCGCATCGGTCTATCCCACGCTGCAGGGCCTCTACGGCGACGAAGCGTGCGGTTATCTGAGGGCGGGAATCCTCGATGACGTCTACCATCTCCAGCATTTCGGCGGTTACCTTGGCTACATGGTCCTGGGTGCCTATCTGGCGGAGCGGCGTATTGCCTGGCAGAAGGGCGCGGCATTGTTTGCGGTATCGGCGGCCGGCACGATCCTGCTGACGTACTGGCTCTCCAGGCGGTTGGGGGCGCCCTGCGAGTTCTTCCATCTCTACCTTTCGCCACTGGTCGTGTTCGCCGCCGCGGGCGCATTTATCGCGTTTTTCGGCCAGCCGGCCGGACAGTCGAGTGCCCGCCTGCAATGGCTGTCGGGATGCACGCTCGGGGTCTATGGCCTGCATCCGTTCGTGATCGACCGGCTGCTGATCAGCCGCGGATGGATGAATCCGACGGGCTGGGTGTGGCTCGATCCGGTGATCGGCACCGTTGCGGTCTTCCTCGCGAGTCTGGCGGTGATCGGCCTGATACGCGTGATCAGGCCATTGCGCGCGATGGTGTGACGATCGGGCCGGTCAGACGATCATTCCACCGCGAGCGCGCACCGCGCCTCCACCGCGTCTCCGGGCCGCAGCCAGTGTAGCCCCTGCCCATGCCCGATAGCATTGGGCAACCCTGTCCACGGCTCGACGCAATAGAAGTCGGAAGCCGCGTTTTCGGTCCATGTGGTGATCGCATGCCACGGCGAGGCGGCCGCCAGCGACAGCCGTATCGTGCGCGGCGGTCCGTCCGTGCGGGGCATGACGAGGGTGCTGTCGTTGTCGCGCGTCTGCAAGACATGAAAGGTGTCCTGCAGACGGGCGTCGTCGAGCGCGTACCGCGTCTGGCCCGGCTCGGGCCGCGTCAGCGCCCCGTCGGCGGTCTGCCGCACGCGCAGCGCCGCGGGCAGGTCCAGCCGCGAGGTCGCACGGATCGTGTGCGGAAGGCGAAAATAGAAATGATGCCCCGCGTACCATGGCAAGGGCGTATCGCCATGATTCGTGACGCGCAGCACGACCTCCATGCCCGAATCGTCGAGCCGATACGTGACATCGAACGTGAACGCGAACGGATAGCTTTCCTGTGTGGCGGCCGACGCGGTCAGCACGAGCGTCACCGCATCGTCGGTCACCGCCTTCGTGGCGAAGGCCAAATCCCGCGCGAACCCATGCTGCGGCATGTCGCGCACCACGCCCTGCGCGTCGCGCCATTTGCCCGCCTCCCCATCGACGAAATGCCGGCCGATAAAGGGGAACAGCAGCGGATTGCCGCCGCGGACCTTGGCCACGCGGGTCCAGTCCGCATCGTCGGGCCAGTAAAGCATGTCTTCACCGCGGTGGACCCAGCGCACGAGGCGGCCGCCGTGTTCGGGGGCCAGTAGCAGGTAACTGTCGCCTTTGCCTACCCGCAGCAGGTCCTGTCCCTGAAAGCGTTCTGTGTTCATTTGTTGATGTTCCGTGCGGTGAGGAAGTCGTCGGTATAAGCAAAGTACCAGTCGAGGCTGTCCGGATTGGCCATCGCGTCGCGATTGGCGATCCGGTCGCGCGCATGGCCGAGCAGCAGCTTCTTGATCGGCACCTCCATCTTCTTGCCCGACAGGGTACGCGGCACCGCGGGCACCTGCACGATCTCGTTCGGCACATGGCGCGACGACAAGGCCGATCGGATGCGCGCGCACAGCGTGGCGCGCAGGGCGTCGTCGAGGGCCACGCCTTCGCGCAGCACCACGAACAACGGCATATAGGACTCGCGGCCGAGGTACTCGAGATCGACGACGAGGCTGTCGAGCACCTCGGGCAGTTCCTCGACCACGCGATACAGCTCGCTGGTCCCCATGCGGATGCCGTGGCGATTGATCGTGGCGTCCGACCGCCCATAGATGATGGCGCCGCCGCGCGACGTGATCTTGATCCAGTCGCCGTGGCGCCAGACGTTGGGCCACATGTCGAAGTAGCTGTCGCGATAGCGCCTGCCGTCGTCGTCGCCCCAGAGGAACAGCGGCATCGACGGCATGGGCGCTGTGCAGACGAGTTCCCCGACCTGATCGATCACGGGCCTGCCTTCGTCGTCGAACGCCTCGACGCGCGCGCCCAGGCAGCGGCACTGCATCTCGCCCGCATACACGGGCAGCAGCGGGCAGCCCGCGACGAACGCGCCGGCGAAGTCGGTGCCGCCCGAGATCGGCGCGATCCACAGGTCCTCCCGGACGGCGCGATGGATCCATGCGTAAGCCTCGGCCGGCAATGGCGAGCCGGTGGAGCCGATCGCGCGCAGCCGCGACAGGTCCGCTACCTCGGCGGGCACGATGCCGGCCTTCATATTGCCCGTGAAGAACGCCGCGCCGGCGCCGAACATCGTCACGCGCGCGGTCTCGGCAAAGCGCCACAGCACGCCCGCATCGGGCCAGCTGGGGTTGCCGTCGTAGAGCGCGATGGTCGCGCCGGCCAGCAGGCCGCCTACCTGCGCGTTCCACATGATCCAGCCGCTGCTGCTGTACCAGTGATAGACGTCGTCGGGCCCGATATTGGCGTGGAAGGCGAGCAGCTTGAGCTGTTCGAGCACGATCCCCCCATGGCCGTGGACGATCGGCTTCGGCATGCCCGTGGTGCCGGACGAGTAGACGATCCAGAGCGGATGGTCGAAGGGCACCGGTGTCGGCGCCAGCGGGACGTTGTGCGAGAGCGTGTCCGCCCAGTCGTGCCACCGCACGCCCGGGCCTCCGGCATGTGCAGCGACAGCGGCTTCGGACGCGTCGCCGGACGGCACGCGCACGACATCGGTCAGCGAGGGCAGGGCCGCGACGAGGTCGGTGACGAGAGCGGCAACGACCGCCGTGCGGTCGTGCATCCGGCCGCCATAGTGGTAGCGGTCGATGGCGACGAGGACCTTGGGCGCGATCTGCCGGAAGCGGTCGATCACGGCCACCTGGCCCATGTCGGGCGCGCAGCCGGACCAGATCGCGCCGAGGCTGGCCGTAGCGAGGAAGGCCACCACGGTCGCGGGAATATTGGGCAGGTAGCCCGCCACACGGTCGCCCTTGCCGACGCCCATGCCGCGCAGCGCATGCGCGAGGGAGGCCACTTCGGCTTCGAGCGTTTGCCAGCTGATGTCCGCCAGCGGCTGTGCCTCGCCCGCATGGCGGATGGCCGGGCGATCGCGCGCGGCGCCGGTGCCCGCATGGCGAAAGACCTGCTGGACGTAATTGAGCGTGGCACCGGGAAACCACCGCGCGCCGGGCATGATCCGGCGCTCGAGCACGGCGCTGGCGGGGGTGTCGAAGCGCACGTCGAAATACGCGCGCAGCGCGTCCCAGAATGCCTCGAGGTCATCGACCGACCAGCGCCACAGGCTCCCGTAGTCGGCGAAATCGAGGCCGCGGGTGTCGCGCAGCCACGTCATGAAGCGCGCGAGCTGGCTCTCGCGCGCGAACGCCGATGCGGGCGTCCATAGCAAGGCACCTTCCTCGATGGGAAGCGTCATGTCTCCTCCTGGTCGGTTGGCGGTCTGGCCGGGTGTCGTCTGCGCGACACGCCGGCCCATCATACCGACTCAGGCGGGCGTCCGGGGCCTCAGCGATCGAACAACGTTTCCCAGAGATCGTCCACGCGCGCCTTCACGGCGGCGTCCATGACGATCGGCGTGCCCCACTCGCGCGTGGTCTCGCCGGGCCACTTGTCGGTGGCGTCGATCCCCATCTTCGAGCCGAGGCCCGACACGGGCGACGCGAAGTCAAGGTAGTCGATCGGCGTGTTGTCGACGAGCACGGTGTCGCGCGTGGGGTCCACGCGCGTGGTGATCGCCCAGATCACCTCCTTCCAGTCGCGCGCGTCGATATCGTCATCGACCACGACGATGAACTTCGTATACATGAACTGCCGCAGAAAGCTCCACACGCCGAACATCACGCGCTTGGCGTGGCCCGCGTACTGCTTCTTCATGCGGACCACCGCCATGCGGTAGCTGCAGCCCTCGGGCGGCAGGTAGAAGTCGGTGATCTCGGGGAACTGCTTCTGCAGCAGCGGCACGAACACCTCGTTCAGCGCCACGCCCAGCATCGCGGGCTCGTCGGGCGGCTTGCCCGTGTACGTCGAGTGATAGATCGGGTCGCGCCGCATGGTGATGCGATCGATCGTGAAGACCGGGAACCAGTCCTGCTCGTTGTAATAGCCGGTGTGGTCGCCGTACGGGCCTTCGAGCGCATGCTCGTAGCCGCTCGGGTGGTTCGGATCCGGCTGGATATGGCCTTCCAGCACGATCTCCGCCGAGGCGGGCACGTTCAGCTCGGACAGCGTCGGCGTAATGCAGCCGGCCAGCGCGGTGCGGCTGCCGCGCAGCAGGCCCGCGAACTGGTATTCGGACAGCGTGTCGGGCACCGGCGTCACCGCACCGAGGATCGTCGCCGGATCGGCGCCGAGCGCCACAGCTATCGGAAAAGGCTGACCCGGGTGGCGCTGGGCGTGCTCGCGGAAGTCGAGCGCGCCGCCGCGATGCGCGAGCCAGCGCATGATGACCTTGTTGCGGCCGATCACCTGCTGGCGATAGATCCCGAGGTTCTGGCGCTTCTTGTTCGGACCGCGCGTCACCACGAGGCCCCATGTGATCAGCGGCGCGATGTCGCCGGGCCAGCAGGTCTGGATGGGCAGGCGCGCCAGATCGACGTCGTTGCCTTCCCACACGACCTCCTGGCAGGCGGGGCTGCTGACGCGCTTTGGCGCCATGTCCCATACGGACTTGGCCAGCGTGAACAGCTTGCCGGCCTCGCGCAGGCCGCGCGGCGGCTCGGGCTCCTTGAGCACGGAGAGCACGCGGCCGATGTCGCGCAAGTCGGCCAGCGACTCCGCGCCCATGCCGAGCGCGACCCTGCGTGTCGTGCCGAACAGATTGGCCAGTACGGGCACGCTATAGATAGCGTCACGGCCGTCGTTGTGACCACCGTTGTGCCCGCCGCCGTGCGCATTGTCGCGCGGCTTTTCGAACATCACCGCGGGGCCGCCCGCGCGCAGGATGCGGTCGCAAATCTCCGTCATTTCCAGTCGCGGCGAGACGGGTTTGGCGATGCGCTTGAGTTCGCCCTGCGATTCCAGTTGCGCGACGAAATCGCGCAAGTCTTTGTATTGCATAGAAATTCGTCCAAAGAGCGCGCCTTTCGGAGTGGCGCACCCGGCTTGGGAAGGGGTGGATAACAATACACACACGACCGCAACGAAGCAAAAAAAATGTGTCGGAACGCGTCGTGAAATTGTAAAGATTGTCGCGGTCGGAGACTGTTGGCAATGTCCGGCAAGCGAGGCCAGCACTGACATTCCGCCCGGCCACGTGATGCTTGCGAGACCTCAATGAGCCTGTTACATATAGCTAGAAGTAGTAGATGAAGTATTTTTTATGCTTGACGAGATATAAAAGCGTTCCTACAATCCGGTCTGCTTCATGAGGTGTTGCGTCGCAACATGGCTTTTTTCCCACTGTCAAGTGGGTGCTGCAGAAAAAGCCATCGCCCGATCGCCCTCATCGGACCGCTGGCGAGAGCCTTGGCGGTAAGCATGTTTAGCGGCAGGGCGCGTTCCCCCAAGAGCGTACCCTGTTTCACGTTGGGCGCACGGGGAGCGCCCTGCCAACAGATGCTGGCCATCACCTGCTAGATGGTTGCGGCATCCTTACTTGAATACGTTGAGATCGGGCTCGCACGGTGTTGGTCACCTGTGCGCATGCAGCGGACAGCGGATGGAGGTAAGTATGAGCGGTTGGAAAACCCTTCATCTTCCCGGCGTCGGGCGGGCATTGCAGGTCCGCCTCAGACGTCCGGTACCCGGTGTGAACGGGCCGTTGCAATTGCGCCTGGCTCACCCGGTTGCGAGCCGTGCCTTGCGAGGCGGCCGCACGACCTTGAAGTACACGCTGAATAGCCTGGGCGTGTTGTCGGTTGCCGCGGCGGTTTCGCTGACGGTGAGCCAGCAATGGCGTACCTCGCTGGCCGGCGCGCTGGCTGGCAAGGAAGCGCCCTCGGTGCTGATCGGCGCCGCCATGTTGTCCGCACCTGTCGCTTCGGCGCATGCGAACAACGGCGTGCCGGCGGTTTCGGCCGATGCGGCCGCGGCGCGGCTCGGTGCCTCGGCCGGCAACGGCAGGAGCGTTGCGGCAGCTGGCCTGCCGACCGTGTCCGGCGTAGACGAGTGGAGCGTGGCGTCGGCCGCGAAGGTGCCCTCGGTGGCGCATCTGGCCGCACAGATTCCGGTCCAGCGCGTTGCCATGGATGCCCGCAATTCGGCGACGCTCGGCACCGCCCGTGAACAGGCGACCGTGGCCGAGTACATCGCGCGCAAGTATCGCGTGGCGTCGCAGGCGACGGGACAGCTCGTGAAGGCGGCATACCTGACCGGCCGCGAGGTCGGCATCGACCCGCTGCTGATCCTCGGGGTCATCGCGATCGAGTCCAGCTTCAACCCCTATGCCGAAAGCGGTGTGGGCGCGCAGGGCCTGATGCAGGTCATGACCAAGGTGCACTCGGACAAGTACGAGGCCGTGGGCGGTGTGGCCGAAGCGCTGAATCCGTACGCGAATATCAAGATCGGCGCACTGGTGCTCAAGGATTGCATCGCGCGTGCCGGCTCGATCGAGGGCGGTCTGCGTTTCTACGTCGGCTCGACCACGAACGGCGACGGCGGCTATGGCGCCAAGGTCCTGGCCGAACGGGCACGGCTGCGTGCGCTGCTGGGCCTGCCGAGCGAGTCGGCACCGGCCAAGCAGAACGACAGCAAGCCGGCGACGGAAAAGCTCGAGGCATCGGGCAGTACCGCGCAGGCGGCCTGATTACCGCAGGCCCCCACAGCAAAAAAGGCTCCCGCAAGGGAGCCTTTTTGTTTTCCGGCCCGCGCGCTGTCAGTCCTGCTTCCGGTAGATATGCTTGATGACGGATACGGGCCGCTGCTTCGTCTGCAGGAAGATCTTGGCGATATAGATGCCGATGATGCCGAGGAACAGCATCACGAGGCCTCCGATCATCCAGATCGACACGGCCAGCGTGGTCCAGCCGTCCACGGGAATGCCGAAGATGAATTTCTGGGCGATCAGCCATATGGCGTACAGGAACGACACGCCCGATACGCCGAGTCCCGAATAGAAGACGAGCTTCAGCGGCTTTTCGCTGAAGGACGTCACGGCCGAGGTGAAGGCCGCGATCTTGCGCTTGAGCGTGTACGTCGTGGTGCCCTTGTGCTGCTTGTTCACCGCAAGCGGGATCTGCCGATAGCCCACGGCCGACATGATGCCGCCCAGGAACATCGTCTCTTCCTTGAACTGGACCAGCGAGGTCACATAGCGGCGCGACATGATGCGAGCGATCGTCCAGTTCTCGGGCACCTCGGTGTCCGACAGATAGTTGAACAGCTTGTAGAACGCGGCGCCGCTCATGCGCTCGAAGAACTTGCCTTTGCGCGTCTCTTGCACGCCATAGACGACGTCGCAGTCTTCCGCCTCGAATTTCTCGTAGAACGCGCCCAGCGTTTCGGGCGGCTCCTCGAGATCGCAATCGATCAGGAATACGCGCTCGCCGCGCGCATGAGAGAGGCCTTCCATAATGGCCTTGTGATGGCCGAAATTGCGCGAAAGATCGATGACCACGACATGCTCGTCATGGCGCTGGATACCGAGGGCAAGATCGAGGGAGTTGTCCGGAGATCCGTCGTTGACGAAGACGATCTCGTAACTGACGCCGAGCTTCGACAATTCCGCGCCGATTCGCGTGTAGAACGCCGCAAGATACGGTGCCGACTGGTAGAGGGTGGTGACGACCGAAAGCTGCGGCATCGGCGCGCTATCTTCTCGCATCGTCACGGCTGGCGGTACCAGAGACATTCTCCCCACGCGGGGAAACGGCCGGTCTGATCGTAGAGTTCATGGTAGATCCCCAGGCGTTTGGTGAAGCCGGCGGCGGCGAAGAGGCGATCGATATCGGCTTCGAGCGGGCAGGACTGATAGTTCATGATCAGATTGACCTCGCAGATCACCACATCCACCTGCTGGAGAAATGCGCTGGCGCCGGAAAGGGCCAGCAGTTCCGCGCCCTGGATATCGAGCACCATCAGGCGGACGCGGCCGGCCAGATCGAACTGCGCAGCCAGATGATCGATGGTGGTCACATCGACCTGATACCTCGATGCCGAATCGAAGACCGGCACGATCGCCCCGAGTCTGTCCAGATCGAGCAGGCCTGACGACTCCATGCCGCCCTTGGTGGTCCGATGCACCACGAACTCGGTTTGTCCTTCCCGATCGCCTACCGCGGTGGGGACGATATGGACGGCGTCATCGGCGTCGAACTTCGCGCATAGTTGCGGCAGGACCTCCGGATTGGCTTCCACGAGATAAATGGGCGCATAGCCATGGTCCCGATACGCGGCCACTTCTTCGCCCATATGGGCGCCCACATGCAGCACGCCGCGCGCCGCGCCCGGCAGGTTCAGCGCGTCGATTTCCTTCAGGAACGTGCGGATGCACAGGTCGTGATCGTCGGGGAGAATCAACTGCTTCATGACGTTTGAGTCCGGGAAGGCTTCACTGAAATGTCTTTCACGTGATCGGAGTGAATGATGATGGGCATGATGATCCAGCGGCCCCTGTCGGTCTCCCACTGCAGTGCCTCGTCATCGTCGATGGATGCGACGCCATGCTTGACCCCGGGGGAGGCGAGGATCAGATCGCCCTTCTTCGTCAGGGGATCGATATTCACGATGCCGTATTCGGGATCGTTGATATAAAGGCCGCCTTTTCGATAGTCCTCGCCCGGCGTGGACGCCTGGATGATGGTCTGTACCTTCGCAAACGGCGAGACCGGATCGATATGCTCTTCCTGGCCGCCGCCGCCCGGCGGGTACTGGTGGCAGACGATCCGCGCGATCGGGCCCGCCGACGGCACGTTGGACCGGTACGCCGCGAAGCTGGACCCGGCCGCGCGCGCCTTCAGTTCAAAGATTTCCTCGAAGCCCGGAAATTCCGCGAACGTCGCGAAATTGTCGTTCCACGGGTGGAAATAGTACCCATGCTGCGTCGATCTGACGAACGCCTGCGGATACTGGTGGTGAATGCGATGGTAATCGGGGCAGCCGTCGAGGCAGGGGTGCCACGAGGCGGGCGTTTCGCGCGAGAGCCCAATACAGAAATGCTTGAAATCATCGACCCGCTTCTCATCCATGAAATTCCGGACGATAAACACCTCGCGTTCGATCCGGTCGATGAGAAGTTCGGGTCTGGCGACGAAGGCCTGCCACTGTGCGGTATTGATGAGGTTGATCTTCATGGCGTCCCATTGCTCGCTGATGCGAGTCTAGATTACTACACATGCATGGCTGGCAGGCCCTGGGCTGCCATGAGAATCATCGCAGGAAATGATGCAGCCGCTGCATCGCCTCCTCGATGTTCTCCATCGACGTCGCATAGGAGATGCGCAGGTAGTCGCGTGCCGTGTGGGGGCCGAAGTCGGTGCCCGGCACCATCACCACGCCCGCGTCGTGCAGGATGGCCTGCGTCAGGCGGTCCGCGTCGCCCGCGAACGGATGGTTGATATGGCGGCAGTCCGCGTAGACGTAGAACGCCCCGTCGGGCTTGACGGGCACGCGCAGCCCTAGCGCTTCCAGCGCCGGCACGATCGCGTCGCGGCGGCGGTGGAATTCCGCCTTGCGCGCATCGTAGATCTCGAGCGCGGCCGGCGAGAAGCAGGCGAGGGCGGCGTGCTGGGCCACCGCCGAGGCGCAGATAAACAGGTTCTGCGCCACCTTTTCGAACGCCGACACCAGCGCATCGGGCACGACGAGCCAGCCGAGGCGCCAGCCCGTCATGTTGAAGTACTTGGAGAAGCTGTTGACCGTGACGACGTCGTCGTCGAGGGATAGCGCCGAGACGGGCGGGCCGTCGTACGACAGGCCCTGATAGATCTCGTCGACGATCGCGAAGCCGTTGCGCGCGCGGACTTCGGCGAGGATCTTGCGCAGCTCGTCGGGCAGGATCGATGTACCGGTCGGATTGGACGGCGACGCCAGCAGCACGCCGCGCGTGTCCGCGCCCCAGTGGGCCGCGACCTGTTCCGCCGTGAGCTGGAAGCGCTCGGCGGGGCCGCTCGGGATCATGCGGGCATGGCCGTCGAACGCCGCCACGAAATGGCGGTTGCACGGGTAGCTCGGATCCGGCATCAGCACCTCGGCGCCGATCTCGACGAGCACCGCGCAGGCCAGCAGCAGCGCGCCCGAGGCGCCCGCCGTGACGATCACGCGCCGTTCGGGGATATCGATGCCGTAGGCCGTCTTGTAGTAGCCGGCGATGGCCTCGCGCAGTGCGTGGATGCCGAGCGCGCCCGTGTACTGCGTCACGCCGCGCCGCATCGCGGCTTCCGCCGCATGCACCACGGGCGCGGCGGCCGTGAAATCGGGCTCGCCGATGCCCATATGGATGACGTGGCGGCCGGCACGCTCGAGTTCGGCCGCCTGCTTGGCCAGTTCCATGACATGGAACGGTTCGATATGGGCCAGCCGTGCGGCCGTGGCGAGGTGCCGGGGTTCCATGCGCGGGGACTCGGGTGGGGGATTAACGACGGGCGGCGACTTCCGGCGCGCGCACCTGGGCGGCCAGCTTGTCCAGCACGCCGTTCACATACTTGTAGCCTTCCACGCCGCCAAACGTCTTGGTCAGTTCCACGGCTTCGTTGATCACGACCTTGTACGGAATGTCGAGGCAGTGCACGAGCTCGTAGCTGCCGACCAGCAGCGCGGCGCGTTCCACGGGCGACAGTTCGTCCACGGTACGGTCGAGGAACGGCTCGAACGCGGCCGTCAGGCGCGCTTCTTCCCGCACGGCGCCGTTGAGCAGCGCGTCGAAATGTTCGCGGTCGGCCTTGTTGAAGCCCTGCGCATCATGCAGGTGAGCCTGGATCGCGCCAATGTCGTTGCGGTTCAGCAGCCACTGGTACAGGCCCTGGAGTGCCAGTTCGCGCGAGCGGCGGCGCGCGCTCTTCGGGGGCGCCTTGGGCTCGGGGCGGGCCTGCTGGCCCGGCTTGCCGGCCTGATCGCCGGTATCGCGCGTGTCACTCATCATCGTCCTCGTCGTCTTCTTCGCGCTCGTGGTCGCGCAGCGAGTCCAGCGCGGCGACCAGATTGGCCATTTCCACGGCGGCACGCGCGCAGTCGCGGCCCTTCTCGCGCGTACGGGCGTGGGCCTGTGCGTCGGTATCGACGGTCAGCACGCCGTTGGCGATCGGCAGGTTGAAGTCCAGGCCGACACGCGTGATGCCCTGGCCCGACTCGTTCGACACGAGCTCGAAGTGGTACGTCTCGCCGCGCACGACGGCGCCCAGCGCGATCAGCGCGTCGAACTGGCCGCTCTCGGCCATCTTCTGCAGCGCGAGCGGAATCTCCAGCGCGCCCGGCACGGTCACGACCAGCGTGTCCTCGCCTTCCACGCCGAGCTTCTCGAGCTCGGCGACGCAGGCTTCGCGCAGTTCGTCGCAGACCGGCTCGTTGAAACGGCCCTGCACGATGCCGATGCGCAGGCCTTCACCATCCATATTGCTGGGGTAGAAGCCGTGATCCATTGTCATTTCTCCTGTTGTTCGGTGTGTTTGCGTGGGCGGTGCTCAGTCGCAGGACGGTTCGCCGTCCATCGGCTGGCAGCCCGTGACTTCCAGATCGTAACCGGTCATGCTCGGCATCTTCTGTGGCGAGCCGAGCACGCGCATCTTGCCGACGCCGATATCGCGCAGGATCTGGGCACCCACGCCGTAGATCAGCAGGTCCGGCTTGCGGCGCGGACGCTCCTGCGGGGCGTCGAGTGCCGAGAACTGCGCGAGCAACTGGTCCGGGGAGTCGCCGCAGTTCAGCAGCACCACCACGCCGGCGTCCGAGCGGCCCACGGCCTCGAGCGCGGCCGCGACGCTCCACGAGTGCGTGGTGCGCGAGATTTCGAGCACGTCCAGCACGGACAGCGGCTCGTGCACGCGGACCAGGGTCTCGCGGTCGCGCTTCGGTTCGCCCTTGACCAGCGCCAGATGGGCGCGGCCGCTCGCCTTGTCGCGATAGGCCACGGTGCGGAACGCGCCGAAGGGCGTCTGCATCGCGCGTTCGCCCATGCGTTCGATCATGCTTTCGGTCCGGCTGCGGTAGTGGATCAGGTCCGCGATGGTGCCGATCTTGAGGTCATGCTCGCGCGCGAACTCGATCAGGTCCGGCAGCCGGGCCATCGTGCCGTCGTCCTTCATGATTTCGCAGATGACGGCGGCCGGGGTCAGGCCGGCCAGCGCGCCGAGGTCGCAGCCGGCTTCGGTATGGCCGGCGCGAATCAGCACGCCGCCGGGCTGGGCGGTCAGCGGGAAGATATGGCCGGGCTGGACCAGGTCCGACGGACGCGCGTCGCGGGCCACGGCGGCCTGGACGGTGCGCGCGCGGTCGGCCGCGGAAATACCGGTGGTCACGCCTTCGGCGGCTTCGATCGATACCGTGAAATTGGTGCCGTGCACGGTGCCGTTGCGCGAGACCATGGGCTGCAGGTCCAGCTGGCGGCAGCGCTCGGCGGTCAGCGTCAGGCAGATGAGCCCGCGGCCGAACTTCGCCATGAAATTGATGGCTTCCGGGGTCACGAAATCCGCGGCCAGGACCAGATCGCCCTCGTTCTCGCGATCTTCCTCATCGACGAGAATGACCATGCGGCCGGCGCGGATGTCGGCGATGATGTCTTCGGTACGGGCGATTGTCATGGCAGGGGCGACTCTGGAAACTGGGCGGAGGCCGGAGAGGAGGGCTGGTGCGAGGCGCCGTGCGCCGCCGCGGTCAAGGCCGGGCAGTCCCGGCCGGGAATCAAGGCCGGTATTGTACGCCAAGCGGCCGCTTCCCATCACCGCCGCCGGGGGCCGCACGCGCTGGACAAGGGCGGTCAAGTGCGGTACATCGCCATATCAGTTCACCGGAACCACAGGAGGCCCGTGTCCATGACCGCCATCGATCCCCAGCTCATCGCCGAACTGGCGCCCACGGGCGCCCTGCGCGCGTCCATCAACGTCGGCAACCCGATCCTCGCGAATCTCGACGCGGACGGCAAGCCGTTCGGGGTATCGATCGATCTCGCGCGCGAATTCGCGCGCCGGCTCGGGATGGATGTGCAGCTCGTGGTGTTCGACGCCGCGGGCAAGTCCGTGGATGCCGTGACCCACGAGCAGGCGGACTTCGGATTCTTTGCGATCGACCCCGTGCGCGGCGCGGGGATCTCGTTCACGGCGCCGTACGTGCTGATCGAAGGCGCCTATCTGGTGCGCGAAGACTCGCCGCTGCGCGACAACGCCGAGGTCGATCAGCCGGGCCGCCGGGTGACGGTGGGCAAGGGCAGTGCCTACGACCTCTACCTGACGCGCGAACTCAAGCACGCCGAGATCGTGCGCGCGCCGACGTCGCCGACGGTGGTCGCCACCTTCCTCGAACAGCATCTGGATGTCGCGGCCGGTGTGCGCCAGCAGCTCGAGGCCGACGCGGCGCGCGTGGGCGGCGTGCGCCTGCTGCCGGGGCGCTTTATGGTGATCCAGCAGGCGATGGGTGTGCCGAAGTCGCGCCCGCCCCAAGTGGTGGAACTGCTACGTCGGTTCGTCGAGGACATGAAGGCCAGCGGGTTCGTCGCGGCCGCGCTCAAGCGGCACGGCATCGAGGGGGCCTCGGTCGCGCCGGTGCAGGGCTAGCCAGCTTAGCCCGCGTTGGGGATGGCGCCGGCCGACAGCATGCGCTCGACGTAGCGCGCGATCAGATCGATTTCCAGATTGACGCGGGCACCGGCCTTCAGTTCCTGCAGCGTCGTGACTTCCACCGTGTGCGGAATCAGGTTGATCGAGAACTCGCAGCCATCGGGGCCATCGGTCACGCGGTTCACGGTCAGCGACACGCCGTTCACCACGACCGAACCCTTGTAGGCGAGGTACTTGCCGAGTTCGCGCGGCGCGCGGATGCGCAGCTCGTGCGACTCGCCGACCGGCGCGAAGTGCGTCACCTCGCCCAGGCCATCGACGTGGCCCGAGACCAGATGGCCGCCGAGGCGCTCGGCCAGCGTCAGCGCCTTCTCGAGGTTCACGCGCCCTGGGCGGTCGAGGCCGACCGTCTTGTCGAGCGATTCGCGCGAGACGTCGACATCGAAATGGCCCGCTTCGAGCGCGACCACCGTCATGCAGGCGCCCTGGATGGCGATGCTGTCGCCAAGGGCGACATCGGACAGGTTCAGATCGCCCGCGGCGATGCGCAGGCGCACGCCGGCCTGGGCCGCGGTTTGCGCGTCGCCGAGCGGCGAAACGGATTCGATGCGGCCGACGGCCGCGACAATGCCTGTGAACATGGTGGATCTCTTCAGAAACCGTCAATCATGATTGGGGGCGCGCGCGGCGCGCGATCAGGCGCAGGTCGTCGCCGATCTGGCGCACGTCGTGCCAGTGGAATGCCGGGGCATCGTCGAGGCGGGCGAGCGGGGGCAGGTTGAACATGCCCTGCGCATCGCCGAGCAGCTTCGGCGCCAGATAGATCAGCAGTTCGTCCGCGCACCCTTCCCGGATCAGCGAACCATTGAGCTTGTGGCCGGCCTCGACATGCAGTTCGTTGATGCCGCGCTGGCCCAGTGCCTCGAGCATCTGGCGCAGCTCGACCTTGCCGTGCGGATTCGGCAGCACGACGACCTCGGCGCCACGCGCCTCGAGGGCCTTGCGGCGCGGCACATCGTCGACGGCGCAGAAGATCAGCACGGGCTTCGCGAAATCACCGGTGTCGCGCGCGAGCATGCGCGCGTCGAGCGGAACGTCGAGTCGCGAGTCGACGAGCACGCGCTGCGGCTGGCGCGGCGTGGGAATGGCGCGCACGGTCAGTTCGGGATTGTCGTCGCGCACGGTGCCGATGCCCGTGAGGATCGCGCAGGCGCGCGCGCGCCATGCATGGCCATCGTCGCGCGCGGCCTGGCCCGTGATCCACTGGCTCGTGCCGTCGTGCAGCGCGGTGCCGCCGTCGATCGAGGCGGCCACCTTCACGCGTACCCATGGCGTGCCGCGCGTCATGCGCGACACGAAGCCGATATTCAGATCGCGCGCTTCCTTCTCCAACAGCCCGCAGCGCACGTCGATGCCCGCGTCGCGCAGCCGCTGCAATCCGCGGCCCGATACGGATGGATTCGGATCCTCCATCGCCGCCACCACGCGCGCGATACCGGCGCGCACCAGCGCATCCGCGCAGGGGGGCGTGCGGCCGAAATGGCTGCAGGGTTCGAGCGTGACGTAGGCCGTGGCGCCGCGCGGATCGATCCCGCGCGACAGCGCGTCCTTCATGGCCTGGATCTCCGCGTGATCCTGTCCCGCCGGTTGCGTGTATCCCTGCCCGATGACCTCGCCGTCGCGGATCAGGACGCAACCGACGCGGGGATTGGGTGTGGTCGTGAACATGCCTCGCGCCGCGAGCGCGAGCGCCTGTTGCATGGCGGCGTGATCGGAATCGGAAAACATACGGTCTGGCGTGACGAGCCTTGCGTGGTGAAATGGCGAGCGGTGCACGTAGATCAGTCGCAGTCGCGGTCGGCATGGCGGTGGAGACCGGCCGGTGGCCGGCAGATGCGAATCCTGCCTTGCGCGCCGAGTCTGACCTGCCGCCGCGCTCCATGGCAGCGAACCACGAACGTGGCGGCATGAAAGCCGCCGTGCTTAGAACGTGAGTATCCCACAGCCGTCCATCGAATGCCGGGCGCGTGTGCGCCGTGGCCCGCATTGTGTGTTTCGCGGCGGCTCTCGTGCCGGCTGCCGCGCAGCGCGATGCGCAGGCAGCGGTCCGGCAACGGCACAACAAGCAGCGGGGCATCGGGGTGCGCCCGCGACACGATCTGCCAGCCATGGTCGAACGCGGCGTGGCCCGCCAGGGGCAGCAATGCCGTATCGGTCAGTTGCGTGGCCGCGATGCTGCGGCCAAGTGCGAGCGATGCGGCCAGCCGGTCGGCCGCATGGGTGACGGTCTGCTCGGCAACCACGGCGTGCAATGCCGGATAGGCGGCGGCTGCGAGGATGGCGGCCACGGCAAGCGTGACGAGGCATTCCACGAGCGACAGGCCGCATCGGTGGCGCGATGTCATCTCGATCCCGTCCGTCAGCATCCGCGGGGGAGCGGAACGGGCGCGCCACTTGCGCCGGGCAGCGACAGCCACGCGCCATGACTGCGCAATACGAGCGTGCCGCAGCGCGGGTCGGGGGTCACGGGCGTCGCGCGCAATTCCACGCACTGGCTGAGCGGCAGGTCTTCGCATGGCATGGCGGCAATCCAGTGATGCGCGACACCCGGCGCGGCCGGTACGGGCCGTGGCCACGCGCCAGCCGGCAGCGACTCGTCGTGCGTGGCCGCAAAGCTCGCGTGCGTCAATGCATGGCGTTCGAGGGCGAGCATCGACGCCGCGAGCGCGGCGCGCGCTTCCACACGGAGCGCGCGTGCGCGATGCTGTTGCCACGCGGGAAGCGCGAGTGCCGTCAGTACCGTGCCGATGGCCAGTACGACGAGCACCTCGGCGAGCCCGAGGCCGCGGCGTCGCGCGGGGATGTGCGTCATGGCGTGCGTCATGGTGTGCGTCATGGTGTGCGTCATGGTGAGGGTCATGGCGAACTGCGGGTCAATTCGCGCCAGCCCAGGCGGCCACGCCGGCGGACGTGTTGCAGCGGCTGTTGCAGATGGGCATCGTCCTTGCCGACCGTCCACAGCGCGACGGACTCCATATCGCGCCGCTGTATGCCCGGCGCGGTCTCGCCATCGGTGTGGACGGGCGTGATCGTGACCACGGGTTCCGTCCTCGCCGCCGGCAGGCCCGTGACGACGGGCGAGATGCCACGCATCGCATCGACCAGATAGCTGCGCCGCCCGCCGTCCGCGGACACGGTGGTGAACGCGAGATGCGCGTGGCCGGCTGGCAGCCATCGCTCGAAGCGCTCGCCCGCATGGGGCAGCACGAAGGTCCAGCCGTGATCGGTGGCGCCATCGGCGCGCAGCGTGACGCCACCGGCGTCGCCGTGCTGGCGTCGCGCGCGGATGACGGCGCGGGCCGCGGTGGCGCGCGCCGTGGCGGCGTGCGGGGCGGGCGTGGCGGGTACCACGGCGACTTCGCTGCCGCTGCCCACGGCCACCAGCGGGACGATCACGCCGGGCAGGATCAGCGGGGCTTCGGCGCGCCGGCTGGCGCCGCCGCGCAGTTTCAGTACGCAGACGGGGGGTGGCGACGGACCTGTCGCGGCGTCCCACGGGAACGGAAAGCGCCATAGCTGGCCGGCATCGTCGATGGCGTGGATCGAGCGCGCGAGGCCGCGGGCATCGGCGAGGACTGACGCGGCCAGCAGGCGGCCGGCACGCTGCGTGCCATCGCATCCATGCGAGGGCAGCAGCATCTGACGGATTTCGCGCGACGGCGTGGCGTCGAGCGGGATCAGCGCGATGCCCGTACGGTCCGCGTGCGCGACGATGGCCACGGCGTGCCAGCGACGGGTGCCGTGCTCGATGGACGCGGCGGCGCGCAGGGGGCCGCTGCCGGTCACAGGCAGCGTGTCGGTTGCCGCGAGTTCCCAGATCAGGGATAGCGGGCGGTGTGCGTCGGGGGTGGTGATATCGAGGGCGAAGATTGCGGGGGTGGGGCGGTGGCGGACGTGGGTGCGCCGGTCGTGCATCTCGTTGTGCATCCCAACGTTCACGGGGGCGTGCGTGATAGCGGCGATCGAATCGTCCATCGGGCGGTCCATCGGGTGGTCCATCGGGTAGTCGATCGGGTGGTCCGTCGGGTGGCTCATCGGGTGATCAGCATGCGCCGCGGTGTCCGGGAGGCCGTCCTCCCCGCGATCCCGATCGTCGATCGCCGGCACCCCACACAGCAGCAACGTCCGCCACGCACCCCGCAGATCGGCATCGATCGTATCGGGACGCGGGCACGGCACGCGCAGGGGTGGCAAAGGTCCGGCCCCGGCAAGCGCGCCGGCTTGCGACAGCAACGCGCGTGGCATGAACGCGGCGATCTCGTGGCCCGTTATCGCATCGAAGCCATGCACGACACCCGCGCGCGTGCCGAGCCAAACCGTATGCGGCCGCCGCGCATGGGCGATGCGAAAGCTATCGTGCCCCGGCATCAGCGGCTGCCAGATCGGCGGCGCCACCACGCGCACGTGCGCCTCGCCCGCATGGCCGAGCCGCGTATCGCGGGGCCGCATGTCAGGCATGCCGAATCGACCCCGAAGCCAGCCGATCCGGTCCTTGCCCTCGCGTGCGGACACGCCGCCGGCGAGGCGATCGCGGGCGTCGTCATCGAGGGCATCCCAGTGCAGCGCGGCCATCCGTGCGCCGCCGACATACAGATGCCGCGAGGCCGGATCTCGCCGATCGAGCAGATGGCCCGCTTCCCATTGCGACATGACCGGCGCGAGGCCGCCATCGAGCGTGGACGTATGAAACGTGACCGCATGCAGCCGCCCCGTCCATGGATAGCCAGCGCGTTCGATGCGATAGTGCCTGGGCAGATGACCGGCCGGCGAGCCATGGCAGGCAGGTATTGCCCACACGACGATCGCCAGCACGATGGGCGCCATCATGGCCACCACGCGCGTCAGACGGCCGCGTCGCGCGCTCATGGCTGAAACTCCGACTGCACCAGCGCCCGCACGCGCGGATCGCGCCCGAAACCGAGCGCGGTCACGCGAAAGCGCGGCCGATGGCCTGGCATGCCGTCACCGATCGGCTCGAGCACGTAGCACGGTAGTGTCGCTGCGCCCGCGACGCCATCGGGCAGCTCGGGCATGCGCGCGCCCGTGAACGTGCCGAACGTGGCGGCCTCGGCCAGCGGCTGTCCATCGAGCCAGCGCCACCAGACGGGCGGCATATCCCGGCCGGGCACACAGAGGCCTCGCCCCGCGCCTTCGGCGCAGGTCCCCGCATCGGGCCATCGCAGCAGCCTTCCACCGGCTTGCGCCAGCGCCGCAAGCACATCCGCTTCCGCATCGAGCAATGCGACCTCGGCCGCGTGCATTGCAATCTCGCGATCGATATGCCGGCTGGCAAGGAGTTGTCCCACACGCAGCAGATGCATGGCCGCAAAGCACGACGACGCCGTCAGCATCAGCAGCAGCGACACGAAGGCCAGCGTGCCGATACCCCCGCCGCGACGTGGCCGTTCGCATCCCTTCAGCACGATGCCTCCCGGCAGGACGACGGATGGCGCAGGCGCACCGTCGTCGTGAGCACCTTGCGGCGCCGGTCGAGGTCGCGTGTGGGCGTAAAGCGGTCATCGGGCGAAGGGGTGCTCCCGAACGCCCCGTCATCGAATAGCTGCAGCGTAGGCGCGCCGTCACCGCGCGCATGACGTTCGCCGCGCATGACGATGGCGATGCGCACCGCGCGGACCGCATGCCATGCGGCGGGACCGCGCGCCCGCACGGCTTCCGCGCGCAGAAAGTCCTCGATCTCGCCGTCGTCGTCCGCGTCGATGCCATAGCGGAACTGCATGGTCTCCACGCCGCGCACGAGGGGGCCCTGTGTATGCCGGTGGCTCGCGATACGGCCGTCGCGGCGCGCCGGATAGCGGCACATGAGTTGTGGCACGCCATCGGCCGCGCGGCCGATATAGAACACATTGTGCGCGTGGCGTTCGCCGGGCCATTCGGGATATAGCGGGTGCGTCGCGCGCGCGGGCAACGCGTAGCCCCCGCAATCGCTCATGGTGCCGTCGGGAAGCGTCGGGTCGCCGGGGCTGCCGCTGCCGGACAGGCGTACGCGCAGCGCGTCGCTGCGCGCGACGCCGGCCCGCGCGCATGTCACGTCGTCCACCGCGTCGACGAAACGCGCTCCACAGTCGTCGCGCCCGACGACCGGTGCCGGCTCGGGGGCTGCGGGGAACAGCGTGACCGACGCGGCGGCGGGCGATAGATGGCCCGAATGCCGGATGGCGTGCGCGAGCACCGTCAGCGCGCGATGCCCGCGCTCCTCGATCATTACGTGATCGACGATATCGCGGTACGCGACGCTCGCGATGCGGAACGTCACGAAGGCCACGATACTGGCGAGGAGACCGAGCGAGAGGCCGACGAGCATGCCGGCCAGCGAGAACGCGCGCGTGCGGCGCGGGAACGCGTGTGGTCGCCGCATGGCGGCCGGGCCTACGGGGCGATCCACAGCGCGACGCGCGGCAATGCCGCGGCCTGCATCGTGGGCGAGAGGGATGGGCGCGGCGGCGCGAGCGATGTGCCAACGACGAGCCGTTCCCCCGGTGCGCACGCGGCATCGGCATGCAGCGTGCCGCAGCGCGCGAGGCTTGCGCCGCGGCTGTCATGCCCCGGCCAGTGCTCCGCGGCGGCCGCGGTCACGCGCGCCAGATCGAGCACTGCGCGCTGCTGGCGCGCGGTATCGAGTCCGGTGGTGGCGAGCAGTGCCAGCGGCAATGCCGCCATCGCGACGATCGTCACCGACAGCGACGCCTCGGCGAACACGTACCCACGCATCGTGGCGTGGGGAAGGCAGCGGGGAGGGCCGCAGGGAGGGCGGCGAGAAGGAGAGAGTACGGTGCGGCGGGTATCCGGCATGACGGCCTCGATCAGCGTTCAAGGCGCCAAGCGTAGCGTCGGATACCCCGCCGAAACGTGTCGACGTGTGCCGGGAGTGTGGCAGTGTGTAAGCGACCGCCGGCGCCGTCTGAGACCTGCGTGCCGACCGCTTACCAGCAATCCTGCTGGCTGCCCGTTCCGCTACTGGTTTTCTGGTTCTTCGTATTCAGCGTGAGCGTGCCGCAAAGCGCGTCCGGCTGCTTGGGCGAAGCGCTGAGCATGACGCCCGTGTTCAGATCGCCGATTGCCGCCAGCGTGATCAGGTATGTGCTCGCCTCGCAGGTATCGCCCGATCCCGTCGTGTTATTGCCGCAGTTGGGATAGTTCAGCGTAAGGGGACTCAGGGTGTAGCTCATGTTCACCGTGTAGTACCGTTCCAGCGTCCCCATCAGCCGCAGCATCGCGCTCTTCGCCTCCGTGCGGCGCGCACGCTGCACGTATTGCTGATAGCTCGGAATCGCGATCGTCGCCAGGACGCCGATGATCATGACCGTGATCATCAGCTCCACCAGCGTAAAGCCCCGGGCGCCGCGCGGGCGCCTGATCGGCAGGGCGGTTCTCATCATGCTGTTTCTCCTTGTTGCCTCGGGCCCGCCATCAATGCAGGATCTGGCGCCATGTCAGGCGGCCACGCCGGATCGAACTGCTTTCGTTCACCTCGCTGATCCCGCCATTGGATCCGGGGCTGATCTTCTTCTCGTCCTTCGGGCCTTCGATGACGGCGGGCGCGGTGTTGATGCCGTTCCCCTGCTTGGTGCCCGTGACGGTGTCCGTCTTGTTGATCAGATCGCTGGCGTCGAACTTGCCGTCACCGTTGACGTCGAACGGCGACGTCGTGAGCGGCCCGCCCGTCAGCGAGTCGAACTCCATGAGCCAGCTCGTGCCGCCGTTCTCGCAGACATCGGTCGAAGGGATGGCCGTGGTGAAGATGAGGCGGCCCTGGCGAAGCTGCGGATTGTAGATGACGCGTTCACCCTGCGGTGCCGGGGGCGAGCCCGGCGGCACGAGATCCAGATACCAGCCCTGCTTGCCGGCGGGTGCGTACTGGAACGTGTTGTTCGTCATCAGGCGATACCAGACGCTGTTCACGAGGACTTCCTGCGTGATGGACTGGACCTGGAGGTCGGAACGCGTCACGGTGGCCTGCGACGTCTTGTTCTGATCCCACACGCCATACACGCTCTGCACCGACATATCGGTCGGATCGGCGACGTCCACGAAGCGTCCGGTGGCGACCAGCACCTGATAGCCGCCCAGCGGATGCCGGCGCACGACGGGTGCGGCCGTGATCGGCTGCGCCTTGCCGCCGGCATCGGTGGCCTTCAGCAGCTTGCGGCGCGTGCCCTGCCAGTTTGCCGGCGTGGCGTCGTCGAACGAGAAACGCCACACGTTGCCGAGCAGGTCGCCCGCGTAGACGGCATCCACCACACCGTCGCCATCGGCATCGCTGGGGTAGAGCTGGACGACGGCATTGGAAGCCGTGGTGCCCGCATCGTCGAGCGTGAGCTTGAAATAGTCGACGCCGAGGGTCCACGTCTTCTTGCCGGCCGGGCGGTCCAGCATCAGGACGAAGATCGAGCCGCGGCCCGCCGTGCTGTTGTAGCCGTTGCCGATGATGGCGGCCCACTTGCCGTTCTTGAACTGCACGATGCTCGGCTGGCCGTAGGTGTAGCCGAGATCGGGATCCGACGCGCTGGTGAATTCCCAGAGCACGGTGCTGGCCGCCGTGCCTTCCGAGATCGAATCCGGGTCCGTCACGTCGAGGGCATAGACGCCGCGTCCGCCGCCGGCGAGGCCGCCGACCAGAACGGTTCGCCAGTTGCCGTTGACGACGGCGTCCGCGACCTTCGGCGTGCCATCGACGTAGTACGCGTGCGTGTAGCCCTTCGCCGTGAGGTTGGCCAGGCGGCTGTACATCAGCGACGGGACGTAGGCGAACAGTTCCCTGCCGCCGTCGCCGGTGGGAGAGGGGTTCGCCGAGAACGCGTGGAGCATGCCGTCGTTGCCGCCCGTGTAGACCATCGGTTTGCGACTGCGGTGCGCGGCCACGAACTGTGCGTATGCGAGCGACGTGTAGCCAGCGGTCGGGCTGCCCACATATTGCGGGGCCGAGTCGATGATGTCGCCGAGCACGGTCGAGGGACGCGTGCGGAACTGCGTGGCGCCGTCGCCCTCGTTGGTCTGGTCGCCGCGCAGCCAGTCCAGCCGCTTGCTACCGAGCGTGTCCGTGGTGTTCAGCGCGGTCTTGTACGCGTCGGGCAGGCTGTTCCACCGGAATGGAATCCCGGCGCTGGTATTGTCCGCGTAGTTGAAAGTCAGGATCTTGCGCGCGTTGGCGGAAACGCCCGCGAACTTCTGGCCGGCATCCCAGAGCTCGGGCGTCTTGACCGAGCCGTCGGGGCCGAGACCGTACGCCAGCAACTGGCCCGACCAGTCCGAACCGTTGAAGCGGGCCTGGAAGATCGTGGTGTCCGTGGACAGTGTCGTCGAGTTGGTGGCGGCCGCCGCAGCCGACGAAGCCTTCAGGATCGACAGGAATGCCCGCTCCAGCGCCGCACTGAGCGCGCCCGGGTTCGTCGCATAGAAGTAGTTGTCGGGAATGCCATCGTTTCCGGGCGTGCCGTCCTGCAGGCGCACATCCCACTCCGACGCCTGGTCCGGGGCCCCCGAGCCGTTGATGTCCTTGAAGCCGCCCCATTTCGCCGCATACAGTAGCGGATCCAGGAACTCCGCCGCCGCGTTGCCGCTGGCGGAGTAGGTCACGCTCGTCGCGGCATCGCCGAGTACGCAGTTGCTGCAGCCGCCGGTCTTGTCGACCTTGGTATTCGGCGTCACGGTCACCGGTACCGGGTCGGAGTAGTTGAAGCCCAGAATGCCCGAGTGGAAGTGCGGGCCGTCCTTGTCCGTGCCGGAGATGGCGTAGCCGAAGCCCTGACCGTTTGCTGTAGAGGCCGACACCACGCGCGTGGTGACCGTGATGTTGTTGCCGCTGACGCTGTAGCTCAGAATACCCCACACGTCCTGGTCGTAGTCGCCGCCCGCGGTGGAGTCTTCCCAGTTCACGTAGAACTTGCCGTCGGTCGCCGTCTGCGAAATGACCTTGAAGTCCACCAGCGTGCCGCTGCTGGCCACCACGCCGGACGGATGCAGCTGATAGGCCGGCATGATCGTCACGGTCTTGCCGTTCACGTTCACGTTGATCTTCGGCGTCGTCGTTGCCAGCTGCACCGCGTAGGTCGAGACCTTCAGCGACGTCGTATCGCTCGTGGGGACGCCGAGCTTGCTGCCATCGCGAATGCGGTTCATATGCGCGAACAGCGCCGCGCCGGCAATCTGGAACGTGCCGAGCTGCGACGGGCCTTCTGGGCAGATACCGAGCACGTCGCTGAACTTGCCGACCTTCTTCGCCGAGCAGAGGTTGTCGATCACGCCGCCATTCACGCCGCCCGCGAACCACGACTTGCCATCGACGCCTTCGCCGGTGCCGACCTTGTCGGTGTAGGTGCTGACATTGGGCGCGCCGGCCAGACCGTTGAGGATGCCGACCTGGTCGTTGTCGTAGGACGTCACGCTCGCGTTGAACACCAGCGCGTTCATCGGCGAGCAGTAGGGCGCCTTGCTGGCGTTGTTGGCCGGCAGGTCCATCGGGTTGGCCCAGGTGGCCTGCGTGAGGCCCAGCGCGTTGTCCTTGCCGTTGCTCCTGGGCTGGAAATCGGCGTTCTGCGTCAGCCCGCCGAAGTAGCGCAGGGTCTCGATGTAGATCTCCGACATCGGATTGCCCCATGTCGAGCAATTCCCCTCGCTGGCGGGCTTGTTCTGCGCGTTGCTGCCGCCGCTCGGCACGATCGACGTCTGCTGGTAATTACAGGAATCCGCGCTGGTGTAGCCGCCATCGCTGTAGCTGTAGCCATACGGGCGCAGCTTGTCGATGTTCCAGACGATGCCCTTGACGCCGTTGGTGCCCGTGAAGACGAACGTGCCGTCGGCCTGGTTGATCTCGCTCGCGAAGTTCGTCACGTTGCGGCGCAGCACGCCGCCCGAAATGTTCTTGTCGTACGTGCCCGTCATCAGGCCGAACAGCATCTGCCCCGTTTCGCCGTACTTCTGCAGCAGGCCGTAAGGCTTGTAGCTCGTGCCGTACTGCTTGCAGTTCTCGGTGCCGATCAGGCTCGCTACGCACACCTGCACGCGTGCGTTGAACGTGCCCGTGTCCTGACCCGTGCCCAGGCCGCGCGCCGATTTCGAAGGATTCTCCGCGGACGAATTGATGCCCGACACCGCGGCGCGGTTACCGTTGGACGATCCCGATACCGCCGTGCTGCCGATATTGGGCAGGAATCCGCTCTGCGTGTTCGACGCCTCCGAAGACCAGTTGCATTGCCATTTCTCGCTGGCGCCCCACGTCGCATAGTTGCCGCGCACCACGCGGATCTGCGGCGGCTGCGTGTTGCTCTGCGAGTTGAGGTTGTTGCTGTCCTTTGGCGTGACGTTGCATAACGTCAGCCCGCCGCGGGTCAGGTTGAGCACGTTCCAGTTGTTGTAGGTCGTGTTCGTGTTGGTCGGGTTGATCACGCTCTCGCCGTAGATGGCAAGGGTGATCTGCCCCGTTCCGACGCTGGAGATCCAGCCCGTCATCGACGCGCCGGCATTGCCGCTGGTCGGCTTGAGCTGGATCTGGTCGCCCACCTGCATGTCGCTCGTGCTGCTGACCGAAACGGTGCGGACCGCCGCCGACAGCGTCATGCTCGTGGTCGAGGTCACACCCTTGACGTCGCCCGGCAGTTCCACGCTGAATGGCGTGAGCTGCGCGATGTCCGTGCCCGAGTAGTACTTGGCCCACGCATGGGCATCCATCGGCAGGAACGCGCGCTCGAGAATGGTCTGCGTGGCCGTGTCGGTGGAGCGCGTGCCGCCGTACAGGATCTTGCGCACTTCGTCGATCCGGCTCATCGACGCCCAGTTCAGGAAGTTGCCGCTCCAGGTCTTGCCGTCGCAGTACTTCGTGGTCGTCAACGCCTTGGGTACGAAGCCCTTGACGCCGCTCGCGTCGTAGTCGTAGCACTTGTACGAGTCGAAGTAACCGGCGTACTCGATGCTGTTCTTGTACGTCGAGTCGATCCCGCCGCCGTCGAGGTCCGTGTAGTCGTTGTAGGCCTTCTGGTGCAGCGAATGGTCCTTGCTCAGGTCGATCATGACCATCGGTGGCACGGCGCCGCCCGCATACAGGGGTCGCGAGGACAGGTTCAGCTGCGCGGCCGACGCGGACGCAATCGCTAGCAGGCAGGACGTGGCCAGGAGCACGCGCTGGATGCGGCTCATGACGCGGAAGGAGGTTAGCTGGGTCATAGTGCGCCCGACAGGTGGGAGGTTGCGCAAGAACGGCTCAGTGACATGATCAGAAGCGAACGACTTCCTGCACCATCACGCGGGTAGTGGTATTCGTGCCATACCCGACAGCGGTGATGCGATAGACGTAGGAGATGCATTCGGGGCACGTACCGCCGCCGTTGTTCAGGTCGGGCAGGCGCTCGATGATGTATCGCGGCTGCCGCGACACGCCGCCCCCCTTGCCGGCGCTGAGGGTCGGCATCTTCTGCTCGGTCTTCAGGGCGGTGATTTCGCCAAGTTCCACCGATCGCAGCGGGTCTTCGATGTACTGTTCCCAGCGCGGTTGCTCGCCCAGGCTGGCAGGTGTGCAGTAGCCCTTGTATGAGGGCCAGTCGCAGGTCGGGGAGGCGCCGACGGCGTTACCGGCCGGGAGCGCGCGCGCAACGCCGATATCCTGGCGCGCATCGCGCAGGGCCGACTCGGCCGCCTGTAGCGCAACGTTCTCGTCGCGCGCATTGCGCGACATCAGTTCCGCCGAGCGGCCCGACATGCTCGCGGCCACGCCGACCAGCGTCAGGATGACGAGGAACAACAGCACCATGACCAGCGAAATGCCGCGCTGGCGGCGCCGGATCGATCGCAAGGATCGCAGGGGTCGAATGCTCATGACTAGTTCAGCCGGTTGCGGATGGCCACGTAGAACGCGTAATGCTTGCGCAGCCTGCCGTCGGCGGGCTGGTTGAAGATGCTGCCGGCATCGCCGGCGGGCGCGACGTCTCCGCCCGCGTAGCCGGGACCGAAATGGTTGATGGCCGCGGCGGTCGGCGCCACGTTCGTCGTGCTTTTGCCGCGCAGGACGAACGAGATGCGCAGCGCGCGTACCTGGCTCATGTTCGCGACGCCGGGGCGCACATAGCGGTCGACGGTCTTGTCGCCATTGGTGTCCTCGCCCATCAGGAGCTGCATCGATTCGACGTTCGGG
Organism: Cupriavidus sp. OTU4054; assembly: GCF_038440175.1. Lineage (NCBI taxonomy): Bacteria > Pseudomonadati > Pseudomonadota > Betaproteobacteria > Burkholderiales > Burkholderiaceae > Cupriavidus > Cupriavidus sp. OTU4054. The sequence goes on from NZ_JASATF010000017.1 coordinate 90,213, forward strand.
AACAGCGGCGTGCTGACGCCGTTGACCGCGCATTGCAGCCAGGGCGTGCCGTCGGGGGCCTGGACCACCGAGAACACTTCCGTCGTCAGCACGTTGGCATTGACCTCCTTGCCGGTGCAGTCGATGACGGTGCCGTCCGGCGCCGCGGCGGCCGGCGTGCTTGGCGTGGCGAACGGATCCGCGCCGGGCTGGGAGGCGCCGAAGTAGCTCAGCGTGAGCGAGTCCGAGAGGTTGACGCCATCGTCGTTGGTCGCGGAGATGCTCAGGTCGCCGGGAAACGCGTTGTTGGCGAAAATGAAATCGCTATAGCCGGCCTGGCGGGCTTCGCGCTGGATCAATTGCGAGATGGCGCGTGCGTTCTCGTGGATCTCGGAGATGTCGCCTTGCGTGGCGTTCGTGCGCTGCTGGGCGATGAACATCGAACTCGCGGCGAGCAACAGCAGCAGGCTGATGACCAGCCCGACCATGATCTCGACGAGCGTGAAGCCGCCATCGCGGCGCGGGGGGAGGCGGGGCGTCTGTCTCATGGGGTGCCGGCGGCGACGGGGAAGGGGACGAACGACGTCACGAAGCGCAGGGCGCTGCCCTGGTCTTCGTTCCACCAGATCTTGATCACGTACGGTGCGCCGGGCGCGTTGTCGCATTGATTGTCCGCCGGGCTTTCGCCATCGTCGGGCGAGCCATCCACGCATACGTAGCCCTTGCCCTGCGGCAGCGCGCTGCCGAGATCGTTGCGCCAGGTCGCATAGCTGGTGGTGGCCATCTGCGCGGGCGTGCAGCCGGCGCCGTAGCAGGCCGCGACCTGAGCCGGCGGATCCGTCGGCAGGGTCTTGAACGCTCCGAGGTCGTACGCGGCGTTGTTGCTGCGAATCTCGTCGGCGAGGTTGTACGCCATCTCCGCCGCGATGTTCCGTGCCGCCGACGTACGCGTGTCCACCAGCGTCTGCACCTGCAGCATCGCCAGTGCCAGCACGCCGAACGACAGGATGACGATCGTGACGAGCGCCTCGATCAGCGAGAAGCCGGCCGCGTTGCGCGGAGCGGGCCGCCGCGCGCGGATACGCGGGACCCTGCCGGAGCGTTGGGCATGCGAAGGGTGTCTCGACATGGCGTCAGGAGCAGGGGGTCTGCAGTTGGATATAGGGCTTGCCGCTGCCCGTCATCGAGATCGTCTGGCCCGGAAGCGCCGATCCGCTTTCACAGATCTGCCAGTTCGCGGTCGGCGAGGTCGAGGGTCCGAACGAGCGGAAGCGGATATAGGTCGGCGCGGCAAGATCGGCGGCCGTGATGACGATGCGCGCGGGCGGCGTGTTGCCGCGGCGGATCAGGTCGTCGCCATTGCCATAGGCGCCATCGTTATTGGTATCGAAGAAGATCACCCGCGGCTGCGACCAGTCGTCGGAGCAGGTATTCCCGTCCTGGCTCGGGCAGATCGTGACGGTGGCGTTGCGGCGCGCGGCTTCGCTGCGCGCGACTTCCATGTCGCTGGCGAAGCTCGAGGCTTCCGAGCGGATCTTGCTGCTATGGGTAAAGCTGCTGAGGTTCGGTAACGCGGCCATGGCGACCACGCCGAGAATGGTGACGGCGACGAGCATCTCGATCAGCGTGAAGCCGCCGATCGTGGAGGGCGCGCCATGGCTGGCGCCGCGCCCGCATGCGTGGCGCGTGAGATCGTCCCCGGCCGTGGGCTGCGCAGACGCCAGCAAGCCCACGGCCCAAAGGCAGACAGACTGACCCATCATGACTCCCGTCAAAAAAAGGTGCTGCTTTTTGCTTTTTGTTGTGCTGCGCGCGGTTATGTTTGCGATGTGTGTGAAGCCGCGATGCGCGCTCGCGTAATACGCCCTTCCCTAACCCATGGGGAAGGTCAGGGCAGATTAGACGGCTTTTTATGGCAAAAGGCTACCCCTTTCGTGGGGTAATGGCCGAATCTCACCCGGTCGCGTCGGGTTTCGTCGCGAAATTCAGACAGTCCTGTCACAAGCCGGCGGCGCGGCTATTTGCAGGCGGTGGGCTGGCTTGCCGGAATGCAGACGCGAACCTGACCCATCGCGCCGATTTCCACCAGCCGGCTCGCGCTTTCGATGCGAAAGCCAATATGCTGGCGTCCGCCCGGCGGGCCTGCCGCAACCACGCGGCCCACCGGCGAGAACGTGACGGCATTCGCGCCCGGCGTCAGGGCGGCGAGGTCGGAGGACACGCGGTCCTCCAGGAGGAGCACGGCATCGCGTCCGTTGAACTGGCCGCGAGGCGGGTCGTGCTCGACGAACACGCGCCAGCCCTCCTGCCACCCCGTGCCGAGCGGGGCGACGCTGACGTAGGTGCGCCGCGCGATCGCCGTGGTCCGCGCCATCGTCAATGCGGAGGCCAGACGCTCGGTGGTCGCGGCAACGCGATGCTCGCGGACGAAAGTCGCCGCGCTGGGGACCACCGCGGCCATCGCGATGGCGGCAATGGCCAGTGTGGTGACGAGTTCGATCAGCGTGAAGGCCCGCTGCCGGTCCATGGCCCGCGTCACCAGCACTCCCGCTTGTTCAGATACTGATTCTGCGTCCACACCAGGCGCTCGCCGGTACTGCGAAGCACGAGCGCGCCGCATGGATCGCCCGTGCCTTGCGCCGTGGCGCGAAGCTCGACGCAGTGGCCATTGAACGCGCCGCAGCCTTGTGCGGACAGTACGAATTTTCCGCCGTCCGACTTCTTCTGAAAGCCGTCCCAGAGCACGTTCGTGTTCGGCTTGTAATAGGTATTGGCGTCCGAATAGTGCTGTTCGAACTGCTGCATGGCGGAGAGCAGCGCGGCGCTTGCATCGGCGCGGCTCGCGCGGCGCGTGTGCTCGATGTATTGCGGATACGCAATCGTGCTCAGTATTCCGATGATGGCAACCACCGTCACCAGTTCGATCAGCGTGAACCCGGTTCCCGTTCCCGTTCCCGGACCCGTTTCGGTTTGCGACACGAGCGGCCTCCTCATGGCTTCGCGGCCGGCTGCCCGCGCGGGTCGGGGTGGCGAATCTCGCGCCAGCTCAGGCGGCCGGCGATCGACGCGACGCGAGTGGGAGCCGTGGGTCTGGCCTGGCCGGTCGTGCCGAGACTCAGCACCTGCTGCGTTTCGGCCTGGCGGATCTGTCCGGTGTTGTTGCGCGCGTCCACGACGGGCTCACTCGATACGGTCACCGGCGGCCCCAGAATCCCCTCCGCCGACAGGGTGCCCGACACCGTATCGCTGGGCAGCCCCGTCAATGCATTGAGCGCGTAGTTGCGGCTGCTGCCGGGCGAACTGCAGGACCTGGTGCTGGTGGTCATGGAATTGAAGTGGACGAAGCCGCCTTGCAGCGTGGCGGGTCCGACCTGGCGTTCGGCTGGCTCGATGAATTCGAACACCCACCCCGGCCTGGCGGGCGACACGTGGCCGGGCGGCGTTCCCTTGCCGAGCCATGCGACCGCGGCCCCGTTATGCGCCGGCATGGCAATCAGCGTGTTGAGCCTGCCGCGGTGCTCCACCCGGCGCTGACCATCGTCGAACACGCCATAGAACGCGTTGGAGTCGGATGCGTCCTGTCGTGCGTCCGCCAGTTCGTAATACTTGCCGGTGCCGAACAGCACCATATGGCCGCCGCCCGCATGGGCCACGCTTGGCGCCATCGTGATGGGGCGGGGCTCGCCCGCGGTGGACGTGGCGCTGAAGAATGGCGTGCCCCTGGGTTCCCCATAAGCGGGGATGGCGCCATCGCGGCCCCCATGCCACGTCGATGCGCCGCGTGTGAGATCGAACTTCCAAAGCTGCCCGAGCAGATCGCCGGCATACGCGGTCTGGGTCACGCCTGCCGCGTTGGCGACACCGGTCGGCGCGCTCAGTCCGTTCGGATGTTGAAGCGCTGCCGGGATCATGCCGCGCGGCGTGACGATCTTGTAGTAGTTCCGATCGAGCTGCCACCGTTGCCCGGCGGGCTTGTCGAGGCGAAGCAGAAACAGCACGCCCGACGCGGCCGGATTGGCGTGGCCGTCGTCCAGGTTGGCATTCAGGCCGTTACCGGCGATGACGAACCATGCCTCGATGGGGGCGCCGCGGTTATCGGTGCCGGTGCGCAGCTTCGCGATGATCGGCGCGCTCATGACGTTGCCCATGTCGGCATCGTCGCGATCGGTGAACTCCCAGAGCACGTCGGCCGTGCCGAACGCGCGCCCGCGCTGGCCGCCTTCGGGATCGGTGATATCGAGCGCATACAGGCCCTGGCCGCCGCCGCCGAGGCCGCCCGCCAGCACCGTGCGCCAGGTACTGCCGATTTCTGCATCTGCCGTCACGGGTGTCGCATCCACGAAGTTGCGGTGGGCATAGGCTGGAGAGGTCAGCTGGTTGAGGGCGGGCACCACGCTGCGCGGCACGTACGCGAACACTTCGTGCCCCGTACGCGCGGCAAAGCCATGCAGCATGCCGTCGTTCGCGGCAAGGTAGACCATTGGCGTGCGCGCCGCATAGCGGGTACGGAAGGCTTCGTAGCGCGCGCCGCCCGCGCCGGCATTGCCGGACGGGCCGCCGACATGAACCGGGCCGGCATTCACCGCGTCGCCAAGAACGTTGCGACGGCCGCGGAAGGGGCGCGCGTTGCGCGGAGTCGCGGTCTCCTGGGCGCGGTCGCCACGGACATATTCCGCGCGCTGCTCGCCGCGGCCGTCGGCGGTGCCGGTGTCAGGGTCGATGTCCAGCGATGTCTTCTGTGCCGCGTCGAGCGCTGCCCACGTGAAGGGCATGCCGCGGCCGGCGCTGTCGAGCGAGAATATGGCGCGCGAGGTGTGGGCGCGCGTGCCGAGGCGCTCACCGGCTTCCCACTGCGCGGAGGCCAGCGCGATGCCCTTGCCGGGGTCCACGCGAACGTCGTATGCCGTGAGCGTGCCATTCCACTGCGCGTCGTAGCCCGGGACGAACGCCAGCGGTGGCGGGCCGCCACGGCGAATGCTGTGGGTGCTGAGCGCCATGCCGCCGGTCCCCGCCACGCCGCTCGAGATCTGCGCAAAGATCTGCTTGAACGCATCGATCATCTTGCGCGGCTGACTGGCCAGGAACCAGTTGTATGGCAGGTTCGATCCCAGCGGCGCGGCTTCCCATTCCCTGTCGCTGGCCGCGACCGCGCCATCCGCGCCGAGCGCCTGGAAGGGATTCCCATCGGCATTGCCGCCCTCCGCGAGCTCGTTACGGAAGCCGCCGTATTTCGCGGCGAGATAGATCTGCGAGTGTCTGTGCCAGTCGTGGATGGTGCCGTCGCCGCCTTCGTTCACGTCGATGGCGTAGGTGGTCACGCGCGCCTCCTTTCGCTGGGGATGGAACGCGGAGGTATGCGCCCAGTAGGCCAGACCCGCGACGTAGTAGGACCGGCGTGACGAGCCGTGCAGGAACTTCGCGCCGAGGCTCAGGAAGTCGGCCGGCAGTGGCTTCGCATTGCCGGTCGAGGCGGGCGTGTTCGTCTCGAGTCTTCCCACCTTGTCGGTCTCGGCCATCACGTCGAGGCCCGAGTAGGGATCGACCGGGCGAGGCGCATCCCCGGTGACGCCCTCGGGTTTCGTGTTGCCGGGAACGTAGTTGTCGAAGTTGGTGTTGATGTCGCCGATGAGAATGACGTAGTTGCGCTGACAGTTGCCGAGCAACGGGTCGTCCAGCGCCTTCCAGTCGCGGTAGGCGGGAAAGCTGTCGGTAAAGTTCTGCCACCCGTCGGCGAACGCCTCCGGCGTGGGGCCGTCCGGATGCCTGTGGAGGTAGCGGAGGCTCTCGTAATACAGTTCGCCGATCGGATCGTATTGCTTGTAGCTGCCCGAAGGGTTAGTGCCAGGGGCGCCCATGCTCGCGTGCTGCGTCCGGCCGAACTTGTTCAGGTAATTGATCACGCCACTCTGGCCGTACGTCTTGTCGCCCAGCGGATTGGCTCGCAGCACACCATCCTTGTCCCATTCGGGCGCGGGGTTGCCGGTGGGCTGGAACTTGTCGTCGGTGGCGGTTGGGCCAACGTATCTCATCGGTGCGCGAAGCACGCCGCCATACCGGTTCCAGTCACTGTCGTTCAGATAGCCGAACGCGGCAAAGCGCGCCTTGCCGGCGTTGCGCTGCATCTCTCCGATCGGCTTGTAGTTGCTGCCTTGATAACGATGGCAGAGGTCGCCTCGGGAGGTCGCTTCGCCGCCGTCGCAGACCTTCACCTGCACGCGGAACGCGCGCCGCTCCGTGGCCGTGTCACTGTATTCACCAGGCCAGTAACAGTCCGCACTGGGATCGTAAGTCGGCGAAAAGAAGACATGATTGCCGCAGGATGCGATATACAGATTGCCGTGCGCGAAAGGCGTTACTTTCGACGGCTCGCTGTTCTCTCCGCTTCCATCGAGTCCCTTCAGCGGGAAGGTCCAGTGCGACGCGAAGAAGTGCGACGGCAACAGGGCCCGCTGCAGGACCGTTTCGCTGGGCGTGTCGATGACGCGATCCCCACCGGTCATGGCCATCCGAAACACGTCCATCGCGGACGCGGTGGCCCAGTTCATGAAGTTGCCGCTGAACTCGCCCTCCGTCGCAACGACGCATTCGTATGCCGCGTCCGTGTTGCCCTTGCCCACAAAGTAACCAGCCCCCTCGTCGTAGCTGTAGCAGCGGTTGGGGTTGAAGTAGCCCAGGTACGTCTCGGTTTTCCGGTAGGGCCCGCGATATGCGGCCCCGACCGTCGGGAACTCGACCGATAGCGTGAGCATCACGTTCGAATACGCACTCTCGAGCGACAGCGACAGCGGCGCCGTTGCGATGTCGATCGTGGGAGTGGGTTGTGTGGATGCCGCGAGTGCGGACGTCAGGGGCGCGGCGAGCGATGCGGCCAGCAGCATGGCGCGCGCGCGTCGTATCGTCCGTACGATGGGATCGAAGCACATGTTCAGCGATTGGATTTGCGATAGACCGACTGCACCATGGCGCGTGTGTCCGGATGAGGCCCGAAACCAAGTGCCGTGATGCGATAGAGGTAGCGCAGTCCATCGGCTTGCGCGCCGATGGACTGATCGACCACGAGTTCGATGAGATAGCGGGGCGGGCGGGAAGGCATCGCGCCCGTGCCGGTCTGGAAACGCCGGCCCGTGAAGGTGCCGAATGCCACCGTGCGGGGCGTGGTCGTGGCGTCCCAGTCGACAACGTTCCATATGTCCCCGTCCGCGGCGTTGGGCAGGCAGAGGCCGAGATAAGGCTGCGCGCCGGCCGCGCCGGTATTGCATCCCTCGATAAACCCCTCCGACGACCGCGTGGAAAACAGCGACGAGCGGCTGCGTGCGTCCGGCGATGCCTCGATGTCGAGTTCCGCGTCGCGCAACGCGGCCTCGGCCGCCTGGAAGGCGATGTCCATGTCCCGCATGTGGCGGGCATTGCGTTTGCCATCGAGCGCCACGCGCGCGCCCGTGATGGCGAGCAGCAGCACCACGACAAGCATGGTCAGCGTGGTGACGAGGGCCATGCCGCTGTCCCCGCGCATGGACGGCACCCATCGCGTCAGCCGCACGATGGATCTCCGCTCGTGGGGCAGGCCAGTCGATTTCGCAACTGCACGGTGCTGGTGAACACGCGGCGGACGATATCGGGCGTCTTGCCGGTCTCGACGCGATAGTCGGGATCGTCGGCGGCGCCGAACATCGCGAGCGTGGTGGTGGACGTGGTGGTGGACGTGGTGCCGGAAGTGGTGCCACGGCGGCGATGGTCGCCGCGCAGCAGCAGCGAGACCGTGACCGTCGCCACGTTGCGCCAGTCGTCGGCTGTCATGACCCGTGCAGGCACGACCTTGTCCGGCATGCCGTCACCGGCCGTCGATATGCCATAGAGCAACTCCATGCGCTCGACGCCGCGTATCAGTTCGACGTCGGCGGCGCCCGCACCGGCGCCATGCCGGCAGATCAGGCTTGCGGTGCCGTCGGCGGCGTGGCGCACGAAGAAGAGCGAGGCGCCCCGCGGGCTGTCGCCGTCGGGGGCCGGCACACCTTCGCCCGCACAGTCGATGACCGTGTCGTCGGCCGCTGGCGAGCCAGCCCGGCTCGCACCGTAGAAGCGGATCAGCAACGCATCGGTCTTCGCGGACGCGCCCGTGCATTGCAGCGTGCCGTGCGCCACGGCAGGCGCGTCGCAGTCGTCGAGCCCCAGCAGCATCGGCATGGCGGCGTCTCGCTTCGCGCCCGGCGGCACGTACCCCGCCTGCCGCAGCTGGCTCGCCACGGCATCGAGTGCTAGCCAGCCACGCTCGTCGAGCGTGCTGCTGTTGGCGATGGCGTTCTGGTTGCCGCGGCTCATCGTATAGAGCGCGAAGCCCGCGGCAAGGATGATCATGCCCATCACGAGCGATGTCAGCAGCTCCACCAGCGTATAGCCGTGGCATCGCGCATGCGAAGCGGGCCGTGCGGTATGCCGTGTCATGGGCCCGCCAGCGTGCTCGTCACGACGACGAGCTGGACCACCGCCTCGCCGTCGCCGGCCTTGCCGCCGCTCGCCCCGGTTGCGTGGGCATTTCCGCCTCCCGAACGGGGGACCCAGCCGAGCTTGATCACCAGTGGCGAGCGCACGCCGGAGGCAGGAGGCGTGCATGCCCACGCGCCACCAACGGGAACGCGCGGCGCCGCATCGGCGCACACCACGCCGCGTCCGCCCGGCAGGCTGCCGGTGACGCGGCGGCTCCATTCCTCGACATCGCGCTGCTCGCGGCGCGAGGCGCAGTCCTGCCCGGTGCAGCCGTTGGAGAGCGGGTCCGTGCCACGCCCGGTAAAGGTGGCGGTATCGACGGCGCGGTAGCCGCCATCGCGCACGCGCGCCGCGTTGGCGCGCATGCGCTCGGCCATGTCATGGGCGAGCGACGAGGCGACGAGTTCGTAAGTGGATTGCTGCGAGAACCGCAGCGAGTTGGCGAGCAGGTTCGCCACGCCGAGCACACCGATGCCGAGAACGAGCACGGCCACCAATGACTCGATCATGGTGAAGCCGGTACCGATGCGCATGCGGCGCAGGGTCATGCGCGTGCCCTCCCGTGTTCACCGTGTCTGCAACACGGGTGTCACGAATCAGTCGGGGGGCGACGATGGTTTGCTACGACGTGCGCGCGGGGCGCCGTCGCGTCCGCGATTTAACCACTCCTGCCGGGCTTGCGGGACGACGTTGAGAATTCTTCAATCACTTCACGGAATTCCGACACATCCTCGAAACTGCGATAGACGGAGGCGAAGCGGATATAGGCGATCTTGTCGAGCTTGCGCAGTTCGCGCATCACGAGCTCGCCGACCTGGCTGCTCGGGATTTCCTTCTCGCCGAGGGCGAGCAGTTTCTCTTCGATCTGCGTGATGGCGAGGTCGATGGCCTCGGCCGAGACGGGACGCTTGCGCAGGGCCAGCCGCATGGAGTCCTGCAGCTTGGAGCGCGCGTAGTCGACGCGCGAGCCGTTCTTCTTCACGATGGCCGGGAAGAACAGTTCGATGCGTTCGTAGGTGGTGAAGCGGCGATCGCAGGTTTCGCAGCGCCGGCGGCGGCGCACGGTGTCGCCGTCCTCGGAGACACGGCTATCGAGAACCTGGGTATTGGAGTGACCGCAGAAAGGGCATTTCATGCCGGGCCGCCTGTTGGGTTGGGGGGCGTCCCTCTCCCCGCCAGGGGAGAGGGAAGGGACTGTCGCAGCTTAACCGTAAACCGGGAAGCGCTTGGTCAGCGCCGCCACCTGCTCGCGCACCTTGGCGATGTTCGCTTCGTCGTGCGGGTTGTCCAGCACGTCGGCGATCAGGTTGCCTACCAGGCGGGCTTCCTCTTCCTTGAAGCCGCGCGTGGTCATGGCCGGCGAGCCCAGACGCACACCCGAGGTCACGAACGGCTTTTCCGGGTCATTCGGAATCGCGTTCTTGTTCACGGTGATATGCGCGTCGCCGAGGATCTTCTCGGCTTCCTTGCCGGTGATCTGCTTCGCGCGCAGGTCCACGAGCATCACGTGGCTCTCGGTCTTGCCCGACACGATGCGCAGGCCGCGCGCGATCAGCGTCTCGGCCAGCGCGGCGGCGTTCTTCACCACCTGTTGCTGGTAAGCCTTGAACTCGGGAGTGAGCGCTTCCTTGAACGCGACCGCCTTGGCGGCGATCACGTGCATCAGCGGGCCGCCCTGGATGCCGGGGAAGATGGCCGAGTTGATGGCCTTCTCGTGCTCGGCCTTCATCAGGATGACGCCGCCGCGCGGGCCGCGCAGGCTCTTGTGGGTCGTCGTGGTGACGAAGTCCGCGAACGGCACCGGGTTCGGGTACTCGCCGGCGGCGATCAGGCCCGCGTAGTGGGCCATGTCCACCATGAAGTAAGCGCCGACTGCCTTGGCAACCTTCGAAATACGTTCGAAGTCGATACGCAGCGCGAAGGCCGAGGCGCCCGCGATGATCAGCTTGGGCTTCTTCTCGTGCGCGAGCTTTTCCATCGCGTCGTAGTCGATGTCTTCCTGCGCGTTCAGGCCGTAGCTGACCACGTTGAACCACTTGCCGCTCATGTTCAGCGCCATGCCGTGCGTCAGGTGACCGCCCTCGGCGAGGCTCATGCCCATGATGGTGTCGCCCGGCTTCAGCATCGCGAAGAACACGCCCTGGTTCGCCTGCGAGCCCGAGTTCGGCTGCACGTTGGCGGCTTCGGCGCCGTAGATCTGCTTGATGCGGTCGATGGCCAGCTGTTCGACCACGTCGACATATTCGCAGCCGCCGTAGTAGCGCTTGCCGGGATAGCCCTCGGCGTACTTGTTGGTCAGTTGCGAACCCTGCGCGGCCATCACGGCCGGCGAGGTGTAGTTCTCGGAAGCGATCAGCTCGATATGGTCTTCCTGGCGCTGGTTTTCCTTCTGGATCGCGGCGAAGACTTCGGGGTCGATCTGGTCGATCGTAAAGCGGCTGCGTTCGAACATGGCGTCACTCGTCTGTAAAAAGGGAATTCAGAGGGCACCGATTGCAATTTACGTCACATTGCATCGGCAAATTCTGGAAACAGGCGTTGGAGAGTAGGGCGTGCGGGGAGGCAACGGCGTCCGTGCCAGGATTCCGTTTCCAGACGGAACCGACGGCACAGGGCGCACCCTGCTTCCCATTCGCTGCCCAGGCGAGCGGCAGGCATGTTCGCATAGACTTCATAAAGCCTTATGCGGCATGCCAGAGAACTTGCGCTTCCTCGTGGTAGTGCCCACTGACTTCGCCAGTTGCGCAAGATGGAATGGTTGACGCGGATTTTACTGCTTCGCGCGCCGGTCTGCAAATGACCCCGCGCCGCGGCGCTTCCCGCCAGCCCGCTTCCCGCAAAGCCGCGCCGGTGCTGGCTCGCAACTTGCTGTTGCAAAGTCGTCTGCGGGTTAACCACGTATGAGCGCCGCACTCCGTTACAATGCCGCCCATGTCGATTTTCGTGTGGCCGCTGCGCGTGTACTGGGAAGATACCGACGCAGGCGGCGTGGTGTTCTACGCCAACTACCTCAAGTTTTTCGAGCGCGCCCGCACGGAGTGGCTGCGCTCGCTCGGCATCGAACAACAAAGGCTCGCCGATGAAGCCGGCGTGGTCTTCGTCGTACGCAGTACGGCCGTCGAATACAATGCGCCCGCCCGGCTGGACGACCAGTTGGAGATTCGCACGCGCGTGGAACGGGTGGGGCCGGCTTCGGTCCAATTCGCCCAGGAAGCGTGGCGCGGCGAGCTGCATCTGGCGGCCGGGTCGATTCGGGTGGGGTGCGTCGATAAGAGCACTTTTCGCCCGGCTCCGATTCCCAATCCCGTCCTAGAAACGATAAAGAAGACTCGATGAATCCGGTGACCGTCACGCAAGACCTGTCGATCATTTCGCTGGTATTGAACGCCAGCCTGCTGGCACAGGCCGTCATGGCACTGCTGCTGGTCATGTCCCTCTTCTCGTGGACCTATATTTTCCGCAAGCACCTGGCGCTGCGCGCCGCGCGCACGCAGACCGAGGGTTTCGAGCGGGACTTCTGGGCGGGCGGCGACCTGCAGGCGCTCTATAACAGCGCCGTGAACAATCGCCACAACACGGGCGCGCTCGAACGGATCTTCGAGTCCGGCATGGGCGAATTCCTGAAGGCGCGCGAGCGCAGCAACGACGCCGGCGCGCTGCTCGACGCGGCACGCCGCGCGATGCGCGCCGCGTACCAGCGCGAGATGGACGTCCTCGAGTCGCATCTGCCGTTCCTCGCGTCGGTCGGTTCGGTCAGCCCGTATATCGGCCTGTTCGGTACCGTGTGGGGGATCATGAACGCGTTCCGCGGCCTGTCGAACGTCCAGCAGGCGACGCTCGCCTCGGTCGCGCCCGGCATTGCCGAGGCACTGGTCGCCACGGCAATCGGCCTGTTCGCCGCGATTCCGGCCGTCATCGCCTATAACCGCTATGCCACCGAGATCGACCGCCTGGCGATCCGGTTCGAGAGCTTCATGGAAGAGTTCCTGAACATCCTGCAGCGTCAAACGCGCTGAGCCGGAGCTAACAGATATGGCAGCCATCCAGCGTCGCGGCGGCTCCCGCCGCCGGGCCAGCGCCGAGATCAACGTCGTGCCGTATATCGACGTGATGCTCGTGCTGCTCGTCATCTTCATGGTGGCGGCACCGATCGTGAACCCGTCCGTCGTCGATCTGCCGTCGGTCGCGAATGCCACGCCGCAACAGAAGGCGCCGCCGATCGTCGTGTCCGTGCACGAAGACGGCTCGCTGACCGCGCGCGGCAAGGATGCATCGGGCAAGACGTTCGAGAGCAAGCTCGACAAGCGTGGCCTGCTGGACTTCGTCCATCAGCGCCAGAACGAGAATCCGGACCAGCCGGTCGTGATCGCCGCCGACCGTGCCGTCAAGTACGAAGCCGTGCTCGACGTCATGTCCGTTCTGAAGGCCGACGGCGTGAAGCGCGTCGGCCTGATGGTGAAGTCCAAATAAGCGTCGCGTCCTCTCGTGGCCACTCTGTCCTCGCAACACCCGTCCTCGCGACCGCCGCGCAAAGTCCGCGCGGCCTATCCGTACGAGCCCGTCAAGGAACGCGGCACGCTGCCGTCTTTCCTGCTTGCACTGTTCATGCACGTGCTGCTCGGCATCGTGCTGTATTTCGGCGTGCACTGGCAGAGCAGCACCCCGGTCGGCGGCGAAGCCGAACTCTGGGAAGAAGTGCCCGACGTCGCGACGCCGCAGCCCGTGCCCCCGCCGCCGCCGCCGGTGGAGCAGCCACGCCCCGTGCCTGCCCCGCAGGTCCGCAGCAAGGCCGAAGAGGACGCCGATATCGCGCTGGAGCAGCAGAAGCGCAAGCTCGCGCAGGAGCAGGCCGCAAAGGAAGAGGCCGCGCGGCAGGACCGCCTGCGGCAGGAGCAGCAGCGCAAGGAACAAGAGCGCAAGGATCAAGAGCGCAAGGATCAGGAGCGCAAGGAGCAGCAGCGTCAGGACGAACTCCGCGCGCAGCAGGAAGCCCAGCGCAAGGACGACGCCCGCAAGAAGGCGCAGCAGGAACAACAGGAACAGCAGCGCCGCAAGGACGCCGACGAGAAGGCGAAGGCCGACGCCAAGGCCAAGGCCGATGCGAAGGCCAGGGCTGAAGCCAAGGCCGAGGCAGACGCCAAGGCGAAGGCTGATGCCGAAGCCAAGGCCAAGGCGGCCGACGAAGCGAAAGCCAAGGCCAAGGCCGACGCCGATGCCAAGGCCAAGCGCGAAGCCGCGGCCAATGCGCAGCGCAAATCCGAACTCGCGCGCCTGCAGGCGCTGGCCGGTGGCGGCGCGGCGGCCAGCGGCGGTGGCGTGGGCAATGCGAGCGGCTCGGGCGCGGGCTCGGGTGGCAAGGCGTCGCCCGGCTATCCCGATCGTGTCCGCCGAAAAGTGCTGCCGAACGTTAATTTTGGCGGCGATACGTCGAACAACCCGACGGCGACCGTCTCCGTTCAGCTGGCCCCCGATGGCACGGTGCTATCGGCGCGCGTGTCGCGCAGCAGCGGCAATTCCGGCTGGGACGATGCGGTCCTGCGCGCGGTGGAAGCCTCGAGCCCGCTGCCTCGCGACGAGGATGGCAAGGCGCCAGGCAGCATCACGTTGCAGTTCCGCCCCCGCAACTGAGGGGAAACCGAGGCGTTAGGTAGCTAAGCATATGATTTGCAACAGAATGCAACCTTCATCGCTGGGGATCGACACCGTCGCTACCATGAACGGTTGCCTGACGCAGCCGGCAGTGTGCAAGACGTACGCAAGCACGGGATGCGCCAGCCGCACCTTGTGCCTTGCTGGTCTTGCGCCTCGCCGAGCCCGATGAATCTTGATATCGACTTGAGGAGCAGCATGCGAAAGCTTTGGGTCCCAAACTGGCTGTCGGACCGTGCACTGATCGCCCGCGCACTGATGGCGTGGCTCGCCGCGGCATTGACCCTGACCGCGGGCATCGCGCACGCCCAGCTGAATGTGGAAATCGTCGGCGTCGGCTCGACGCAGTTCCCGATTGCCACCGCCAACTTCCAGGGCGAAGCGCAGGCACCGGTCAACCTCACCGCCATCATCCGCAGCGACCTCGTCAACAGCGGCCGCTTCCGTAACGTCGACCCCGCCGGCGCGACCGTCGCCGAAACCGCGAACGTCGACCTCGGCAGCTGGAAGGGCCGCGGCGCCGATGCCTTCGTGGCCGGCAGCGTGACGCCCGCGGGCAACGGCCAGTTCGAGGTGCGCTTCCGCCTGTACGACACGGTCAAGCAGCAGAGCCTCGGCGGCCTGGCCTTCACGGTCGGCCCGAACCAGCTGCGCGTGACCGCGCACAAGATCGCGGATTACATCTACGAGAAACTGCTCGGCGAGCGCGGTGTGTTTGCCACGCGCCTGTCGTACGTGTCGCGCGTGGGCAATCGCTACCAGCTGCTGATCTCGGACTCCGACGGCCAGAACGCGCAGGTCGCGCTGTCCAGCAACGAGCCGATCATCTCGCCGGCATGGTCGCCGGACGGCCGCCGCGTGGCCTACGTTTCGTTCGAAGCGAAGAAGCCCGTGGTGTACGTGCATGACCTGGCCACCGGCAAGCGCGTGCTGGTCTCGAACCAGAAGGGCAACAACAGCGCACCGTCGTGGTCGCCCGATGGCCAGCGCCTTGCCGTGGCCCTCTCGCGCGACGGCAACACGCAGGTGTACCTCGTGAATGCCGACGGTTCCGGCCTGCGCCGCATCTCGCGCAGCAGCGCCATCGATACCGAGCCGCAGTTCTCGCCGGATGGCCGCAGCATCTACTTCACCAGCGATCGCGGCGGCGCGCCGCAGATCTATCGCATGCCGGCAAACGGGGAAGAATCCGGTGCGGCACAGCGCGTGACCTTCAAGGGCAACTACAACGTCAGTCCGCGCCTCTCGCCGGACGGCAAGTACCTGGCCTACATCACGCGCGCGGGCGGCTTCAAGCTGCAGCTGCAGGACCTGTCGAACGGTGACGTGACGTCGCTCACGGATACCTCGAACGACGAGTCGCCGAGTTTTGCTGCCAACGGCAAGTACATTCTGTACGCCACTCGCGTGGGAGGCCGCGCGGTCCTGGCAGCGGTGTCGACCGATGGTCGCACCAAACAGGTTCTCTCCCTCCAGTCCGGCGAGGTTCGCGAGCCGTCCTGGGGTCCTTTCATGCAATAACGCAATAACAGAGGAGTAAATCGCCATGCCCCAAATGATGACCAAGACTCTCGCTATCGCCGCGCTGCTCGCGCTCGGCGCCTGCAGCTCCGGTGTGAAGCTCGACGACGCCGCCAAGTCCGGCGCCGGCACCGGCGGATCGGCAACCGATGGCCGCGCGGTGGCACCGGTGGACGTGTCGCGCGACCCGCTGAACGACCCGAACGGCCCGCTGGCCAAGCGCAGCGTGTACTTCGACTTCGACAGCTACACCGTGAAGTCGGATTACCAGAGCGTGCTGTCGGCTCACGCCCAGTACCTGAACGCCAACAAGAGCCGCAAGGTTCTGATCCAGGGCAACACCGACGAGCGCGGCACCAGCGAGTACAACCTCGCGCTGGGCCAGAAGCGCGCGGAAGCCGTTCGCCGTTCGCTGAACTCTCTCGGCGTGGCCGACTCTCAACTGGAAGCCGTGAGCCTGGGCAAGGAAAAGCCGAAGGCCCTCGGTCACGACGAAGCCGCGTGGGCTGAAAACCGCCGCGCCGACATCGTTTACTGATCCACGGACGAGCCTTCATGAACGCACGCGTATCCACCTTGCTTTGGCTGGTTGCCGCCACCGGCGGCCTGCTGGCTGCCACCCAGGCGCACGCCGGCGTCTTTGACGACGACGAGGCGCGCAAGGCCGTGATCACCCTGCGAGACCAGTTCAACGGTTTCCAGGCCACGGCTTCGCAGCGTATCGACCAGAACAGCCGAGTCCAGCTCGACATGCAGAACCAGCTCGAAGGTCTGCGTCAGGAGGTGGCTCGTCTGCGCGGTCAGAACGAGGTGCTGCAGAATCAGGTGGACACGTTGCAGCGTCAGCAGAAGGACTACTACGCCGACCTCGACGCGCGCCTGAAGAAGTTCGAGCCGCAACAGGTGACCGTCGATGGTCGCGAGGGCATGTCGCAGCCCACGGAGAAGCCCGAGTATGACGCCGCGCTCAAGCAGTTCCAGAGCGGCGACTTCAAGGGGGCGGGCAGTGCGTTCTCGTCGTTCGCGCGCAAGTATCCGCAGAGCCCGTACCTGCCGCTCGCGCAGTTCTGGCTCGGCAACTCGCTCTACGCGCAACGCGACTACAAGGGGTCGATCTCGGTCCTGCAGAACATGGTCGAGGCCAATCCCACGCATCCGAAGGCACCGGACGCGATGATCGCCATTGCGAACAACCAGCTCGAATCCAACCAGAAAGCGGCTGCGAAGAAGACGCTGGAGAACGTGGTGGCCAAGTACCCGGGCACGGAAGGCGCTCAGGCGGCAAGCAATCGCCTGAAGACGCTGAAGTGAGCCCCGTGAACGTTTGATCGGGTAGTTGGAAGGTCATGACAGAAAGCCCGCGGTTACCGCGGGTTTTTTGTTTTTTGGCACGACGCGGAGGCCCGCTCGCGGGTGGGATGCCCAGACGGGCTAAAATACGCGTTTCCCCCGCCGTACCCCGAATTCCCCCAGGTTCCCCCAATCATGACCAAACGCGCCATCGTCCTGCTTTCGGGCGGTCTCGACTCCGCCACCGTCCTTGCCATGGCCAATGCGCAGGGCTTTGAAACGTATGCGCTGTCCATGCGCTACGGCCAGCGCCATTCGTCCGAACTCGAGGCGGCCAAGCGTGTGGCCGCGGCCCTCGGCGCGGTGCGTCACGAGATCATCGATCTCGACCTGCGCCGCTTTGGCGGGTCCGCGTTGACCGACGACGCGTACGAGGTGCCGACCGATGGTGCGGTTGGCGGTATTCCGATTACCTACGTGCCCGCGCGCAACACGATCATGCTGTCGCTCGCGCTGGGCTGGGCGGAGGCCGTCGGCGGTCGCGACCTGTTCTTCGGCGCCAACGCGGTGGATTACTCGGGCTACCCCGACTGCCGCCCGGAATATGTGTCCGCGTACGAGGCGCTCGCGAATCTGGCCACCAAGGCCGGCGTCGAGGGCGATCGTTTCCACGTGCATGCGCCGATCATCGACATGACCAAGGGCGAGATCATTCGCGCGGGCACGCGGCTCGGCGTCGACTACGGGCTGACCGTGTCGTGCTATCAGGCGGACGACGATGGCCGCGCGTGCGGGGTCTGCGATTCCTGCCGCATCCGCCGCGCGGGCTTCGAAGCCGCGGGCGTGCCCGATCCCACGCGATATCAGGACCCCGCCTGATACCCGTCGCGACACCCGACCCATACCAATAAATAACAAGACGGCCCCGACATGCCCGAAGTCAATCTTTCCGCGGTCACGCAGACCGTGCTGTGGAGCACGTTCGCGCTCACGTTCCTGTTTGGCGCGATTCTCCAGCGCACGCACTTCTGCACCATGGGTGCGATCTCGGACGTGGTCAACATGGGCGACTGGAATCGCCTGCGCATGTGGGGCCTCGCGATCGGCGTCGCGATGATCGGCACCGGCGTGCTTGCATGGGCCGGGCAGATCGATCCCACGCGTACGATCTACACCGCGGCGAAGCTCGGCTGGCTGTCGGCGATCGTCGGCGGGTTGCTGTTCGGCTTCGGCATGGTGCTGGCCTCGGGCTGCGGCAGCAAGACGCTCGTGCGCATCGGCGCCGGCAACCTGAAATCGGTGGTGGTGTTCGTGTTCCTGGGCCTGTCCGCGTATATGACGCTGCGCGGCGTGTTCGGCGTGGTGCGTGTGAACACGGTGGATGCGGTCGCCGTGACGCTGCCCGCGACGCAGGATCTGCCCTCGCTGATCGCGCAGGCCACCGGCATCGCGCGCGGTACGCTGCAGCTCGCGCTCGGCCTCGCATTCGGCGCGATCGTCGGCGGCTGGGCCCTCGCGGGCCGCGACTTCCGCTCGTTCGACAATCTGCTCGGCGGCATCGCGGTGGGGCTGATCATCGTGGCGATGTGGTACGTGTCCGGTCATCTCGGCTACGTGGCCGAGGACCCGAACACGCTCGAGGAAGTCTTCGTCGCCACCAACAGTGGCCGCATGGAAAGCCTGAGCTTCGTCGCGCCGTATGCGTATACGCTCGACTGGCTGATGCTGTTCAGCGATACGAGCAAGGTGCTGACGATCGGCATCGTGTCGGTATTCGGCGTGATCGCCGGCGCCGCGGTCTGCGCGCTCGCCACGCGCACGTTCCGCTGGGAAGGCTTCGGCGGTCCCGAGGATGTGGCCAACCATATGATCGGCGGCACGATGATGGGCATCGGCGGCGTGACCGCGCTGGGCTGCACGATCGGCCAGGGCCTGTCGGGCATCTCGACGCTTGCCATCGGCTCCTTCATCGTCTTCGCCGCAATCGTCGTCGGCGCGGTTCTCGCGTTCCGCTACCAGCTCTGGCGCATGGGTTGACGCTCCGCGGAGACCTCCTTATAATCGCGGATTCTGTTTTTCCGGGTCGTTAGCTCAGTCGGTAGAGCAGCGGACTTTTAATCCGTTGGTCGCGTGTTCGAGTCACGCACGACCCACCAGCATGTCGAAGGGCCTGTGGCGCACGTCACAGGCCCTTTTTGTTTGTGTTGCGCCTCTGCGTCGGTCCCTGATCGGGTGTTGCCTTATTAGGTTTCGCCTATGGAGACAGGCGAGGCACATGGCGAGAATCGCGGATTCTTTCGACTCTGTTCCGCCGCCATGAAGTCAAACCTGCGTTCCATTTCC
The DNA here is from genome assembly GCF_038440175.1 of Cupriavidus sp. OTU4054. Classification (NCBI taxonomy): domain Bacteria; kingdom Pseudomonadati; phylum Pseudomonadota; class Betaproteobacteria; order Burkholderiales; family Burkholderiaceae; genus Cupriavidus; species Cupriavidus sp. OTU4054. The sequence continues at coordinate 109,479 of NZ_JASATF010000017.1, forward strand.
TCGTCCTTCCTCGCGCCGCTCGCGGCGTCCGCCCTCGTGGCCGCATGCGGAGGGGACGACCCGCCGACGCCTCGGGCCGCCACCGCTTCGCCGGCCCCGCAGGCAGCGCCGGCGCCCACCTCGAACCCGATCAATTCCCGTGAGCTGGACGCGGAGCGCGTTGCCTGCACGGACTTCGACGAGTACGTCAACGGTCAATGGCGCGCCGCGACGCCGCTGACGCCCGAAGGTCAGCAGATTGCGAGTCCGATGACAACCGCCGCGCGTAACTCGGCGGACCTGCAGCGGCAGATTGCGAGCGGCGGCGGTGCCAGCGCGGAAGCCAGGCTTCTAAAGGCGTTCTACGATGGCGCGAGCAATCGCGATGCCATCGAGCGCGCGGGCGCGGCGCCCGTGCTGACCGCGCTCGCCCGCATCGACGCCATCGGCGACGCGGCGGCACTGACCACGCACCTGACCACGCCCGATACCGCCGACGGATCGTCCACCATCCTGCTGATCGCGCAGGAAGGGTTCGACGAAAACGGCCCGGTACGAAACCTGGCGACGGTCGTGGTGCGCAATCCTCAGGGCACGCCGGAGATGTATGCCGACACGCAGGCGGCGGTTGCCAGTCGCGAGCCGTATATTCGCGCCAATGCGACGCTCTTGCGCCTGGCCGGCGTGGCCGACGCGGATCAGGTGGCGAAAACCGCGTTCGAGACCGAGGCGCGCATCGTCAGGCGATCGCAGCCCGGCGCGGGCGCCGGTGCGCCCGACGGGTATCCGCCCCCGCCGTATGTGCTGGTCACGGTCGAGGAAGGCAACCAGAGCGTCAGGAACATCGAATGGGGCGCGTTCTTCGTCGCCCAGAACGTGGCGCGGCCGCGGAGGTTCGCGATCAGCGGCACGGATCGGATCGGGAACATCGACCGGATGATCGCGGAGGTGCCGCTGACGGAATGGAAGGCCGCGCTCAAGGTCTGGGCGCTGCAGGATGCGGCGCCGCATCTTTCCACGGCGTTCCAGGAGGCGCTGTACAAGGGTTCGCATGACCACCCGAGCGACCTCGTGCTGGAGGATGAGAACTGGCGCCGCGTGATGTCGACCATCAATACGATGGCGCCGCTGAAGCAGGCAATGAGCACGGAGTATGCCAAACGCGCGATGACGCCGCGCACGCTCGAAGTGGCCGCGAGGATGGTCGACGACGTTCGCGCGGCGTTCCGCGCGCGCCTGGACAAGGTGGAGTGGCTGTCACCCGAGGCACGCGCGAAGGCGGTGGAGAAGGAGCGGCTGATGCAGGTCGTGATCGCCTCGTCGGACGCCAACATGGACGTCTCCTCGCTCGTCCCGCAAATGTCCGGTTATCACTTCGCCAACGTGCAGGCGGTGAAGCGCTTCGACTTGCATCGCATGCGCGCGGCGATCGGCACCGAGACGGATCTGACCCCGCCCGGCGCCGATAATCAGGTCGCCAATGCCTCCTATTGGCCGGAGCGCAACCTGATCGTGCTGAACGCGGCCATGCTGCAGGCGCCCCTGTTCGACCCGGATAGCGACGCACCCTTCAACTACGGGGGCCTGGGTGCCGTGATCGGCCACGAGATCTCCCATGGATTCGATACGAACGGTGCCAGATTCGATGGCACGGGCAAGATGGGTCAATTGTGGGAGCAGGAAGACTATGGCCGCTTCTATGGCCGCGCCGATGCGCTCGTGAAACAGTTCAACGCCTACGAGGCGGCTCCCGGCCTGTTCGTCAACGGCGCGCGTACGGTCAACGAGAATATCGCCGACCTCGGCGGTGTCCACACCGCCTACGATGCCCTGCAGGCGCGCCTGGCCAGTTTCCCGGCGGAGAATCGGCTGATCGACGGCATGTCGCCGATGAAACGTTTCTTTGTCAGCCGCGCGCAATTCGATCGCACCCGGCAGACCCCGGCGTACCTCGTCGAAATCGTGACCGAGGGCGTGCATGCGCCCGCGCGCTTCCGCATCAATGGACCGCTGTCGAACATGGAAGCCTTTGCTGCCACGTTCCGCTGCGAGCCTGGCCAGCCGATGGCGCGCAAGGCGGAAGATCGCGTGGTGATCTGGTAACGGCGACGCGAGCCGTTTCACCAGGAATCGGCGGATGGCGATGGACCGGATGGCGTGAAAGCCGAGAATGCGGAAGGTACTCACCCGCCCATTCGCCGCCATGAAGCCGTCTCTCTTCGTACCGTTCGCCGCCGCCGCCGTGGTCGCATGCGGGGGCGATGATTCGTCCCCGCCCCCGTCCCCACCTCTGACGCGGGGCGCCGTGGGTGGGCAGGCTGCCGCCTCGAACCCCATCGACAGCCGGGGCCTTCAGGCCCCGAGCGCCGCCTGCACGGACTTCGACGCCTACGTCAATGGGAAATGGCGCGCCACGACGCCGTTCACGCTGCCGGGGCAGGCGGTCATCAGTCCCTCGCATACCGCGGAGCGCAATGCCTACGACATCCAGCGGCAGATCGCAAGCGGCGGCGGCACCAGCGCGCGGCTGAAACTGCTGAAGGCCGTCTACGATGCCGGCATGGATCGGGCGGCCATCGAGCGAGCGGGCGCGGCGCCGGTGATGCCCGCGCTGGCGCGCATCGATGCCATCGGCAACACCGACGCGCTCGTCGCGTACCTGATGAAGCCGGACGACGACGACGGGAGTTCCGTCATCGGACTGGGTGCGGAGAAGCGGGTGCCGGGCCTGGCGCCGGGCCAACGGCTGGACCTCAATATGGCCATCGTCTCGGTGCGGGCGCTCGGTGTCATGCAGCGTGCCTTGTACACGGACACCACGCCGGAGAGTGGGGCGGCGCGGGATCGGTACCTGCGCATGAACGCGTCGCTGCTGCGCCTCGCGGGCGTCGCCGACGCGGAGCAGGCGGCCGCGCTGGCCTTCGACGCCGAGGCGCGCCTGGGGAGGATACTGCCGGCCGCCGCGGAGCCCGCGGACCCCGTGGGCAAGATGTCGGTCGTGACCCTCGAGGAAGCCAATCGCGCGGTCGAACACATCGAATGGCGCGCGTATTTTCGCGCGCAGGGCATCACGCCACCCGCGAAGTTCGTCGTGGCGGACATCGCATGGATAGAAGCGCTCGATCGCATGATCGCCGAGGTCCCGCTGACGCAATGGAAGGCCACGCTCAAGGTCTGGAAGCTGCAGGATGCGGCGCCGTATCTGTCCGCCGCGTTTCGCGAGGCAGGCGGTCCGGCCGACGGCGGCATGGCGAATGGCCTGGTGCTGGACGACCCGCAATGGGGCGACGTGCAGCAGGCCATCAGTACCTTGCCTGCGCTGGCGCAGTCCATGAGCATGGAATACGCGGCGCGCGCCGTTACCCCGCAGTCCATCGAGGTGGCCACACGGCTGGTGAATGACGTGCGCGCGGCGTTCCGCGCGCGCCTGGCCCGCGCGGCGTGGCTCTCGCCCGAAACGCGCGCCCGCGCGCTGGAGAAGGAGCGGCAGATGAAGGTCTCGGTGGCCTCGCAGGCGGACGCCGTCGATGTATCGGCGCTCTTGCCCCAGATGACTTCCGTGCATTTCGCCAACCTGCAGGCGGTGCATCGCTTCGACCTGCAACGCGTGCGCGCCGCCATCGGTACCACGACCGATGTGCTGCCGTTCGACGCCGCGCAGTACATGGTGAATGCCACTTACGTGCACGACGAGAATGCCATCCTGCTCCACGCCGCCATGCTGCAACCGCCGATGTTCGATCCGAACGACGATGCCGCGTTCAACTATGGCGGGCTCGGCGCGATCATCGGCCATGAGATATCGCATGGTTTCGATACCCAGGGCGCCGGGCGGGACGGTACGGGCACGATGGTCGATTGGTGGCAGGCGGACGACAGGCAGCGCTTCATGGCGCGGGCGAGCGCGATGGTGAAGCAGTTCGACGCTTACGAAGGGGCCCCGGGCGTGTTCGTCGATGGACGGCGCACGGTCAACGAGAATATCGGCGACCTTGGCGGCCTCAACGCGGCCTACGATGCATTGCAGGCCCGGATGGCCAGCTTTCCGGCGGAGAATCGGCCGGTCGACGGCCTCTCGCAGGCCCAGCGCTTCTTCATCAGCTGGGCCCAGCGCTTCCGCGTCAAGCAGACACCGGCCGCCGTCGCCGAATCGCTGGCTTTCGGCGAACATGCGCCCGCGCGCTTCCGCATCATCGGCCCGCTGTCCAACATGACATCGTTCGCGGCCGCTTTCGGTTGCGCGCCCGGGCAGCCGATGGCCCGCGGACCGGACGAACGTGTCGTGATCTGGTAACCGTACCGGTAATGGTGTGCGGCACCGTTACACATCGCTTTTTTTCCCATGTGCCTCTATCATGGCGCCGGGCCGGCAAAAAATAACACGTCTGAGTTAAAGACGCCGATACCGTCGTGACCCAGAATGGACGTTGCGCCACGCGCCATACCGCGCGTGTTGGCGACGCTCCGCACTCCTTTATCCGAGGTATCGACGATTTGCTGGCTGCGCGGACGCCGGCAAGGGAAGTCTTTATGCAGCAGCATGGCGGATCCCCGCCGGCCGGCGGACGCGTGCTGCGCGTCGCCTGGCCGTTCGTCCCCGTGGTTATCGCGCTGGCGTTTTTCTGCGTCGCCAGTGTCGATTTGCTATCCGCGTCGCGCGCGTTCATTTCGGCGGAGAGCCTCTGGACCAAGGGCCAGAAGGCCGCCGTTCTCCATCTGCTGAGGTTTGCCGAAACGCGGCAGGACGTCGATTTCGAGGCGTACCGCATGGCCATCGCATTGCCGCTCGGCGATGCCGAGGCGCGCGTCGCGCTCGAGAACGAGGACGATTTCGATCGCGACAAGGCATTCCAGGGCCTGATCGCGGGCGGCAATCATCCCGACGATATCCCGGCGATGATCCGGCTGTATCGCTACTTCCGTAACGTTACCGAGATCGACCGCGCGATTGCGCTGTGGGCCGAGGCCGACCGCGATATCCACAAGCTCGATACGGTGGCGAGCACGCTGCGCGAACGCGCGGCGGACCCCGCCTGCGACGACATCTGCCTGAAGCCGCTGGTCTCGGAAATCACCGAGATCGACGCCCGCCTCACGCCGCTCGAAATCGCGTTCTCGTACAGCATCGGCACGGCCTCGCGGCGCGTGCGCGACACGCTGCTATGGGGCGCGGTCGGCCTGGCCGTGCTGCTGTTGCTGAGCGCCGTCTGGCTGTCCTATCGCATCCTCCGTCAGGAGCGGCAGCTGCGCGAGGCGCTGACCGGTAGCGAAGAGCGGCTCAAGCTCGCCGTGGCTGGCAGCAGCGACGGCCTGTGGGACTGGCATCCGCACCGCGGGGAGCTCTACTTCTCGCCGCGCTGCGCGGAGATGCTCGGCTACGAACCCGATGAACTGCCGCATGCGCGCGAGACCCTGCTTGCACTGATGCATCCGTCCGACGTGCCCGGATTCGAGCGGCAGCTGTCGCGGCATCTGCGCGAGGGTACGCAATACGACGTCGAGTTCCGCTTGCGCCGGAAGGGCGGCGGCTTCCAGTGGGTCCGTTCGCGTGGGCGCATGGTGCGCGGCACGACGGGCAAGCCCGCGCGCATGGCCGGATCGCTGACCGATATCTCCGATCGCAAGGAGTTCGAATCGCAGCTGTTCGCGGAAAAGGAGCGTGCGCAGGTCACGCTGCAGGCCATCGGCGAAGCGGTGGTGACGACGGACGTGTGGGGCCGCATCGAATCGCTGAACCCGGTGGCGGAGCTGCTCACGGGCTGGTCGAATCAGGAGGCGCTGGGCACGTTCCTGGCGCAGACATGTCCGCTGCAGGACGAGGGCACGGGTGCGCCGATCACCGACCTCATCTCGCGCGCGTTGCAGGAGCGCTGGCCCACGCAGGCCATCATGCTGCTGGCGCGGCGAGGCGGCGGTCTGGTCGCGGTCAAGCCGTCGGTCGCGCTGATCCGCGACCGCGCGGGACTTGCCATCGGCGTGGTGCTCGTGATGCATGACGTGAGCATGGAGCGCGCGCACGCCGCGCGGCTCGCGCACGAGGCCACCCACGATGCGCTGACGGGCCTCGTCAATCGCGCGGAGTTCGAGCGACGGCTCGCGGCGGCCACGGGCAGTACACGGCAGACCGACTGCACGCACACGCTGATGTACCTCGACCTCGACCAGTTCAAGGTGGTCAACGATACGTGCGGCCACGCGGCCGGCGACGAACTCATCCGGCAGGTAGCGGAAGTCATGCGGCAGGCGCTGCGCAAGGGCGACACGCTCGCGCGGCTCGGCGGCGACGAATTCGGCGTCCTGCTCGAACACTGTTCGGGCGAGGAAGGCGCGCGCGTGGCCGAGGCCCTGCGCCGCGCGATCTCGTCGTTCCGCTTCGCGCACCGGCAGCGCACGTTCGCGCTGGGCGTGAGCATCGGCGTGGTCAGCCTCGATGGCAGCATCGTCAAGGTGGAGGAAGCGCTCAGCGCGGCCGACGCCGCGTGCTACATGGCGAAGGAGGGCGGGCGCAACCGCGTGCAGATCTATCGCATGGACGACAACGCGATGCAGTCGCGCCGCGGCGAGATGGAGTGGGTCAGCCGCGTGCATGCGGCGCTGGCCGCCGGCCGGTTCTGCCTGTATGCGCAGGAGATCGTGGCGTTGCAGCCGGGCATCGATGGCCGGTCCGGCCGCCATATCGAACTGCTGCTGCGCCTGATCGACGAGCGCGGCGAACTCGTCCCGCCGATGGCATTCGTGCCCGCGTGCGAGCGGTTCAACCTGATGCCGATGATCGACCGATGGGTCGTCGAGACCGGCTTCGCCGCGCTGGCGCGCCTGCAGGCCGAGCAGCCCGGCTGCATCGCGATGTGTTCGATCAATCTATCCGGCGCGTCGCTCGCCGACGATCACTTCCCCGCGTTTGTCCAGCAGCAGGCCGAACTGCAGGGCCTGGCGCTCGATAGCGTCTGCTTCGAGATTACCGAGACCGCGGCCATCGCGAACCTGACGCAGGCGGCCGCGTTCATTCAGCAGCTGCAGGCGATGGGCTGCGCGTTCGCGCTCGACGATTTCGGCGCGGGCATGTCGTCGTTCGCATATCTCAAGCACCTGCCCACCGCGTATCTGAAGATCGACGGCAGCTTCGTGCGCGAGATGCTCGACGATCCCGTCAACCTCGTGATGATCGAGGCGATCCAGCGAATCGGGCAGGCCATGGGCAAGCGCACGATCGCCGAGTTCGTCGAGAGCGAAGCCATGCTGGAGCGTCTGCGCGGACTCGGCATCGACTACGCGCAGGGCCACTACATCGCACGGCCGATGCCGTTCGCGCGCGGCACCAGCGTGCATGTGGAGACCACCGAACGCTTCGCGGTGACGCTATAAGCCGCGGTCAGACCGGCGGCGGTACGATCGGCGACGTGGCGTCCGTGGTTCCCGCAGGCCCCGCGGGTGTCATGGGCGCGGGCGGCGAGTGGACGAGCGGATCGCGAAACCCGGTATCGCCGGGTTTGCGCACGGGCCGCTGCGCGGCCTGCCACGATCGGTAGGCAAAGTAGCCGGCCGCACCGAGCGCGCCGAATTTCGAAAGCTTCCACGCCACGCGTCCGACCGGCGTCTTGCGCAAGAGTGGCAGCGCCAGCGTGATGGCGGTACTCACCATCGGATACTCGCGCGTGATGCCCAGCAGCTTGAGCCAGCCGCCAGGGCGCGTGAGGCCGGCCACCTTGGGCAGCCACGCACTCACGTTGGTCATGCGGCGCGCACCGCCACGCACCTGCTGCAGCGCCTGCAGCGCATCGTAGCGTTCGAGCGCGGCCCGCGTGAGCAGCAGCTCCTTGCGTACCGCGAGCGGCAGCCGGACTTCATGCGAGAAGCGTGCGGGCCGCGGATGATCGCGGCGCGGACGGTCGCCCGCGCGTTGGTCGGCGTACGGGTCCTGATCGTCGTTTGGAGTAGTCATCGGCGCAGCATCTCCCGGTCCTTGTCGAGCTCAGCGAGCGTGGCTTCGAACAGCGGCGGCGCATGGCGCAGCTTGTTGCGCGCGACCAGCAAACAGGCTGCGGCCGCGACGAAGTAGAAGAGCATGATGGCAAGGATGGCCTGCCACCGGTAACTTTCCCAGAACAGGATGACGATCAGCAGCGTGAACGTCATCAGCGCCATGCTGAAAAATGCCAGCGCGAAAAAGGCAAGGAGCGCCACCTTCATCAGTCGGGCGCGCTCCTCGGCCAGTTCCACGCTCGCAAGTTCCAGTCGCGTCTGCAGCATCGATACGATCGAGCTGGCCAGGTTGCGAAGGGCGTCCAGGAACTTCGGGGAAGAGGGTTCGCTCATGCGGCGGTCTTGCGAATGTGCGAGGCGTGACGCGGAAAGACTCGCGACGCGGCCGGCGGGGTTGGAGCCTCCACCTGTGGCAGGGGAGGCCCTGGGCATGGAGACCCGAGCAGGTGGCCCCCGGCAACTACCCGGCGCGGGTCGCCCCGGCCGGGTCAGGTAAAACGTTATGCAGCAACGGGTGGCACGCTCGCACCGCCCGTGCTGGATCTGGATCTTACTTGCGGTTGAGCAGCAGGCCGATCAGCAGGCCCACGCCGGCCGCCACGCCCACGGCGCGCCACGGGTGGTCATGCACGTAATCGTCGGTCGCGCGTGCGGCGGCCTTGCTCTTCGTGACCACGGCGTCCTGCAGATCCTGGGCCTTCTCCTTGGCTTGCTTCAGCAGGCCCATGCCACGCTCGCGCAGTTCGGCAGCTTTCTCGCCGGTAGTCGAGGCCGCTTGCTTAAGCAGTTCTTCGGCGTCGGACAGAACGGTCTTGACATCGCTCATCAGTTTCTCCTGTTTGCGGGCGGTTGGTTGTGTTGGTGACATTTTGCCTTGCTCGCTCCCACTTGTGGCGTTTCGTGTCTCCACGCGGGACATGAAACTAGGATATGTGGCGGCGAGCCATCGTTTCAAGTCTTGACGCACGGTTTCGGGCATTCGATCCGATGTCGATGGCATATCGATATCGGCATCGAGTGCGTTCGGCTATAGTCCGATCCGCTGGAAACCGAAGCGTTACAAGACTCTCGACGGCGTAGGACAGCATTGGTCTTATGACTTCGAGTGATTTTATAGTGACTTTATATTCGTTTGAGTTGGATCGCAATCTCACTAAGCTGGTTCAATTCGATTCTTTCCCCCAGATCAACAGGAGATTAGGCATGTCATTGCGTCTCGGCGATATCGCTCCCGATTTCGAACAGGAGTCGAGCGAAGGCACCATCCGTTTTCACGAGTGGCTCGGCGATGGCTGGGGTGTCCTGTTTTCGCACCCAGCGGACTACACGCCCGTGTGCACGACGGAACTCGGTCTGACCGCGAAGCTCAAGGACGAGTTCGCCAGGCGCGGCGTGAAGGCCATCGCGCTGTCTGTGGATAACGTGGAATCGCACAAGGGCTGGATCGGCGATATCAATGAAACGCAGGGAACGTCGGTCAATTTCCCGATTCTTGCCGACAGCGACCGCAAGGTGTCCAACCTGTACGACATGATTCATCCGAACGCCAACGACACGCTGACGGTGCGTTCGCTGTTCATCATCGATCCGAAGAAAAAAGTGCGCCTGATCATTACGTATCCGGCCAGCACGGGTAGAAATTTCAACGAGATCCTGCGCGTCATCGATTCGCTGCAACTGACCGACAACCACAGCGTCGCCACGCCGGGCAACTGGCAGGACGGTGACGATGTGGTGATCGTGCCGTCGCTGAAGGACGAAGAGGTGATCCGCCAGAAATTCCCGAAGGGCTACAAGGCGGTGCGTCCGTACCTGCGTCTGACGCCGCAGCCGAACAAGTAATCCTGGTGGTGTGATTTTCGCCCGGCGCGACCGATGTCCCGCCGGGCGTTTTGTTTTTACCGGATCAGAAAAACGCTTGCAGGCCGGTCTGGGCGCGGCCCAGGATCAGCGCGTGGATGTCGTGCGTGCCTTCGTAGGTGTTGACCACCTCGAGGTTGACCACGTGACGGATCACGCCGAACTCGTCGGAAATGCCGTTGCCGCCGAGCATGTCACGGGCAACGCGGGCGATGTCCAGCGACTTGCCGCACGAATTGCGCTTCATGATCGAAGTGATTTCCACCGCCGCCGTGCCTTCGTCCTTCATGCGGCCCAGGCGCAGGCAGCCCTGCAGCGCGAGCGTGATCTCGGTCTGCATGTCGGCCAGCTTCTTCTGCACGAGCTGCGTGGCGGCCAGCGGGCGGCCGAACTGCTTGCGGTCCAGCGTGTACTGGCGCGCGGTATGCCAGCAGAATTCGGCGGCGCCGATCGCGCCCCAGGCGATGCCGTAGCGTGCCGAGTTCAGGCACGTGAACGGGCCCTTGAGGCCGCTGACGCCCGGCATGATGTTCTCTTCGGGCACGAACACCTGGTCCATCACGATCTCGCCCGTGATCGACGTGCGCAGGCCCACCTTGCCGTGGATCGCCGGGGCCGACAGGCCCTTCCAGCCCTTCTCGAGGATAAAGCCGCGGATCGCGTCCTTGCCGTCCTCGCCCTGGAGCTTGGCCCACACGACGAACACGTCGGCGATCGGGGAGTTGGTGATCCACATCTTGGCGCCGCTGAGCTCGTAGCCGCCATCCACCTTCTTCGCGCGGGTGACCATCGAGCCCGGGTCCGAACCGTGGTTCGGCTCGGTCAGGCCGAAGCAGCCGATCCATTCGCCGGTGGCGAGCTTCGGCAGATACTTTTCCTTCTGGGCATCGCTGCCGAATTCGTAGATCGGCACCATCACGAGCGACGACTGCACGCTCATCATCGAGCGATAGCCCGAGTCCACGCGCTCCACTTCGCGCGCGATCAGGCCGTAGCTCACGTAGTTGAGGCCCGGGCCGCCGTATTGCTCCGGAATGGTGGGGCCCAGCAGGCCCAGTTCGCCCATCTCGCGGAAGATCTCGACATCGGTCTTCTCGTTACGGAAGGACTGCAGCACGCGCGGCATGAGCTTGTCCTGGCAGTAGGACGCCGCCGCGTCACGCACCATGCGCTCTTCGTCGGTGAGTTGCTGGTCCAGCAGCAGAGGATCGGTCCAATGGAATTCGGCGTTCGCGGCCATCGAGGTCTCCTGAAGATTTAAAGTTCCGCATTGCGGAACCATGTTCCGATGCGGTAGTATAGCCGAACCTCGTGGCGGTGCAATACCGTTGCGCAATCAGGAGACCGCCGTGGCCGATGTGCCGATTCCCCAGACATCCGATGTCGTTGCCGACACCGTCCCGGATAGCGCCCCAGACAGCGCCCCAGATAGCGCGGCGGGCGAGCGGGCCAGCGACCCGAATTTCGTCACCGCGCTCGCGCGCGGCCTCGAACTGCTGCGCTGCTTCCGCACGGGCGAGGCGATGCTGGGCAACCAGGACTTCGTGCGCCGTACCGGTTTTCCGAAGGCGACCGTGAGCCGGCTGGCCGGCACGCTGGTCCAGCTGGGCTATCTTCGCTATGACGCCTCGCTCGGCAAGTACGCGCTCGACGCCGGCGTGCTCGCGCTAGGGTTCTCGTATCTGTCGGCGTCGAATGTCGTGGCGCTGGCGCGCCCGCATATGCTCGCGTTCGCGCAGTCGCATGGGGTGTCGGTGTCGCTGGGCAAGCGCGACCGGCTCGAGGTCATCTACCTCGAGTCGATTCGTAACGACGCGGGCGTGATGCTCGGTCTCGGGGTGGGGTCGCGGCTGTCGCTGGTTTCGAGCTCGATGGGGCGCGCGTACCTGGCGGCGTTGCCCTCGGCGCGGCGCGAGCGCGTGATCGCGGAATTCGCGCAGGCCTATCCCGAGCAATGGCGTCAGCAGGAGGCGCCGATGCGTGTGGCACTCGAAGCGGCCGAGCGCCTCGGGTACTCGGCGTCGTTCCGGGACTGGCATCCGGCGATCCACGCCTGTGCGGTCGCGTTCCGGCCGATTGGTGAACGCGAGATCCATATGCTCAGCTGCAGCGCATCGTATGGCGCGGTGCCTGAACAGGACTTCCATGACAAGCTCGCGCCGGCGCTGCGCGCGCTGGCGGCGCGGCTGTCGGAGGCCACGGGCTGAGCCGGGGGCTCAGAGATCGGTGCGCAGCTTCCACAGTTCCGGAAACAGGACCACGTCGAGCATCTTGCGCAGATAGCCGACGCCTTCGGTGCCGCCGGTGCCGCGCTTGAAGCCGATCACGCGTTCGACCGTCGTCACATGGCGGAAGCGCCATTGGCGGAACGCATCCTCGAGATCCACGAATTTTTCGCCGAGCTCGTAGAGATCCCAGTGCGCGGACGGGTCGCGATAGACCTGCAGCCACGCCGCCTCCACCGACGCGTTGTCGCCCGCCGGTTGCGACCAGTCGCGCTCGAGGCATGCCGCGTCGATCGCAAAGCCGCGCCGTGCCATCAGGCGAATGGCCTCGTCGTACAGCGAGGGCGTGCGCAGCGCGGTCTCGACCAGCGCGAGGTGCTCCGCCCGATGCGCATGCGGCCGCAGCATGGCCGCGTTCTTGTTGCCGAGGATGAATTCGATCTCGCGATACTGATACGACTGGAACCCGGACGATGCGCCGAGGTACGGCCGCATGGCCGAGTATTCAGGCGGCGTCATCGTGGCCAGCACGTTCCACGCCTGGACGAGCTGGTCCATGATGCGCGACACGCGCGTCAGCATCTTGAACGCGGGCGGCAGGCGGTCTTCGCGCACGCTCTCGCGTGCCGCGCGCAGTTCATGCAGCATCAGCTTCATCCACAGCTCGGTGGTCTGGTGCTGGACGATGAACAGCATCTCGTTGTGGTCGGGCGAGCGCGGATGCTGGGCATCGAGGATCTGATCGAGGCCGAGGTAGTCGCCGTAGCTCATGTCGCGCGCGAAGTCCATCTGCGCGCCGTGCCAGTCGCCCTCGCCGGTGGTGGTCTTGCCCGAGAACGGGCATCCCGAGGTGGTGCTCATAGGTTTCTGCCTTGAAAATCGGATCGAATCAGGTCACTTGCCCGCGCACCGCGAAGCGGTCTTCGCGATAGACGCCCGTATCGAGCACGTCGCGCAGCACCTCGACGGCATCCCATACCTCTGTAAAGCTCGTGTACAGCGGCGTAAAGCCGAACCGCGCGATCGACGGCTCGCGATAGTCGCCGATGACGCCGCGCTCGATCAGCGCCGCCACGACCGCATACCCGTCGGGATGCGCAAAGCTGACGTGGCTGCCGCGGCGGGCATGGTCGCGCGGCGTGACGAGCTTCAGCGGATGATCGCCGCAGCGATGCTCCGCGAGGCGGATAAACAGGTCCGTGAGCCGCAGCGACTTCTCGCGCAGCGCGGCCATGCTCGTCTGCGCGAACACGTCCAGGCCGCATTCGACGAGCGCGAGCGACGTCATCGGCTGCGTACCGCAGAGGAAGCGCCCGATCCCCTCGGTGGGCCGATAGCGCGGCGACATCGCGAACGGCGCGGCATGGCCCCACCATCCCGACAGCGGCTGCCAGAATGCATCGCGCAGCGCGGGCGCGACCCACACGAACGCGGGCGAGCCGGGGCCGCCGTTGAGGTATTTGTAGGTGCAGCCGATCGCGTAATCGGCATGCGCGCCATGCAGATCGACGGGCACCGCGCCGGCCGAGTGGGCGAGGTCCCATACCGTGAGCGCGCCGCGCGCATGAGCGAGTTCGGTCAGGCCCGTCATGTCGAGCATCTCGCCTGACTTGTAGTTGACGTGCGTGAGCATGAGCACCGCGCAATCGGCATCGATCGCGGCATCGAGTTCGGAGGGATCGTCGACGAGGCGCAGCGAATAGCCGCGCTGGAGCAGGTCCGCAAGGCCCTGCGCGATATAGAGGTCGGTCGGGAAGTTGCTCGACTCGGACACGATCACGCGGCGCGCGGGGTCGCGCTGCTGCTGCACGCGCAGCGCGGCGGCCAGCACCTTGAACAGGTTGATCGACGTGGTGTCGGTGACCACCACTTCATCGTCGCGTGCGCCGATCAGCGGCGCGAGCTTGTTGCCGAGCCGGCGGGGCAGATCGAACCAGCCCGCGTCGTTCCAGCTGCGGATGAGTCCGTTGCCCCATTCGGCGGCGACGACTTCGGCGGCGCGCGCGGTCGCGGCGTGCGGCCGCGCGCCGAGCGAGTTGCCGTCGAGGTAGATCACGCCCGAAGGCAGCGCGAATTGCTCCCGCAGCGGCGCAAGCGGATCTTCGCGGTCGAGCGCGAGGCAGTGTTCCCGGGTGAAGGCTGTCATGGGCAGAGGGCGGTGGAAATCAGGGAAGGGTTCGCAGTACCGCGCGCACGGGGCTGGCATCGAGGCCCGCCAGCCGGAGCGGCAGCGCAATCAGTTCGTAGTCGCCGGCAGGCACGTCGTCGAGCACGATGCCCTCGAGAATCGCGAGGCCGTGGGCATGCACGGCGCGATGGGCGTCCATGGTCCTGGAGTCCTGCGGGTCTAGCGAGGGCGTGTCGATGCCGATCAGCCGCACGCCATGCGCGGCCAGCAGCGCGATGGTCTCCGCGGCCACGGCGCAGAACTGGCTGTCCCACGCGTCGAGCGGCGCGCGCGCGTAGGTGCGCAGCAGCACACGCGGCGGCGTGCCATCGAGCGCATCGGCAATCTGGTCGGGCGTGACGGCGGGCCTGGCGCCGAGGCAGTGGATCACGCGGCATGGGCCCAGATACGCATCGAGCGCGACATCGCCGATCGCGGCGCCATCCGCCGCGTAATGGAGCGGGGCGTCGGTGTGGGCGCCCGTATGGGGCGACATCGTGATGCGGCCCACATTGACGGGGCAGTGGGCATCCATCTGCCACGACGGCTGATGCTGGAACGGCGTATCGCCGGGCCAGACGGGCGTGGCGGGGGACACCGGCGGCGTGATATCCCAGAGCGTGCGGGGCGCGTTTGTCATGGCAAACCTTTCTCGATGCATGCCCGCATGGTAGTCAAAACATCGCGAAAGAGGCTTGCCATTTCACCGCGAAAATCGATACGATTTCGCAGAATCTTGCGTAGAACAACTATTTCACGGTGGAATCTGCAATGACCCTCGACCCCATCGATCTCCGTATCCTGACCTGCCTGCAGGAGAACGGCCGCATCAGCAATCAGGATCTGGCGGACCGCGTGGCGCTGTCGCCATCGGCGTGCCTGCGGCGCGTGCGGCTACTCGAGGAAGGCGGGGTGATCGGGGGCTACCGCGCGTGGTTCGACGCGGAACAGCTGGGGCTGGAGATCGAGGCGATCGTGCAGGTATCGATGCGCCACGACGTGGAAGGGTGGCACGAGACGTTCAACGAGGCCGTGCAGGCGTGGCCCGAAGTGCTGTCTGCCTACGTGATCACCGGCGACAGCAGCTACATCCTGCGCGTGCAGGCGCGCAACCTCAAGCACTACTCGGATTTCATCGTCAACCGGCTCTACCGCACGCCGGGCGTGATGGATATCCGGTCGAACATCGTGCTGCAGCGGATCAAGACCGAAGGGTCGCCGCTGGCGATCCTCAAGGCAGGGGCTTGAGCGTCGAGAACCCGCCGCGCTGGAACACGAGTGGCTGGCCGGCGTCGTCGAGAATGCCGCAGCGTTCCACTTCGCCGACGAAGATCACATGATCGCCCTCGTCGTAGCGACTGCGGTTGTGGCATTCGAACCAGGCCAGCGCGTTGGCGAGAATCGGCAGCCCGGTCTCGGACAGGCGATAGTCCACGCCGGCGAACCGGTCTCCCTTGAGCGTGGCAAAGCGTTGGCAGAGATCCAGCTGCGAGGCGGCCAGCACGTTGATGATGTAGTGCGATCCCGCGCGGAACATCGGCAGGCTGCTGGCGCGCATGGCCAGGCTCCAGAGCACGAGCGGCGGGTCGAGCGAGACGGAGTTGAAGGAACTGGCGGTAATTCCGACAAACGGTGCGCCGCCGTGGTGATGATGGCCGGCCGAGCGCGTGGTCATGACGGTCACGCCCGTGGCGAACTGCGACAGCGCACGGCGGAAATGCTGGGTATCGAAGTCGGGCGCGGCCGCGCCGCTTGCGGCGGGGTCCGCATCCGGGCCCTCCAGGCGGCTTCCGGTTTCAGGCATGCCCATGTCTTGGGCTCCACACAATTCCATGACGGGTTCCACAGTGTAATCGCGCTCGCGGATGCGCGCGCGCAACCACAACCTAATCTCCAGGCGCGGGCCGCTCGGTTGGGCTCCGCACGAATCGCGCCACCCGGGCCCACCCGGGCATACCCGTGATTGTAGCGGACGGGGTGCGCCCGCCGCCCCTTCATATTTGCAAGCGCGTCTCCATTTGCTTGAATATCCTAGTGAATGGGGAAGACGACATGACGGCGAAGGGAGCCAAAGACATGGAACAGCAACAGTTGGAGATCGCCACGCTTGGCGGCGGATGCTTCTGGTGTCTGGAAGCGGTCTATCAGCACGTGGAGGGTGTGCGTGCCCTGGAGTCCGGTTATACGGGCGGCCATGTCAGTCATCCCACGTACCGGCAGGTCTGCGAGGGCGACACGGGACACGCCGAGGTGGTGCGCGTGACATTCGACCCGTCCGTGATCACCTACCGCGAGATCATCGAGATCTTCTTCGCGATCCATGACCCAACCACGCTGAACCGGCAGGGCAACGATGTGGGGACGCAGTACCGGTCCGTGATCTTCACGCATTCGGAGGCGCAGCGCGCGACCGCCGAGTACGTGATGCGCGAGATCGCGGCCAACAAGGTCTATGACGATCCGATCGTGACGCAGATCGAGCCGGAGCAGCCGTACTGGCGCGCCGAAGAAAGCCACCAGAACTACTACGTCGATCATCCGGGGCAGGGCTACTGCGCGTTCGTCATCACGCCGAAGGTGGCCAAGTTCCGCAGGCAGTTCGCGCACCGCCTGCGTCAGTAAGGGCTCGCCGTACGCAGGTCAGAGCCGCTCGGCAATGGCCTGCGCCAGCTTCAGGCAAGTCAGCGGGGCCGAGCCCTCGGCCTTGTTGCTGACGATCACGTAGGCGGGCTGGTCCGCCGCGAGCGTGCGCACGACGAGGTCGGCAATGGCCTCGCGCGTCGGCGCATCCTCGTCCACGAGCTTGTCGAACGGCGCGTACGCGGCCTCGGCGATCTCGTACGAGCGGCCCTGATACAGCATCCATCGCAGCACGAGCGGTCCCGGCGCTTCGGCGTCCATGAGCGCCTGCGCGCCCGCCTGGCGGCTGACCGGCGGCAGGCGATCGCGCGCGGACAGGCAGAAGCGCACGCCATGCGCGCGCAGCAGCTTGATATAGCGCGGCGTCAGCAGCGACGGGTCGCGCATCTCCACCGCATAGCATGCGAACGGCGTCAGCGACGGGTCCAGCGGCGGCAGCGCCTGCAGGAACGCGCCCAGCCGCGCGTGAAAGGCCTCGGCGTCGCTGGCCATGCTGCCGAGCGGCGAGAGCTGGAACAGCAGCGGGCCGCAACGGCGTCCGAGTCCGCCCGTCGCGGGCACGATAAAGTCGCGCACGGCGATATCGGGGTCGAGGAACGCCGCGTTGGGCAGGCGCCCCGCGCCGTCCGATCCGCGCACCCAGCCGTCGCAGACGCTGGCGGGCCCCTTGATCAGGAAACGGAAATCTTCGGGGACCTGGGAGGCGTAGGACAGGTAGTCGGCGAGCGGAATCGGACCGTAGAAGCCGCGGTCGATGCCGGCGGCGCGCAGCAGCGGATGCCGGCCGTATGCGGTCAGTCCCTTGCGCGCGAGCAGGCTCTCGCTGTACTGACCATCGTAGACGAGGCCGTGCCAGCCCGGATAGGACCACGACGACGTGCCGAGGTAGAGATGGCGCGGCAGGCGCGCGGCCAGCGCGGCGAGCTCGGCCGAGACCTCGGCGGGCTGGATCGCCTTGCCCCGCGCGGCCCTGGCCGAGGGTGCCGCGCGGTCGTCGGCCGGCGTATCGTCAGCCGAGTCGGCCGGCATGCCAAACAGGTCTAGATTCGTCGTCAACTGGCCAGCGTGGTGTCGTAGATATACCGTCGCGACGAAGGCAGCGTCTCAGCCTGTCGTCCCGCCTTGTGGCAGACGATCTGGTAGATCGACATCTGGTCCGTCGTGAACGCGTGCGCGCATCCGGCCAGGTACACGCGCCAGATGCGGAACTTGGTTTCGCCGACCATCTCGCGAATGGCATCGCCATGGGCCTCGAAATTCTCGGCCCAGTGGCGCAGCGTCTGCGCATAGTGCCGCCGCAGCAGTTCCACGTCAAATGCCTCGAGCCCACCCTGCTGCAGGGTCTGCAGCACGAGGCCGATATGCGGGAGCTCGCCCTGCGGAAACACGTAGCGGTCCATGAAGGCCGCGCCGTCCATCGGCACCTCGCCGCTGTCCGGATCGGTCGCGGTGATCCCATGGTTCATCGCCACGCCGTCGTCGGCCAGCAGCTCGCGGATGCGCCCGAAGTAGCCGGGCAGGTTGTCCTTGCCCACATGCTCGAACATGCCGACGCTCGTGACGCGGTCGAACTGCCCCGTGACGTCGCGGTAATCCTGCAGCCGGATCTCGATCCGGTCCGCCAGCCCGGCTTCCTTCACGCGTGCCGTGGCGAGGTCGAACTGGTTCTGCGAGAGCGTAATGCCCACGCAGCGCGCGCCGAACTTCTGCGCGGCGCGGATCACGAGCGCGCCCCATCCGCAGCCGATATCGAGCAGCGTCTGCCCGGGCTGCAGCCGGATCTTCGTCAGGATATGGTCGATCTTCTTCAGCTGCGCGGTCGCGAGGTCCTCGTCGCCATGTTCGAAGTAGGCGCAGGAATACACCATGCGCGGGTCGAGCCACAGTTGATAGAAGTCGTTGGAGACGTCGTAGTGGTACTGGATCGCGGACTTGTCTTCCTGCTTCGAATGCGTGAAGTGCTGCGCCACCCTGGCCAGCATGCCGCCCGCGACGGACTTTGCGGCCGCCGAGAAGCCGTATCCCACATTGATGATGTCGGCCAGCTTGCCGTCGAGATCGATCTTCTGCTGCACGTAGGCCTCGCCGAGGTTGTCGAGGCTCGGCACGAGCAGCAGCGGCAGCGCCGCGGCCTCGCGCACGGTCAGCGTGACATCGGGCGTCTCGAACCGGCCCAGCGCGAACTCGCTGCCATTCCACAAACGCAATCGGACCGGAAGGTTGGCGTGCTCGCGCACGTCGGCGATCCAGCGTTCGAGTTGGGTATCCAAAGCTTGTTTGAACAACATGCCGTGCTCTCCCGTAATGGCAACGATCCATTGACTCTACTGCCGAACGGGAGCGCGCGTGTGACGGGCCCTTTGCTTGTCTAGGCGAGCAAACATGGATTCCCGGCCTCGCGGAAACGCAAGCTGGGCGTGGCTTTCAGGGATATAGGGAGCGCGTGGCGCGGCGCGGCGCGGGACTGTCCAGACCGTTCGACAGATCGTCCAACGGTCGGGACAAAAATCAGGGCGACAATCGCACAATGCGCCAGCTGCCGTCGTCCTGACGGCGGAAGCCGATGCGGTCGTGCAGGCGCGATGCGCGGCCCTGCCAGAACTCGATCCAGTTCGGCATCAGGCGGTAGCCGCCCCAGTGCGGCGGGCGGGGCGGATCGTCGCCGAAGCGCGCGCGGAAATCCGCCTCGCGGGCTTCGAGCACACCACGGTCGGCCACCTCGCGGCTTTGCTCCGACGCCCAGGCGCCGAGCCGGGAGCCGAGCGGACGCGACACGAAATATGCATCGCTTTCGGCTTCATCGACCTTGCGGACTTCGCCCTCGATGCGCACCTGGCGCTCGAGTTGCACCCAGTGGAAGAGCAGCGCCGCGCGCGGGTTGGAGAGCAGGTCGTTGCCCTTGCGGCTCTCGTAGTTGGTGAAGAACGTGAACCCCGATGCGTCCACGCCCTTGAGCAGCACGATGCGCGCCGAGGGCTGGCCGTTCGCGCCAACGGTCGCGAGGGTCATGGCGTTGGGGTCGGGCATTTTCGCGACCACGGCCTCGTCGAACCATCGCTGGAACTGCACGATCGGGTCGTTGGCCACGTCGGTTTCGGAGAGCGCGCCGAGCACGAATTGGCGGCGCAGGTCGGCTAGTTCAGTCATGTCACATCTGCACGAAAACATCACGAAGGATGCTTCGAGTATAGCGAATGCGCCGCATGGCGCGACCTGCGCTGCATCAAACGGGAGGCAATGCCTTGTTGCGCGTCTGCGTGCGCGAGTAGTAGCCGGCCATGCCCATCGCGCCCGCCATCGAGAGGAAGATCGGCAGCATGCCCAGCGCCGTGCCCACCACGCCGAACGTGAGCGGCCAGACGACCTGGCTCGTGTTCAGCACGGCCGAGCGCAGGCCGAGGGCCTCGCCGGCGCGGCCCGAGGGCGAGGCGATATGCAGGATGTTCATGACATTGGGCTGCGCGCTGCCGAGCGCGAGACCCAGCAGGAACGCGAGCGCGCACATCAGCCAGAACTGCGAGACGAACGGATAGATCAGGTAGGCGAGCGCGCCCACCGTCAGCGCGATGCGAATGATCTTCCATTCCGAGAAATGGCGCGTGATCAGCGGCATGGCGATACGGATGGCCAGCGTGGCGAGCGAGAAGGCGCCGAGCACCCAGCCGATCGACGATGGGGTGAGGCCGATGTTCGAGCCGCGAATCGGGATCAGGAACGCGTGCAGGTCCCACGCGGCCGAGAGCACCGCGCTCGCGACGAACACCGCGCGCAGCTCGGGGTACTGAAGCAGGCTCAGCGTCGATTGCCGCGAGCCGTCCTCGATGGCGATGCGGCCCGCGTTGCCGCCCGTGGCGGGCAGGCGCGGCCGCACGTACTGGAGGCCGATCTGGCCCGCGATGGCCACCCCGACGAGCACGATGAAGGCCCAGCGGAACCCTGCATGTTCGATCACGTAACCCATCGTCACCGGGCCGAGCGTGCCGGAGACGGACAGCCCCAGCGCATGCAGCGAATAGTTGCGCAGCCGCGTCTCGTTGGTCGAGACCTGTCCGATCAGCAGCTGCATGGCCACCTGCACCAGCATGAAGCCGACGCCGATCAGCGCGCAGGCGCCATACAGCGATGCGATGTCGTGCCACACCGCGGGCATCAGCGTGCCGGCCACGACCATGATCGAGCCCGCGGTCATCGGCAGTCGCGGCCCGATGGCATCGATCCGGCGGCCCGCGGGAATCGCGAGGAACATCGGCAGCAGCGCATAGAGCGCCATCAGCACGCCGAGCGTGATCGTCGAGGCCTTGAGGGAGATGGCGAACAGCGAGACGACAACGCGGCTCGCGTTGAAGGCGACGTGATTGCACACCGTGAGGGCGATCAGCCAGCTGATCGGCGGCACCGTGGCAGGGGGCAACGTCATTTGGGGGGCGGGGGCTTGTAAATGGCCGTTTAAGTATGCGCCTCAATGTGGCACATGCACAACAACGGGGACTGTGTCGTGCAAAAACGCAACGGTCTTGGTGCGGTCAGTCGTGCGGTCAGTCGTGCGGCCGGTCGCGGGGCGGTCGAGGGGTGGTCGGAGGCGTCGGAAAAAAGCAACGCCCCCGGATCGCGCTATCGGGCCCCGGGCGCGCCTCAGCTGCCTTCGTGCATGGGGTCCGGCTGCTGGATGGCCGTGGGGGCCGTCGGCTTCTTTGCGGAGGCGGCGTCCGCCGGGGTGTTTCCGGAAGGCGCGGCGGCGGCCGGCGCACTGGCCGCCTGCGCCTTGGGATCCTTGTAGGTCTTGCCCGGCGGCGGCGCCGTGGGGCGCTTCTTGAGTTCCGTCAGCAGGCGTCCGCACTGGCTCTCGTCGCCCGGCGACAGGTCGATGAGCGGCAGCACCGCGGCCACGGGCGCCACGAGCGCGAGCGCGACGGCCCCGCCCGCGCGCAGCGCGAGTACCGCGATATTCGGACTCACGGACGGCTTCTTGAACGTGCCGCCGATATAAAGCGGCGACCGCAGCGAGATGATCCGCACGCCCTTCGAATCGGGATGGATCGTCAGCGCCGTGCGCTCGTTGGCAAGATCGACCGCGCCATCGACATTGATGACCGCGTCCTGCGTATCGAGCACGAACGTGCGCGCGCGCCCCACGCCGTTGGTAAAGCCGAAGTCCGCGACGCCGCAGTTGATCTGCACGGGTTTGTCGCCGAAGAGCTTGGAGATCACGACGCTCCCGACATTGAGCCCCATGGCTTCGAGGATGAATTTGCTGACGGTGCCGTTCTCGACGAGCAGCCGTGCCTCGCCATTGGACGTGCCCAGCAGGGCGGCCACGGAGTTGCCGGTGGCGGACAGCTTCGCGGCGCCGTTGATCTCGCCGATGCTCGCGCGCATGGACTCGACCTTCGGGAACATTTGCTTGATCTTGAGGCGCCGCGCGTTCATGTCGATCATCGCGGCCATCGGTTCGCGCTTGCCGTCGAGCCGGATCGTCGAGACGAGGTTGCCGCCCGCCACGCCGAAATTGAGCGGATCGAGCAACAGCACGCCATCGGTCAGCTTCAGGTGCGTGGTCAGGTTCGTGATCGGCAGGTCTTCGGTCCGCACGATGCGCCGGCCCGTGAATTGCACGTCGGCGTCGATCTGGTCCCAGCGCTCCGTGTGGAATGGTGCGACCGGCAGCGCCTTGTCGGCGGGCTGCTTGACGCTGCTGTCGGACGCCGCTTCGCCGGGCTTGGCATCGGCACCGATCAGCGGCGCGAGATCGGAGAACAGCAACTGCTTCGATTCGAGCTCGCCCGAGAGCAGCGGGCGCGGCGAGCGTTGCTGGAAGTTCAGCGTACCCCCCAGGTCGCTGCCGCCCACCTTGCCGGTGAAGTTGCGATAGCTGTAGCTCGATGCGTCCTTCCTGAGCGTGGCCACGAGCCGGCCGCGCGTTTCATACGGGGGTGTGGACGGGAGCACGATGCCGGTAAGCGCGTAGAGCTTGGCCATGTTGTCGCCGGACAGGGCCAGGTGCACGTCCAGCGCGCCCAGGTGCGCGGGATTCGTCAGCGTGCCCTCGATGACCGCGCGCGTGCCGCCGACGCGCACGTCGGCCTGCACGGGAAACGGCGTGTCGGTATCGCGCAGGCTCAGCACCGTGCCGGCCTTGCCGCTGGCGTTGATGGTGGCCTGGTTGTAGTGGCCCACCGCTTTCCAGCGCAGGCCGTAACGGCGCTCGTCGGAGGGGTTGCCCTGTACGGCCGAGGCTTCCGACGCGGCATTGATCAATGCGCCATCGCGCGCCTTGTTGTACAGCGCGTTGTCGCCGATGGTGCCGATCTCGGCCTGCATGTCGATCTTGGACGCGGCGTCGTTGAGCGCGATATTGCCCTGCGCGAGCACGATCTCGCCGATGTCGAGATGCCAGTTCGAGTTGCCGGTCTTGGGGCCGGTATCGAAGGTCCAGTTGTTGCGCTTGTCGGCAAGGCGCTCGAGCCAGACGGCGGGGCTGTCGATCACGATGCTCGGCACGTTGATCTCGTGCGCGAGCAGCGGCAGCGGCCGCAGCACGAAGATGACCTCGCGCACGGTCGCCATCTGCGGGGCCTTGGCCCAGTCGGTATTGCCGATCGTGATATCGCTTGCCGAGAGTCTCGGCCACGGCACCAGCGTGCGCCAGCCGGTTTCGCCCTGCGCGCGCTTCCAGGTCACGACGAGGTCGCCGTTGATCGCGAACGGACGGCCGATGGCCTGCGACACCTTGTCGTTGAGCCAGGGCTTGAGCCGATTCCAGTCGAACGTGAGAATCACGATCACGATGATGGCGATCAGCGCGAGCGGCGTAAAAATGCTCCAGAGGGCAACCTTCTGGCGGCGGGTGACGGGCATGGAGTTGGCCTTGTAATCGTGTGCGGCGCCCGGGCGGGCCGAAGCGGCGCATCAACCACTGCAAGTCATTGTAGGAATCGCGGCGCGCGCGTGTTGTCGGTCATCCGCTGACATTGCGGTCGCCGGTGCGCCGATTTTCGTCCAATGACATAAAATGCCGGCCTGAAGTTGCCCCCAGAGTCGCCCCTGTTTCCCCAAGCATGACCATTGCCCCTACGCCCCTGGCCGACCTGTCGGATCTGCCCGCGCCCCTCGCCCATGAATCGCCCGAGGACGACGACTACCATCGCCGCTTCGGCGGTGTCGCGCGCCTCTACGGCGCGGACGGCCTTGCGCGGCTCGAGGCGGCGAACGTGTGCGTGGTCGGTGTCGGCGGCGTGGGCAGCTGGGCCGCGGAGGCGCTGGCGCGCAATGCCGTGGGCCGCATCACGCTCATCGACCTCGACCATATCGCGGTGTCCAACACCAACCGGCAGATCCATGCGCTCGGCGATGCCTATGGCCGCGCGAAGGTGGAGGCGATGGCCGAGCGTATCGTCGCGATCAATCCGCGCTGCCGCGTGACCACCGTCGATGATTTCGTGACCACCGACAACGTGGCCGAGCTGCTGTCGGGCTTCGACTACGTGATCGATGCGATCGATTCGGTCAAGGTGAAGATCGCGATGATCGCCTGGGCGCGCCGTGAAGGGCGCGCGTTCATCACGTGCGGCGGCGCGGGCGGACAGCTCGACCCGACGCGCGTGCGCATCGAGGATCTGTCGCGCACGGTCCAGGATCCGCTGCTCGCCAAAGTGCGGCAGTCGCTGCGGCAGAAGTGGAACTTCCCGCGCAATCCGAAGCGCAAGTTCGATATCCAGGCCGTGTACTCGGACGAGCCGCTCCGTTATCCGGAGCCCGAACAACAGGCGTGCGAGATCGACGAGGCGCCGCCCGTGCAGCCGGTGGCCCCGAGCGGCCCGCAGGGGCTCGCGTGCGCGGGCTTCGGCTCGTCGGTGGCGGTGACGGCGGTGTTCGGGTTCGTTGCCGCGTCGGCCGTGATCGGGAAGCTCGCCGCCGCGGCGCCTGCCACCAGCCAGACCACCAGCCAGACCACCAGCCAGACCACCAGCCAGGCCACCAGCTAGGCCGCCAGCGTTTTCAGCAGCGCGTCCACCTGCGCCGCGTCGGGTGCGGAGTTGTCGAAGAAGATCAGTTCCGGATAGTCGGCGGGCGCCGGCTGGAACCGGCGCGTGCGGTACGTATCCCAGTGCGCAAGCTTGTACGCATCGTTGGGATTGCCGCGGCGGATGATGCGCGCATGCGCCTCGTCCTCGGGCAGATGCACCCACAGAATACTGACGGTCGTGCCCGCCGGCACGTGGAGCCATTGTGGATCGCTGAGCTGGTGCGCGCGAATCTCGCGAGAGAGCGGGCCGATGACGATCACGCTGATGCCGAGCGCGAGATTCTCGCGCGCGGTATCGAGCAGCCCTTCGTATTCGGGATCGCGCAGGTTGTCGAGGTAGGCCGGACTGTCGCGGTCGTTCGGGTCGCCCGTGATCGCGCGCATCGCGGCCGCGCTGTAGCGGCCGTAGAGCGTGTCCTTGTCCAGCAGGCAGAACGGTTCGCCGGTGGCGGCCATCAGCGGGCCGATCAGCCGGTGCGCGAGGGTGGTCTTGCCGGTGCCGGCGTGACCGCAGAAGAAAATCAGTCTGGGCATGGGGCACAGCATAACGCGGTATCCTTGCGGCTTGCATCTCGAGTGCCAGCCATGACCGAAACCGCAATGCCCGTATCGCCCTACGACGGTCTCTCCTCCGAGGGACTGCCGGCGGACCTCCATCTCGACGAGCCGGTGACCGATTCCACGCACGCCGAATTCGTGCAGCTGCTGGCGGCCGCCGTGGCCGCCGACGATGCCGGATTCCTCGCCGCGTTCGACGCGTGGATCGACCACACGCGTTATCACTTCCAGCAGGAAGAACAGTGGATGGAGGCCATGTCATTCGGCCCGCGCGGCTGCCACGCGGGCGAGCATCAGCAGGTGCTCGCGATTGCCGACGCGATCCGGCAGTCCGTCGCCGACGACGGCCGGCTCGATCTCGGCCGTCGCCTCGTCGGCGAGTTATCGGGCTGGTTCGACCATCACGTCAAGTCGATGGACGCGATGATGGTCAGCCATATGAAGGCCAACGGCTTCTCGCTGGTCGAGGGGCCGCCGGCCTGAGCCTTCCGGAGCGAACAGGCGCGATCAGTTGAGCGCGGTGGCCAGCTGGCGGCGCCAGCGCGACACGATCTCGGGCTGCTCCGTCAGCATGTCGAACACCGACAGCATCGTCTTGCGGCCCGCGTCGTCCTCGAACGTCCGGTCGCGCCGCACGATTTCCAGCAACTGCGCGAGCGCGCCTTCGTACTCGCGTCGCGCGATCAGCACGCGCGCCAGGTCGAGCCGCGCGGGCAGGTCGGCCGGATTGGCTTCCACACGCGCGTTCAGCGTGCCGGCATCGGGCATGTCCGACACGTTCTGCATGGCGTCGATGCGCGTGCGCAGGGCCGCGAACCCATCGAGCTGGGTGGCCTGCGGCGAGAGCCGCGCGAACTCGGCTTCCGCCTCCGCGATCGCATTGCCGTCGAGCAGGAACGAGATATAGGCGAGGCGAACGTCGTCGGCGGTCGGGTCGTAATCCAGCGCGGCCAGGAACGCTTCCTGCGCGCCATCGCGATCGCCGGCTTCGAGCCGATGCCGTGCCTCGACCAGCGCGAGGTCCGCGGGATTCGGCGACAGGCGTTCGAGGAATTCGCGCAGGCCGGACTCGGGCAGCACGCCAGTGAACTGATCGACGGCTTCCCCATCGACGAACGCGACCACATGCGGAATGCTGCGAACGCCGAAGTGCGCGGCCAGTTGCTGGTTCTCGTCGACGTTCACCTTTGCCAGGCGCCACGTACCGCCCGCTTCGGCTTCCAGTTTTTCCAGCATCGGCCCGAGCGTGCGGCACGGCCCGCACCACGGCGCCCAGAAATCGACCAGCACGGGCACCTGACGCGATAACTCGATGACTTCGGCTTCGAAGTTCTGCAGGGTGACGTCGCTCATCGTATTGGCCTCGTTTCGATTGACTGATGTTGATGGCTATTGTGGGGGCGAATGACGGAAAAACAACCTCCGTCGCCGGGGAAGGGGGCAAACCGAGGGATTGTCTCGGGTTGAAAATAGCACGGTCGTTCAGTTATATTGCCCGTCGATGCGCATATAGAACAGGCCGAGCCAACCGGAGACACCCATGACCACCGCTGTTCCCGCTGCTTCCCGCGTTGTTTCTCCCGTCGTTTCACCCGTGGTGTCACCTTTTGCCGCACCGCCGGACCGCCCGCACTTCCGCTCCTGGCCGCGCCGCCTGCCCACGCAGGTCGTGCTGCCCGAAACCTCGCTCTGGTACAACCTCGAAGTCGCCGCGCGCCGTTATCCGGACAAGGCGGCCATCCGGTATTTCGGAGGCGCCGTTACGTTTCGCGAGATGGAGACGCAGGCCACCGCGCTGGCCGGCTGGCTGCAGCAGCGCGCGGGGGTGAAGAAAGGCGACCGGGTCCTGCTCTATATGCAGAACTGCCCGCAGTTCCTGCTTGCGTACTATGCGATCCTGCGTGCCGATGCCGTGGTCGTGCCCGTCAATCCGATGAACCGGACCGAGGAGTTCCGGCACTACATCACCGACGCGCAGGCGAAGGTCGCGATCTGCAGTGCGGATCTCGCGGGTGGCGTCGCGGAGGCCAACGCGGGCGTGGACGAAGCCGCGCGCCTCGCGCACGTGCTGGTGACCGAGTATGCCGACGCCTTGCCGCCTTCGCACGAGCATCCCGAAGATGCACCGCCCGCGTGGCTGACGGCCACGCACGCGCTGCCCGCGGGCTATGCGCGGTGGACCGACGCCATGGACGCGCAGCTGACGCCCGGTCCGCACACGGCCGGTCCCGACGATATGGCCGTGATGCCGTACACGTCCGGGACCACGGGCTTTCCGAAGGGCTGCATCCACACGCATCGCACGGTCATGCACAACGTGATCGGCGGCGCCACCTGGTCGGGCAACGGTTCGGAGTCGGTGCAGCTGTCGGTGCTGCCGCTGTTCCACGTGACCGGCATGCAGTACGGCATGAACGTGCCCATCTATACCGGTGCGACCGTGGTGATGCTGCCGCGCTGGGACCGCGAGGTCGCGGGCCGCCTGATTTCCCGGTATCAGGTCACGCACTGGACCAATATCCCGACGATGGTGATCGATTTCCTCGGCAGCCCGAACCTGTCGGATTTCGACCTGCGCAGCCTGCGCTATATCGGCGGCGGCGGCGCGGCGATGCCGCAGGCGGTGGCGGAACGGCTGCGCGAGCAGTTCGGGCTCTCCTACATCGAGGGCTATGGACTGTCCGAGACGATCGCTCCCACGCACAGCAATCCGCTCGAACGGCCGAAGCAGCAGTGCCTGGGCATTCCGACGTTCAATACCGATGCGCGCGTGATCGACCCCGTCACGCTCCAGGAACTACCCGTGGGCGAGGTCGGCGAGATCATCGTGCGCGGCCCGCAGGTATTCAAGGGCTACTGGGGCAAGCCGGACGCCACGCGCGAGGCATTCATCGAGTTCGAGGGCGCCACGTTCTTCCGCACCGGCGATCTGGGCCGCATGGACGAGGAGGGCTACTTCTTCCTGACGGACCGCCTCAAGCGCATGATCAACGCATCGGGCTTCAAGGTGTGGCCGGCCGAAGTGGAGAACCTGCTGTACAAGCATCCGGCGGTGCAGGAGGCCTGCATCATCGGCACGCGCGACGCCTATCGCGGCGAGACCGTGAAGGCCGTGGTCGTGTTGCGGGCGGCCGCGCGCGGCAACACCACGGCCGAAGACATCATTGCATGGGCGCGCGACAATATGGCCGCGTACAAGTACCCGCGCGTGGTCGAGTTCGTCGATGCGCTGCCGAAGTCCGGCACGGGCAAGGTGATGTGGCGGCAGTTGCAGGAAAGCGAGAACGCGAAGTCCGGCGGCTAGCGGGATACGTGCGGGATACGCGCGGGAGATGCGCGCGGACGTCAGTGCCCGCGCGCGCGCACCAGCATCTTGACCATCGTCTTGTAGCCACGGTCGCGCGCATGCCGCGTGGGCGAGATGCCCTCGCGATCGGGCAGGTTGGCGTCGGCACCGGCATCGAGCAGCAACTGCACGATGTCTTCGTACCGCGAGCTCCCGTCGCCGAGAATCACGGCCTCGAGCAACGCGGTCCAGCCGAGCTGGTTGACGTGGTCCACGGCGATGCCCGATTTCAGCAGCATGCGCACCACCTCGGTATTGCCGTGCTGCGCGGCCGCGATCAGCGCGGTGCCGTCATAGCGGTCCGTGCTGTTGAGATCGGCACCGTGCGAAAGCGACAGCCGGACGATATCCACCTGTCCCGTAGCCGAGGCCAGCAGAAATGCGCTGTTGGCATCGGCATCCTTGCGGTTGACGTCTGCGCCGGCAAGGATCAGCGCGCGTGCGACGTCGCCCCGGCGGTTATAGAGCGCGCTCAGCAGCGCGGTGCGGCCACGTTCGTCGGCAACCAGCGGCGATGCCCCCGCCGACAGCAGCCGGTTGACGAGCTCGAGGTCGCCGAGCGATGCCGCGGTAATCAGGTTGCGGTCGAGCGCGGTCACGCCCTCGGGGTGCGCATAGGGGGGCGCGGGCTCCTGCGGCGCGAGCGGGCGCGGCCGCGCCGGTAACGGCACCGGTCCCGCGGCGACGATCGAACGCGCAAGCGACTGCCCGCCCTGGCCCGCAAGCAGCGCCCCGCCCATCAGTACCCCCATGAGCCCGAGCATCTCGGCAAGGGCCTGGCGTCGGGTGCGTGAGTGGAAGCGACTCATGGCCGGTTCGGTTCGGTTCAGACGGTCTCGTGCGGGGCCATGGTGGAAGCCACGGCGGTGCCGGCGTCGGCCGCTGCCTGCTGGGGCGCATGGTGGACGCCCGGCGCGGCGCTGCTGCCTTCGCGCGCATCGCGCTCCTGCAGCTGGCGCCACAGGCGCTCCAGATACGGATCGCCCACGCCATGGGTGGCGAGTCCGAGCAGCGTCTGCTGAAGGTAGTCGCGCGCGGGGCCGTAGACGCCACAGGCGTGCCGCAGGCAGCCCACGACCTCGTCGTCGGGCAGGCGCCCGGCGTAGCCGTTATGGGCGCGGTTCATGACGAAGGCGAGCGCGCGGCGCGGGCCGGTTTGCTGCCCGTCCCCGAACTTGAGGCGCAGCCAGCGCGGGTGATAGGCGCCCGTCATCATTTCGCGGCGCCAGAGCACCCGAAATTCCTGTTCGATCACATTTTTCGGAATGCGAAATGCCATGCCCGTGCAGCTGCCGCCACGGTCGAGGCCGAGCACAAGGCCCGGATGGTCCCAGGTGCCGCGATTGATACGGGAGTACAGGTAGAAGCCGCGGTGATAGCCGTGCACCGACGCGACGCGGCGGTCGGTGTGGACGACCATCGGATTCCAGATCAGCGAGCCGTAACCGAAAATCCAGACGTCGCCGCTGTCGCCGTCGGGGCCGTCCGCATCGGCGCGTTCCGCCAGCGCACAGTGCAGGGAACGTTCGATGGCATCTTCGGTCAACAGCGAGGACGCGACTGGCGTGCTGCACAGCGATGCGCGCAGCCGATCCGATTCGAGGTCCTGTCTGGTGATGGCCATGCGTGCAAGCATAATCCAAAGCCGGCCATGGTGTGTCCGCGTTACCACGGTCTTCCCACATTTCCATAGGTCGTGGTGTTTGCGCCACGCTGGCGTGTGCAGGTTCGTACAATGAAGCCGCACGTTCGGCAACCGTTCAATGACAGGAGAAAGCGCCATGGCGCGTACGCTTACCGTGGTCTTCGGTAACGGCAGGGAATTCGAATTCACGCTGACCGAGGCCGAGCTGGCCGGCATCGGCGAGGACGCCGCCTGGCGCTGGTTCGATCGCGAATACGCCGAGCTCGACTGCCAGGCGTCGAGCCCCGTGGGCAAGGTGCTCGTGATCGACAAGATCCTGAACGTCGCGCGCTTCTCGGGCGAACGGCGCTTTGCCGGGGACGCCGCGTGGGCGCAGGACTACGCGCGCCACGCGGGCCGCCTGCTCGATCGCGACAAGGTGCGCGTGGACGTGGGCAACGCCTCCATCGGTTTCTGACCGCGGTCTCCCCTTTCAGCAGCCCGAGGGGCCCGGGTCCCAGCGGCGAAACGGGACATCCCTTGCCGCGCGATGCTCGAGCGCGGTCAGCGCGACCATGACGATGCCGCTGACGCCGCGCGCCCGCACGCGCTGGATAAACATTCGCAGCGCGAAATCGCTCGCGCCGACCACGAGGTCCGTGCCCGGCTGCGGCACCACGTTCGCGGGGTTCAGCACGAGGTGTTCGATCAGCGCGTACCGGTCGCCCCGTTCGTCGCGCACGATGCTGCCCTCCAGAATCGCCATGGCGACCTCGGCGCGCATCACCAGCAGCGTCACCGTGTCGGCGCGGGCCACGCGCGTCTCCATGTCCTGCCCGAGCAATGCCAGCGACGACCGGGCGGCATCGATCACGGTACCGATCGGTGGCGGGTAGTGTGCGCGACGGTCCCCCAGGTCGGCGTAGCGGCGCGACCACGCATCGATGACGAGCCCGAGTCGTGTCAGCAGGGGATGCGTATTGTCGTGATTGCCGACGATGGTTAACGGGGCGGTCAGGTCGCATTGGGCCCAGTGCCCATGGCTGTCGCAAATCAGAACCTTGGCACGTCGCAGGCGTTGCCTGCTGGCCGGATAGACATAGATGTCCAGCGTGGCATCGCAGGTGCCCGCGGCGGACGCGATCGAACCGTCATCGGCGACTGGCGGCCGCCGTTCGATGGGCCACAACCGTCGCGGAAGCACCGTATTGGCGTGGTGAAGCGCCAGTATCGCGATCGTCTCCTGCGTCAGCGCCCCGACCGCGCCGTCGATCGCCGCGATCAGTGCCTGCTCGGACCGCCGGTCGCGGTTCCACGTCGCCGCGGCGCCATCGCGCGCAATGCGGCGGAGCACCCGGCGGAAATGGGCTTCCGACGCGTTGAGCGGAAACAGCCGGCGGTATAGCGCGACGATGCGCTCGACGCGGCGGGAACACTGGATCAGCGCATCGTCGGGATGCCGGGCATGCCGATGCGTCGCGGGTGCCGCCGCGTAGGCGAGCGCGGACAGCGCGGGGACGCCGCATGCGCGCGCCGCGCCGTAGCGCAGGGCGCCGTCATCGTCCGCCGGGGGGGCTGCCGGGGAGCCAGAGGGGCCCGCGACGCCGCCCGCGTCGAGGAAGTGCCATGCCGCGAGATCGAAACGCGTGGCATGCGGGCTGGCGCCAAGCAACGTGGCGATATCGGTGACCGTGACCGTGGGAAGGCCGGAGGGGAGGGTGTCGGCGGCAACACCGGCGGAGAGCGGCGCAAGCAGCGCGGCACCGGCGAGCAGGACGCGGGAGGGGCGGGGCGGGTAGAACGGGTGGGAGTCTGGCATCGCGACAGCCTAGACGGCCCGTCGCGATCCAGATACCGCCAATCGCTTAAAGCGAAGCGATCGGCGACACGAACAGCGTAGCGATCAGACCTTGAGCAGTTCCACTTCGAACAGCAGCGTGGCGTTCGGCGGAATCACGCCACCGGCGCCGCGCGCGCCATAGCCGAGGTCGGCGGGGATGACCAGGCGGCGCGTACCGCCTACCTTCATGCCCTGCACGCCTTCGTCCCAGCCGCGGATCACGTGGCCCGCGCCCAGCGGGAACACGAACGGATCGTTGCGGTCCTTGCTCGAGTCGAACTTGCGGCCAGCCTGGCCGTTCTCGTACAGCCAGCCCGTGTAATGCACGGTCACGTGCTTGCCGGCGGTGGCTTCCGTGCCGTCGCCGACGACGGTGTCTTCAAATTGCAGGCCAGAGGGAGTGGTTTGCATCGTGCGGTTCCTTGTAGGGGCGCGTGAGTCGGCAGCGCGTCAGTCGGCGCGCTGGAGGACGTCCAGCGTGAGCTGGACGTTGTGATCGTCGTCGCTGACCCAGATCTCGCCATCCTGGATCGTGACGGACAGGCGCATCGCGCGCTGGGCCAGGCCGGCCAGCGCGTCGACGGCGTCCTGCGGGACATTGTAGATGGTGACGTTGCGCAGCTTGCCAGCCTTGCCCGCGATGCCTTTCCACCATTCGCGCGCGCTGGCGCTCTGGTAGGTGAACACGGTCACGCGCTGCGCGCGCGATGCGGCCCGCTTGAGCCGCGTTTCGTCGGGCTGGCCGAGGTCGATCCAGTGGAGGATGTCGCCCGTGAGCGCCTTGTCCCAGAGATCGGGCTCGTCGGGTTCGTCGAGGCCGCGCGTGAAGGTCAGCGTTTCGGTGGCCTCGCAGGCGAACGCAAGCACGCGGATCATCATGCGCGCGTCGTTTTCCGACGGGTGCTGGGCGATGGTCAGCGCGTGGCTGCCGTAATAGGGCCGATCCATGTCGGATACCGACAGCTCGGCCTTGTAGATGGTGGATTTGAGCGCCATGGGCCTGATTGGTGACGCGGATGGAGACGCGCGAAAGGCCGCATCATACGTGATCCGCGCGAAACCACGCGAAAACGCCCATATCGCACCCGGGCGATGGCTCAGGACTTCCGGTAGTCGCTCAGGTAGAAGCGCAGCAGCGCCGAGGCGAACACGAGGCCGAGGAACGCGGCCGCGGCCACCATCGCGAGGCCCGCGTCGCTGTCGATCTGGCCGTTCGTGGCCATACGCACGATCGCGGTCAGGATCAGCAGGCCCAGCATCGGCAGCAGCAGCGCGCCGCGTCCGTAGGTGCGGAACGCCCACAGCGGAAACCGGCGCAGGAAATCGAGGGGAACGCTGCAGACCAGGCAGGCGCCGGCCGCGGCAAGGGACGCCGCAACGACGTCTCCGGCAGAAATGGCAATCATCTTGACTCGCGTCGCCGGGACACGCGGGACTGCGGGACGCGGCAGGAATTTATGCAAGGCGCTGATTCTACAGAAGAATTCCTGCGCAAAGGTGACGCCGGGGCGTCTCGGCGACGGTCATTGGGGATTGTCCGGGGATGCTTCCACGCTGATCTGCAGCCTCACGTCGTCGCTCACCTCCGGCAGGAAACGCGTGAGGCCGAATGCGCTGCGTTTGAGCGTCGCATGGAAGTCCCCGCCGCACACGTCGCGGCGCACGCCAAAGAGCACGGTCTGGCCGCAGCTGAAGCGGTCGGATTCGAGCCGCAGCGGCTGCGTGACGCCGCGCAGCGTGAAGTCGCCCTCCACGGCCACGAGCCTGCCGCCCTCGACGACAAAGCGGTTGGCGCGGAACCGGGCGAACGGGTTGCCCTGCGCGTCCAGGAACTGATCGGACCGCAGCACGCCGTCGAGTGTGCGGTTGCCGGTATCCACGGAGTCCGTGCCCACCGTGAAGTCGAGCGAGCCGGCGCCCGTGGCCGGATCGTAGACGATGCGGCCGTCGATCTTGCCGAAACGGCCGCGCACGGTGGTGCGGTCGAAATGGCTCGCGCCGAAGTAGACCGCGGTGTGGAGCGGGTCGATCGTGTAGTTCGTCGCCGCGGCCAGGGCCGGCAGCGGCAGGGCCGCCGCGAATGGGATGGCGAGGAGGGCGTTGACGATGAGGTTGCGCATGATTCAGTGGACA
Source organism: Cupriavidus sp. OTU4054 (assembly GCF_038440175.1). Classification (NCBI taxonomy): domain Bacteria; kingdom Pseudomonadati; phylum Pseudomonadota; class Betaproteobacteria; order Burkholderiales; family Burkholderiaceae; genus Cupriavidus; species Cupriavidus sp. OTU4054. The sequence goes on from NZ_JASATF010000017.1 coordinate 143,857, forward strand.
AACACCGGCAGCAGAAAGATCCCGATCACGGTCAGGTAGCCGATGGTCCAGCATAGCGTGCGCAGCGTGGCCCGGTCGGTCAGGTAGCAGACCGTGTACAGCACGCGCACGAGGACGAACACGACCGCGAGTTCGTCGATGCGCGCGGCCGGCGCGCCGAGGTGGCTCGCCGAGAGCACGGCCGCCGCGAAAAAGGGAAACGCCTCGAAGTGATTGCGGTGCGCGAGGTCCGCGCGCCGCGCGCGGCCGCTCTGCTTCTCGAGCCAGCCGCGCGGGTCGTGATTGTCGAAGCCGCCGCGGCCGCCGGCCTTGGCGACGGCGACGGTCAGCACCGGCAGCAGGCCGGCGATCAGAACACACCAGAACGCTATGGGCACGCCGATTCCTTTGTCTGGTCCTGCGCGGGTAGCAGGGGGCCGAGGCGGATGCCTCAGCCCGCCACTACCCGGATCCTGACCCCTGCCACGTCCACGACCTGTCCCGCGCGGATCTTTGCCGTCTTGCGGGATTCGGTGGCGCCATCGACGGCCACCTCGCCTGCCGCGACGAGCGCCTTGCCGGCGCCGCCGCTGTCACAGACGCCCGCGAGCTTGAGCAGGTCGTTCAATGCAATAAACTCCCGGTCCAGCGGGAAGTTGACGTACTGTCGATCGTCCTTCGCCATTACTTGCCGCCCCAGCTGTCCTTGAGGCCGACGATGCGGTTGAACACGGGCTGGCCCGGCTTCGAGTCCACGCGGTCCGCCACGAAGTAGCCGTGGCGCTCGAACTGGTAGCGGTCCTCGGCCTTCGCGTCCTTCAGGCCCGGCTCCAGGTACGCGCGGATGACCTTGCACGAGTCCGGGTTCAGCGCCTCGAGGAAGTCCTTGCCGCCCGAGTCCGGATGCGGGTCGTTGAACAGGCGGTCGTACAGGCGTACTTCGGCCTCGTACGCATGGGCCGCGCTGACCCAGTGGATATTGCCCTTGACCTTGACGCTGTCCGCGCCCGGCGTGCCGCTCTTCGTTTCCGGCAGGTAGTTCGCGTGCACGGCGACGATGTTGCCGTCGGCGTCCTTGTCCACGCCCGTGCATTCGATCACGTAGCCGTAGCGCAGGCGCACCTTGTTGCCTGGGAACAGGCGGAAGTAGCCCTTGGGCGGGGTCTCGTTGAAGTCCTCGCGCTCGATCCAGAGTTCGCGCGACAACGGGAACACGCGGCGGCCCAGGTCGGGCTGCTTCGGATGTACCGGTGCCGAGCATTCCTCGCTCTGGCCCTCGGGGTAGTTGTCGAGGATCAGCTTGATCGGGTCCAGCACGCCCACGCTGCGCGGCGCGCGCGCATCGAGGTCGTCGCGCACGGCGCCCTCGAGGGTGCTCATGTCGATCCAGCTATCGGCCTTGGACACGCCCACGCGGTCGCAGAACAGCTGGATCGATTCGGGCGTGAAGCCGCGGCGGCGGATACCGACGATGGTCGGCATGCGCGGATCGTCCCAGCCGTTCACGCGCTTCTCGTTGACGAGCTGCAGCAGCTTGCGCTTGCTGGTGATCGCGTACGTGAGGTTCAGGCGCGCGAATTCGTACTGGTGCGGCAGCGGATCCTTGAACACGCCGGCATCGCGCAGGTGGCCGAGCACCCAGTCGTACAGCGGGCGATTGTTCTCGAACTCGAGCGTGCAGAGCGAATGCGTGATGTTCTCCAGCGCATCGGAGATGCAATGCGTGAAGTCGTACATCGGGTAGATGCACCACTTGTCGCCCGTGCGGTGATGATGGGCATGGCGAATGCGGTAGAGCACCGGATCGCGCATCACGATGTTCGGCGCGGCCATGTCGATTTTCGCGCGCAGCACGTGCTCGCCGTCGGCGTACTTGCCCGCGCGCATGTCGCGGAACAGTTGCAGGTTCTCTTCGACGGTGCGGTCGCGGAACGGCGACGGCTTGCCGGGCTCCGAGAAATTGCCGCGCGCGGCGGCCATCTGCTCGGCGCTCTGGCTGTCCACGTAGGCCACGCCGCGCTCGATCAGCGTCTCGGCGAACGCGTAGAGCTGGTCGAAATAGTCGCTGGCATAGTACAGGTGCGCGCGCGGGGCCGCGCCAGCCGCGTCGCTGTCCCACGAGAAACCGAGCCAGTGCACGGCGTCGATGATCGAATCGACGTATTCCGTGTCTTCCTTGACCGGGTTGGTGTCGTCGAAGCGCAGATGGCAGCGGCCCGCGTAGTCGCGCGCGAGGCCGAAGTTCAGGCAGATGCTCTTGGCATGGCCGATATGGAGGTAGCCGTTGGGCTCCGGCGGAAAGCGCGTGATGACCGCGGGCAGGGGCTCGCCGGCCTTGTCGGCGCGGGCGGTGTAGGTGCCGGCGGCCAGGTCCTGGTCGATGATGCTCCGCAGGAAATTGGAAGCGGCGGGCGTGTCGTTGGGCTTGTTGTCGTGGCTCATGGTGGCGCCGCGCTCTGGGCGGCAGCAAAAAACGGGGCGGCAGCAAAAAACGCTGTCTGGGACTGAGATCGGGGATTTTACCGTGCCTCGGGACTGTGGCACGATCCGATGACTTTCGTCGCGGGAACATATGCCATGAACAGCCCCTTCTCGTCACATTCATCACCGTCTTCGGTAGCCGCCGAGTCTCCGCTCGCGCGGGATGCGCTGGCCACGCTGTGGCGCGACGCGGCCATGCCGATGGACGCGCTGGCGCACCTGACGCTCACCGGCGCGGATCCGGTCCTGCCGTCCAGCTTTCCGATCGGCGCGGCGGCGCAGGCGAGCCTCGGGGCTTCCGCGCTGGCCGCCGCCGCCATCTGGGCCCAACGCACGGGACGCGCGCAGCAGGTGTCGGTGGACATGCGCCATGCGCTGGCCGAGTTTCGCAGCGAGCGCTATCTGCGCGTCGATGGCGGCGAGGCGCCCGAGCTCTGGGACAAGATTGCCGGGCTGTATCGGTGCGGCGATGGCCGCTGGGTCCGGCTCCATACGAATTTTCCCCATCATCGCGACGGTGTCCTGCGGATTCTCGGCTGCGCGCACGATCGCGCGGCCGTCCAGGCGGCGCTCGGCAAATGGGAGGCGCTGGCCTTCGAGCAGGCGGCGTCGGACGCCGGGCTCGTGGTGGCGGCCATGCGCAGCTTCGACGAATGGGACGCGCATCCTCAGGCGGCGGCACTGCGCGGGTTGCCGCCGATGACCATCGAACGCATCGGCGACGCGCCGCCACGGCCGTTTGCGCCGCTGCCCGCGCACGGCGAGATCAATGTCGATGCCCGGCCGCTGTCGGGGGTGCGCGTGCTCGATTTCACCCGGATCATCGCGGGGCCCGTGGCCGGGCGCACGCTGGCCGCGCATGGCGCCGATGTGCTGCTGGTGACGGCCGGCCATCTGCCCGCGATCGCGCCGCTCGTGATCGACACGGGGCGGGGCAAGCGCTCGTGCCAGCTCGATCTGCGCGATCCCGACGACAAGCGCGCGCTGCACAAGCTGCTGCACGGCGCGGACGTGGCGTTGCAGGGGTATCGGCCCAACGGCCTGGCGGACCTGGGGATCGGCCCGGAGGCCGCGGCGCGCGCGCGGCCAGGCATCGTGTATGTGTCCCTGACCGCCTATGGGCATGTGGGGCCATGGGCCGGCAAGCGCGGCTTCGACTCGCTCGTGCAGACGGCCACGGGTCTCAACTTCGCCGAGGCGCAGGCGGCGGGCAGCGCCGATCCGAAGCCGCTGCCGGCACAGGTGCTCGACCACGCGGCCGGCTATCTGCTGGCATTCGGCGCGATGGCGGCGCTGCATCGCCGGGCGGTGGAAGGCGGCAGCTGGCACGTGCGGGTGTCGCTCGCGCAGGTCGGTCAGTGGCTGCGGGGACTGGGGCGCGTCGAGCACGGGTTTGGCGTGCCGGACCTGAAGATCGACGACGTGGTGGACCTGCTCGAGGTGTTGCCATCGGGCTTCGGCGATCTGACCGTGGTGCGGCACGCGGCGCAGTTGTCGGAGACGCCCGCGCATTGGGAATTGCCGTCGGTGCCGCTGGGGACGCACGCGCCCGAGTGGGTCTGAGGGGGTCTGAGGGGGTCTGAATGGGCCCCCGCGGTATCAGTAAAGCGTCTTGCGCATCCGCTCCGGCAGTTCCCGGTCATAGGTGGCGCCGTCGAACGCGCCGCCGCTGATATCGGTGAGGATCGTGCCCGTGCTGGGCAGCGCCGTGCGCGGAATCTGCACCTCGGGCGACCACAGGTGCGACCGCACGAGTGCCCGCGCGCACTGGAAGAACACCGACAGCACCGACACCACGAGCACCGTCGTCGGCGCCTTGCCGTCGACGATGAAGCGCGAGATCAGCGCGGGGTCGGTCGAGATGCGCGCGGTCCCGCTCACGCGCAGGGTCTCGTTGACGCCGGGCACGAGGAACAGCAGCCCCACGCGTGGATCGGCCATGATGTTGCGCAGGCTGTCGAGCCGGTTGTTGCCGCGCCGGTCGGGCAGCAGCAGCGTGCGGTCGTCGAGCAGCTGCACGAAGCCCGGCGCATCGCCGCGCGGCGAGCAGTCGCCGCCCTGGTCGTTGATCGTCGACAGCAGGCAGAACGGCGACTTCTCGACGAAGGCGCGATAGTGCGGATGCAGGTAATCGACTTCCTTCGACAGCGACGCCGCGCTCGGCTGCGCGTACAGCGCTTCCAGCGCGGCGATGTCGGTCAGCACATGGGGGACGGCAACATGGGGGGCGGATTGCGGATCGTTTTCGGACATGGTGCTTCGGGATGGGTGGGCGATGCGGGAAAGCGCAGGCCCACAGTATGACGGACTACAGTGTCACCGTGCCTCGGCCGAGTTCGATCACCCGGCCGCCGACACGAATCGCGCCTTCGGCCGTCACGGCCAGATCGAGCCGGCAGCGCCGATCGACGGCTTCGCCCTGATCGAGCTCGTAGACCGCCGGCAGTGGATGTCCCGTGGCCAGCAGCCAGCCTCCGAGGTTCGCACAGGCCGACCCGGTGCCCGGGTCTTCGGCAAACGATCCCGCGTTCTTGGTGAAGAAGAACCGCACGAGCATCTTGCCCGGCACCTGCGCATCCGGCGCGAACACATACGCGCACCGGCGGCCGGAGGCCGGGCTCTGCGGCCATTGCTCGAAGCGCCCGCCATCGGGCCGCGCGCGGCGCACGGCCTCGGCGGAGCGCAACGGCACCAGCAGCTGCTCGCTGCCGGTATTGACCCAGACCGGCGATCCCGCGAGATCCGAAACCTCGAGCCCCAGCAGCGATGCGATCGTGGCATCGGGCACGCCGGCCGGCGTGGTACGTGGCGCCCCGTCATGCGGCGCGGTCAGCGTCCAGCGGTCGCTGCCGCTGGCGCCATCCGGGCCATTTCCGGCCGTCACGGGAACGATGCCCGCCTTGACCTCGAGCGAGAGCGTATCGCCGCAACCGGCGAGGTCGCGCACGACGTGCGCGCTGCCGAGCGTCGGGTGGCCGGCAAACGGCATCTCGAAGTTGGGCGTGAAAATGCGCATGCGGCGCGTGGCGCGTTCCGACGGCAGCAGGAACGTGGTTTCGGAGAGGTTGAACTGCAGGGCCAGCGCCTGCATGGTCGCGTCGTCCATGCCGCGCGCATCCTCGAAGACGCAGAGCGGATTGCCGGCAAGGGTGGACTCGGCGAAGACGTTGACGATGCGGTACGCGTACGTGGCCATGATGGCAAACCTCGTGGAAGCAGGGCCTCCCAGTGTAGTGATGCGCACGCCGTTCGCCATGCACAGTTGCCCCCCTCGCGAACGGAACAGTTGGCGAAAAAAAAGCGCCACGGTTGCCCGTGGCGCTTTCAGTGCCGCATGAGCGCTGTCAGAAGCCGACAGCCTGGCCATCGCGACGGCTGTCGCTGGCGATTACGTAGCCTTGCTCGCGATCGTCGGACAGGCGCCAGATGAACTGGCCCGAACCGAAGTCCATGTACGGATCCTCGACCGACTTGAGCTGGTGACCGCGCGCCTTCAGGGCGGCAACGGTATCGGGGTTCATCGTGCCTTCCACGTCGAGCGTGAAGTCGCGGTTGACCTTCCAGCGCGGCGCGTCGCACGCGGCCTGCGGCTGCTGCTTGTAGTCGAGCATGCGCACGACGGTCTGCACATGGCCTTGCGGCTGCATGTCGCCGCCCATCACGCCGAAGCTCATCACGGGCTGGCCGTCGCGGGTCAGGAACGCGGGGATGATGGTGTGGAACGGACGCTTGCCGCCGGCCACCACGTTGGCGGACTTCGGATCCATCGAGAAGCCCACGCCGCGGTTCTGCAGGCTGATGCCGGTGCCCGGCACGACCACGCCCGAACCGAAGCCCATGTAGTTCGACTGGATGAACGAGATCATCATGCCGTTCTCGTCGGCGGCCGTCAGATAGATGGTGCCGCCCGCCTTCGGCATGCCGAAACCGGGGTTCGAGGCGCGGTCCATATCGATCAGCTTCGCGCGGGACTTCAGGTACGCGTCGTCGAGCATCTGCTCGGGCGTGACTTCCATGCTGCGCGGGTCGGCGACGTAGCGGTACAGGTCGGCGAACGCGAGCTTCATCGCCTCGATCTGCAGATGCTGCGACTGCACCGAGTCAACGGGCAGCGCGCCCACGTCGAACTGGTCGAGCATGCCCAGCGCCATCAGCGCGGCGATACCCTGGCCGTTCGGCGGAATTTCGTGCACGTCGTAGCCGCGGTAGGACTTCGAGATCGGCTTCACCCATTCCGGGCGATAGTTGCGCAGATCGTCGAGCGTCATCGCACCGCCGATTTCCTTGCTGAACGCGGCGATCTTCTCGGCGATCTCGCCCTCGTAGTACGCGCGGCCACGCGTCGCGCCGATCTTGCGCAGCGTGTCGGCAGCCGCCTTGAACACGAACTTCTCGCCGACTTCGGGCGCGCGTCCGTTCGGCATGAACGTCTCGGCAAAGCCGGGCTGGTTGCGCAGCTCGGGCACGGCGGCGGCCCACTTGTGGGCGACCACGGGCGGCATGGCATAGCCCCGCTCGGCGATCTCGATCGCCGGCTCCATCAGGTCTTCGAACGGCAGCTTGCCGAAGCGCTCGTGCAGCGCGGCCCAGCCCGCGATCACGCCGGGAATGGTCACGGAGTCGATGCCGCGGACGGGGCGGTTGGCGATGCCGTTGCCGGCTTCGCCGTACTTGCCCTTGAAGTAGTCCGGATTCCACGCGGCGGGCGCCACGCCCGACGAGTTCAGGCCATGCAGTTCCTTGCCGTCCCACAGGATCGCGAACGCGTCGCTGCCCAGGCCGCACGATACGGGCTCCACGAGCGTGATCGCGGCCGCCGCGGCAATCGCGGCGTCCACGGCGTTGCCGCCCTTGAGCAGCATGCGCAGGCCGGCCTGCGCGGCCAGCGGATGCGAGGTGGACACCGTGTTGCGCGCGAACAGCGGAATGCGCACGGTGGGGTAGGGGTTGGTCCAGTTGAAGTTCTGCATGGTTGTCTCGTTGATGTGTCAGTCCACCGTGATCTTGCGATCCTTGATCAGCTTGCCCCAGCGCGCGCTGTCCTGCTTCACCATCGCGGCGAACTGGGCCGGCGTGCCGCCGACGGGCTCGGCGCCGAGCTTGGCCAGGCGGTCCTTGACGTCCTGCGACTGGATGGCCTTGTTGAACTCGGTGTTCAGGCGCGTGACGATGTCGGCGGGCAGGCCCTTGGGACCGTAGATGCCGAACCACGTGTTCGACTCGAAGCCCGGGAGGCCCGATTCGGCCACGGTCGGCACTTCCGGCGCCAGCGGCGAGCGCTTGAGGCTCGTCACGGCCAGGGCCTTGAGCTTGCCGTCCTTCACGTGCGGCATGCCGGACACCACGCTGTCGAACAGCACCTGCACCTTGTTGGAGATCAGGTCCGGCACGGCGAGCGCGGTGCCGCGGTACGGGATGTGCGTGATGAATGTGCCCGTCTGCGCCTTGAAGGCCTCGGCGGTCAGCTGGCCGATGGTGCCGTTGCCGCTCGACGCGTAATTGAGCTCGCCCGGATGCTTCTTGGCGTAGTCGATCAGTTCCTTGACGTTCTTCGCCGGGAGCGCGTTCGGCACCACGAGGATGTTCGTGGCAATGGCGACCTGGCCGATCGGCGTGAAGTCCGTTTCGGTGTTGTACGGCAGCCGTGCGTTGATATACGGGCCGATCGAGTGCGTGCTCGTGGTCGCGATCAGCAGCGTGTAACCGTCCGCCGGGGCCTTGGCGGCCATGTCGGAGCCGATGGCGCCGCCGGCGCCGGGGCGGTTATCGACGACGATCTGCTGGCCCATGTCGGCGCCCACCTTCTGCGCGATGGCCCGCGCGAGCAGATCGGTCGCGCCGCTGGCCGGGAACGGCACGATCAGACGGATGGGTTTGCTGGGATACGTGTCCGCGAAGGACGGGGCGGCGGCGAGCATCAGGCTCGAGGCCAGGCCGAGGCCGAGATGGAGGCCCAGGTGTCGCAGCGGTTGGGTCAGGCGCCTTGTGGTCATGCAAGTTGCTCCGGGCAGGGCGGATTCGATAGGAATATCCATTATTCCGCGCGCCCGGTCACAATGAAAGCTAATATTCCTTTTGCGATCCACAAGAAATCCTTGTGAATCGCGTTCGTCATCGACCCGTCACACCCCCTGTCACGCCCCTGTTACGCCCCTGTCGCGCCCTCCATGAGCACCATCCGCTTCCTCCGCACCTTCGTCGCCGTGGCCGAACACGGCTCGTTTGCCGCCGCCGCCGGACAGGTGGCGCTTACGCAGGCCGCCGTCAGCCTGCAGATGCGGTCGCTGGAGGAGGAACTGCGGCGCGAGCTGTTCGACCGCAGCGGACGCGTGGCCGTGCTCAATGCCGACGGCCGCGAGCTGTTGCCGCAGGCACGCCGGATGTTGTCGCTATACGACGAAATGCGGCTGCCGCTGGTGGCGTCGGAGGCGATGGCGGGGGCGGTGGCGGTGGGCGCCGTGGTGTCGGTCATGGGCGGGCTGTCCCACGCCGTGGCGCGGATGAAGCGCGCCTATCCGGCGCTGGACGTGCGGCTGGTCGGCGCGAAGTCGATCGAGCTGGCGGCGGAGGTCGAGCAGGGCACGCTCGACGCGGCCTTCCTCGTGGAAGGCTCGGCCCGGCCGGCCGGGACCCTGCGCTGGACACCGCTGTATCAGGAACCGCTGGTCGCGATCGCGGCGCGCGGCGCGCCGGGCGAGACCGCGCGGCAGGCGTTGGCCGGCAATCCGTTCTTGCGGTTCGACCGCACGCAGCGGACCGGCATGCTCGTGGAGCGGGCGCTGCGGCGCGCGCATCTGCGCGTGAACGAGTTTCTCGAGCTCAATTCGATCGAGGCGCTCGTCGAACTGGTCCGGCAGGAGGTGGGCGTGACCGTGGTGCCGCTGCTCAAGCGCGCGCGCTGGCGCGACGACGAGGCGCTGCGGATCCTGCCGCTGCAGTCCGGCGGGGAACCGCTGGTGCGCACCGTCGGCATGCTCGAACGGCGCGACCATGGGCGCGATCACGTGACCGGGGCCATCCGGCAGGCCTGCGTGTCGCTGTTCGGCACGTAGGCCGGGCAAAAAAACGGGTGCCTTGCGGCACCCGGAGCTTTGCGTTGTGTGGCCGGCTGTGCCGGCCTCGTTCCTGCTTATTCTTCCTGGAACGCTTCCTCGCGCTTCGCCTTGATCGACGGCATCGCGACGATGGCCACCAGAATCGCCGCGGCGATCAGCAGGCCGAGCGACAGCGGGCGCGTCACGAACACCGCGAAGTCACCGCGCGACAGCAGCAGCGAACGG